>CAJWGB010000317.1 GCA_913031625.1 uncultured Planctomycetaceae bacterium | reverse complement strand
ACACCCGGCGGGCAGTCATGGTCGGTGACCGCGGCAAATTTCGTCACCGAGAATTTATATTGGACTACGGTTTACGGATACCGGTCTTCTCGATGTAATCCCATCTCGGTCTCATCCGATGCATGTCCAGCAGACGATCGCAACCGGCAAAGGACGCTTCGGAGTTGCAGCTGCTGTCACTGGCAATCTGGGCCTGATCATGATGTGGCGGCTACTGGACGTCACCGACCCGGGGTTTTATCTGGTTCCCGCCGGACTGACTGTCCTGGCTTTCACAGAACTGCTGAAGAAGCAGATTCCTCAGTCAGCTCACGAACCCCTGAGGTACATCGGAGCACTGATGATTCTGATGTCTCCTGTCACCCAATTGATGAATGACGGCTGGGTGCCGGCCCTCACACTGCTGGCCACGAGCGTGATACTGATTCTGCTGGCGATCGGGCTGAAGCTGAGAGCTCTGGTATATGCCGGAAGTGCGGCACTGGCAGTGGCTTTGTTGACAATGGTGCTGAAGTCTCGAGTGGATTACCCGTTTGTCCCGTGGCTGTGCGGAATCGGCCTCGGAATGGCGGTCATTGGTATCGCAGCGTTCTGCGAAAACCATCGTGAGAAGGTTCTGTCCCGCATTCGCTTTGTGTCTGCGGAACTGGCCACGTGGAAGTAGATTGTTAACTCAACTCCTTAACTGAAAGGGTATTACCATGAGCTGGATAACGAACTTTTCTCTTGTAATGAGATCTTCAATCACCTCTCTCCGGGAGAAATTTGAAGACCCGGAGAGAATGCTGCATCAACTGATCATCGACATGCAGGAGGAACTCGACCGAGTTCGAGCGAGCGTAGCAGAAGCTGTCGCGGATGAGATTCAGATGAAGACTCGCAGTGAGCGAGAGGCGAGTGAGGCAGACACGTGGCAGGATCGTGCTGCAGTTGCCATGCAGAGAGGTGACGAAGAGACGGCACGGGCTGCTCTGGAACGGAAAGTGGCGGCCGCACAACGGGCAGCACAACTTGCGAATGATCATGCTTCACAGAAGACGGAAGTAGAAAAGCTCCAACACTCCGTCCGTGATCTTGAGGACCGAATTCGACAGGCACGCCAGAAGAAGACGCTGCTGACCGCGCGCATGGCACGCGCCGCGTCCACGCAGAAGATCAACAGTGCTCTGGAACGTACTCACAGCCGATCTGCATTCGCTCAATTCAGCCGTCTGGAAGCAAAAGTTGAGCGTGAAGAAGCACTGTCGCAGGCATGGGATCGCATGGATGGTCGAGAACCTGAAGCCGGAGAACTGGAACGACAGTTTGAGCAGGAGGAGAGAGCTGCTCGACTGGAGTCAGAACTGGAGGCCCTGAAAACTCAGGTTGCCGCGGAATGACCGGGTAGGGTGGTGGCGGGACTGGTGCGTGACCGGTCCCGCCACTCCCGGTCTGCATGTTGAAGACACAGGAACTGCGGCATGTTGACAGCGTTGAGACAACTCCTGACAGACTGGTGGCAGGTTGATCGGGTGCGAACTACGCCATGGGAGGGACGCATGCTGAACCTCCAGCCGGGACAACACGTGCTGATCTGCTGGATTCCGTTTGTGATTCAGTCACGGACCGTTGGTCATTCAGACAGATTTCCCGTTCAATACAGACTTATCGGCGACTCAGAAGGATGCCTTCAGGTTGAAACCATTGAAGGACGACTGCTGGGCAGGCTGCAGTCTGGAGACGAGACCCGTTCCGTCTCTGACGAGGACATTATTGTCCTGAGCGCACCTGCCAGCAGCGACAGGGACGCCGGAGTCAATTGAACAACCTCAGTGAAGACCGGCCGTATGCCTAAAGTGATAATTACCTGTGCAGTGACGGGGGCAATCCACACTCCCAGTATGTCGCCCCACCTTCCGGTGACTCCAGACCAAATTGCCGAGAGTGCCGTTGGGGCAGCCAAAGCAGGAGCATCCATCCTTCATCTCCACGCACGCGACCCGCAGGAGGGCAGCCCAACGCCGGATTCTGAGATATTCCGTCGGTTCCTGCCGACAATCAGCAGCCAGACGGACGCCGTCATCAACATTACGACCGGTGGTGCAGCAACGATGAGTATCGAGGAAAGGATTTCCGGGCCACTCTCACTGCAACCGGAAATGTGCTCGCTTAATATGGGATCGATGAACTTCGGACTGTACCCCGCACTTGATCGATTTGATCAATGGCAGCATGAATGGGAAGAGCCCTACCTGAGTGGTTCCCGAGACCGCATCTTTCGAAACACGTTTTCGGATATCGAAACAATTCTGGAGCGACTGGGAAAAGGCTGCGGGACTCGATTCGAATATGAATGCTACGACGTTGGGCATCTGTATAACCTCGCCCACTTTGTCGACCGGGGATTAATTGAGGCCCCGTTTTTCGTTCAAACAATCTTTGGAGTCCTCGGCGGAATTGGCCCGGATACCGAAAACCTGCTGCACATGCGACGAATCGCAAATAAGTTGTTTGGGGACGACTATCAATGGTCCATTCTTGCTGCAGGTCGTCACCAGACATCTTTTGTGACCACTGGAGCGATTAACGGCGGGCACGTTCGTGTTGGACTTGAAGACAATCTGTATCTGAGCAGGGGGCAACTCGCAGAAAGCAATGCTGCACAGGTTTCGAAGATTGGACGCATCCTGAATGAGTTGTCCCTCGAGATTGCCACACCCGCAGAAACTCGAGAGATGCTGGCGCTCAAAGGAGCGTCAAACGTAAACTTCTAAGTTCGATGAGACTCGTTCCATGAGTAGTAGACATCGCCAGAAGTCCCTCACGCGGTGTGCCATGGAACTCCGCGTAAGAATCGGAGCGATCCAGGTCGCAGGATCAACAGACAGCGCAGGAAAAAAGGCGTGTCAGTCAGACTGACACGCCTGCAGAGAAGTTGTCCTCAGTTCTCCTACATGTCGATCTCGAACCCTTTTCGATTCTCGCGTGACAGGAACGAATTCGCCTGAGCATCGCCAATAATTTCTCGTTTTTCTGGGTCCCATTTGAGCGGGCGGTTCAGACGCATGGCAATATTCGAGAGGTGACAAATCTCCAGCATGCGGTTGTGAGTCCACACATCTGAGATTGGCTGCGTTCGAGCGTTCATGCCTTCGATGAAGTTGGCTGTATGATTAGCACTTACTTTGCCGCCGTATACATCTTCGACAGCACCCTCCGGAAGCGGGTTCTTTTTCAGGTCTTCAACCGGTCGGCCTGAAATGCGGCCTCGGTTAACGAAGAATCGCCCCTTCGTTCCCTCAAACAGAATCCCGTTGTCACCTTCGCTGGTGATAATCATTTCGACATCGTTTGGCATATCAGCACGAATGCGAAACTTCGTGGCCGCATTATAACGATCATCAACAACGGGGTGCCCGTCCTTGTATTCGACGGGCAGTGTGAACTCGAGCGGAGTGATCGCACTTGGGCCTGTCTCGCTGGCACCAAGTGCCCAACAGGCAATGTCCACGTGATGAGCGCCCCAGTCGGTCAGCTTGCCGCCGGAGTATTCGTGCCAGTTCCGAAAGGCGTAATGACAGTTGCTGTACAGAGGAACGCCACCGCCATATCCCTTACGGATCTCAGGCAACGCACGGTATGGTACTTTGGGAGCAGGCCCGAGCCATGTGTCCCAGTCCAGCCCATCCGGAACGTCAACGACCGGAATCTGTTCAGAGGGATTCATACCATTGATACCGCAGGTCACCCGCTTAACGGTTCCGATGCGGCCTGCTTTCACAAGAGCGACGGCCTGAAGAAAGCGCTGACCGGATTCCGTCCGCTGCATCGTACCGACCTGAAACACGCGACCCGTCTGTTTGACGACCTTCTCAATCAGTTTGCCTTCGGCTATCGTCAGCGTTAGCGGTTTTTCACAATAGACATCCTTACCTGCCAGCATCGCTTCGACAGCGATTTTGGTGTGCCAGTGGTCCGGGGTGGCGATCATCACGGCATCGATGTCTTTACGGTCCAGTACCTTGCGGTAGTCGGCGTACGCATCCGGCGTCTTCTTCTGAGCCTTCTTCGTCTTTTCAACGTTTGCCCCGAGGACATTCTCGTCGACGTCTGCCAGAGCTGCGAAATCAGCAAAACGAAACGACTTTGAAGTGATCGCCCAGCCCTGGTTTCTCAGGCCAATAGTCGCAAAAACGGGTCGGGCGTTGGGAGACGTGTAACCAGCAGCGCGACCTTCCGTTGTAAGAATGCCAAATGTTCCCGCAGCGGCAACTCCCTGCAGGAAACGACGACGTGTCGGGGTGAGATTCTTCATAAGATTCTTTCTATGGATTGAGGGGAAGCAAAAGCAGGTGTCACACTCCCCAGTATCGACAATATGACGATACACCAATTCCCACGTGCCTTGTAGAAGGTCGTCAGGAAATTGTCAGTCATCGTCCGATCGCCGGGGAATTCCGAGGAGTTGTTGGTCCAGAGCGTGGTTTTGTCCCGGTTTTTGCAGTGTTACGGCAACTCAACTGCGAATACCGGGATTCAATGAACGAAAAGTGAATGTAGGCCGCTCACACCTATGGGTGGCTCAAATCGCCTGCACTTGGGTGACTGCGACGCTACACTGTCTGAAGAAGCCCTGGTCAATTTCTGTTGGAACGCTTTGATGAAAACTCTCCCTTTGCGATTTCATCTCTTTTGCGTCCTGGCCTCACTGGCATTCGGGATTCAGTCGACGGAAACGTTTGCTCAGCAGTCCGGTATCCATCGCCAACTTGAGCCCCCCCGCAATGATAGCCTGCACCGGCAAATCCTGATCCTCAGGTACCTGCAGGCTCAGGCGAAGGACCAGAAGCCGAGCGAGCAGTTAAGCGCGTCCGAAGTGGAAGCTATGCAGACGCTGGCGAAGATGATGCGGGAATTCACAAAGGACCAGAAACTCACAACAGACGACATTTCTCCGGAAGCACTGAATTCAATTCTTAGCAACCCGCAGGCACTCGAAGCGCTCGGTGAAGCAATGCGGGAGCACAAAAGACAGAACGCGCAGCAAAACCCAATCCCGCCGTGGCTGGACTCACAGCAACCAAACACTGGCAGTCAGAACCAGACACGACCGGGCACTCAGACGCAACCGGGCACTCAGACACGACCGGGCACGCCTCCTGTCAACTCCGAGCACAACAACACAAATAGCACGGACCCAACTCTGATTGAACGCTTTCCCTTCCTGAAAGATCTCCTTGAGCAGCAGGGGATCGACACGACTCAAGGCACCAGCAATGGGGCGGGAAACAATACGAATCAGCAGGGAAGCGGAACCTCAAACCAAACGGGAACGCAAACCAGTAACAACGCAGGGACGACAAATGACTCACTCAACGGAATGTCTCGTGAGCAGGTGTCTGAGCTGATTGAAAGCATTGCTCGTCAGAACCGAGATCGAGGGAGCAGCACACGAAACGACCTGTCAGACATTGCTCGTGGTCAGCGACTTCAACAACTCTTTGAGAACAACCAACGCCTTCTTTCCGAGTCCAACCTTTCGACGGAGGACTTGCAGCGGGTATTGGGTCAGCAGTCTCTCCAGAACCTGCAGCGATTCAGCAACCGCACCCGCGGACAGAACAGTGGCCGAAACGGGACTTCGTCTGGTTTGCAGGAAATGGTGTCTCAGGAAATAGTGAATCAACTGAGCAACATGTCCGGCGAAGAGCTCCAGGGCATTGTCGGGAACTTCCTTGAGAACAACTCCACGCAGGGTAATTTGACTCAGAATAATTCCACCAATCAAACACAGTCAAACAGCCGACAGGCCAACAATCAGAGCCGGAACTCTACGGGTGCTACAAGCCAAAACCGTAACACGACAAATACTCAGCGATCCAACTCTGGTCGCAACGGCACATCGTCGTCGACAGAAAACGAAGCCCTGTCGAGCGAAACGATCGACCGGCAGATCAATCGTAAGGGCTGGCGTGCGATCCTTGATGTTTATCGAGAAGTGAAGCAGGACGCGGAAGCCTCGACAGGTCGGCCGTCCAGAACGAGTCCGGGCTCCGCGGCCAGAGAAGTGGAATCATCACTCTTGAAGACGTTTCGAGAGTTCACCGGCCGTGATCGTTCTCAGTCCACGCGTTCCGGAACAACTCGTTCCGCACAGAGCAGATCCGGGGCGGGAAGCTCGCGAAGCGGGTCTGCCAGCATGAGCTCAAGTACTTCTCGTCAGGTCGACAGTATTTTTCGCAGTGCGATGCGCACGATCAACGGCAGTTCCACTTCCAGTTCAGGTTCAGGATCTTCTTCTGGCCCGGCCGCTCGACCATGATCAGCGCGCTGATGTGCAGCGTCTTGCCGTCGTCGACCAGCAGGCGGTGGCCGGGCTCGACGGAGGCAAGGATCTCGGGATGGGGCAGGTGAATGCGGCTGGCGTCGCCGGGTTCGGGATTGTTGTCGAGGATGAATGTCTGGCCGGGTTCAAGCGCAACCTTGCCCTCGGCGAACAGGCCGACGCGCAGCTTTGGCCCCTGAAGGTCGCCCAAAATAGCTACATGGCTCCCTAGTTTTTGATTGAGTTTTCGGACCGTCGCTATCCCATTTTTGTGGAAGCTATGGTCTCCATGACTAAAATTAAAGCGCACAACGCTTAAGCCAGATA
>CAJWGB010000316.1 GCA_913031625.1 uncultured Planctomycetaceae bacterium | reverse complement strand
GAATTTCATCCTTCAACCAAGTCTCATGAAGCTTATTCTGTAGAGCATAGACCTCATACCCGAGGTAGCCGGAAAGCACCAGGAGCGGAATCGTAGGGGTGATCTTTCGTTTGAGAAGTGCCTGCATGCCAGTCGGTTCTGGACCGTCTAGGATAATCGGATTCTTCCACCGTCGAATTCTCAGGCCGATCAGGACGGCCAGCAGCACTCCTGCTGTCACCATCATCCCGTACTTCTGAGCGAACAGCGTCAGTTGGCGACTGAGCGGCATGTTCTGGAACTGCGGAAGGTCGGCCACATAGGCATCAGGATCTTTTTTGAAGGCGATGATGCACTCGCTGCAGCAGAATCTCACTTCAACGCCGTCGTGGACAACCGCATAATCCGCGACTGCCTGGCGATCGGTGTAGACCGGGCACATCTGATTCACGTCGGCCGCCTCACTCCGCGAGAACGGGGTGACCAGTGCGATCATGTAAACAAGGTGTTGGAGTTTCATGATTGATTCCGCCCTCAGGTCACCGGGATTCCGGGGCAGCGTGAAGCGAGTATTTCGTTTCCGGTTGCGGAAGCCGGAACGGCAAAGGGTTCCTGTTCAGTATGCGAAGCAGTTGATCCGGGTATTCAACAACAGGATGGTCATCAGTGATGACGAGTTTCCCGCGACCTCCATGCAACTGTGGCACATCCATCAACTGAAACACGTCTTCCGGTGTTTCGGTTGTTACATGCTGCCGTATTTCCTGCCAGAGCTCATCCTCTGACTTCAAACAGTTTCGAAGCGTCTCCTCACGCACCACGATTGGATCGTTGCTCAGAATCACGAGGTAACCGTTGAAGAATGATTCCCGATGGGGAAACACCTGATCTGCAGTTTCGCGAATCGCAAACGCCTGCTCGGGAGTCCCGTTCGAGTACAGGCAGAAGACTCCGCCCTTTCTGAGACGGCTGGAGATCAGCTGCATGAACTCTTTTGAATTCAACAGTCCGCTTCCTGCCTGCTTCAGGTAAAGCGGCTGAGTTTGAATGATGTCATACTTCGCAGTGTTGAGCTCGAGGCCTGAGCGTGCGTCCTGCCAGATCAGGTTGATTTTTGGGTTGTCCCTGATGTGCAGTGTGCCCTCGGGGTAGGCTGCAAATACATCCTGCAGGACAGTGCTGATGTCATAGGCATCGACCCGTTCGATCGACTCCAGCTTAGCTAGTGTGGCCGCCGTGATTCCGGTCCCCACTCCGATGACGCATGCATCCCTCGGCGGAGTCTCAGCGTGGCAGATCACTGGCATCACACCCACATGCCAGTTGTGTGTACCGACATGACTGTGGCCATCACTCAGCGAAGAATGCCACAGGCCGTCCCAGACCATCTCACCGTTGTCTCGCACAACAATCACTCCGTCTCGGCCACAGAACAGTCGACTCCCCGGCAAAAGGTTGCTGGTGTCGGCGGCAAGGCACACGCACGACACGGTGATCCCGGCTGCAAGGAGCGTCCATCCTGCTCTGTTTTTTGAACCTGATGTCCCTTCTTCCGCCGGCACAAGGCTTTGCAGCGCCAGCAGGAACATGGCGATCACCACAATGGTGATAAAGAACGGAATCTCATACCCAACGAAAGTCATGAGCAGGATGCCAAGGCACGAGCCGATCGTATTCGACACATAGAGTCGGCCAACGTCGCGGGCCCATGATTTGGCAGCGTTCTGTATGACACGGGAAAACAGGTAGCCGAAGAGGACGCAGGGCAGAAAAAAGTGAGTTCTCAGCAGAACGAACGACAACAGACGGCCCGTCCCATCGACATGGAAATAGGTGTCCCAACTGGAGAAAACAACGCTCAGGACACAGCCCGCAGCACAGAGCTGCAGACATCGTTTAAGACTGAATCTGGGGGCCGCCGAAGACAGGGCCGCACCGAGACTCCAGAAGAGAAGGAACCCCGTCAGCACCGCAGAGAAGGTGAACGGCAGCGGCTCCTGTTTGAGAGGAAAGAGCCGAAACAGGTGCATCTCATAAGCCAGAGAACAAAAGCCCAGGCCAAACGCCATCACTGCGTCGAGTGTCAACAGGCTGGATGGAGCTTCCGATTGTTCTTCGCATGACCCCGTTACGGCAGCTGTCGTATGGAATGCGGAAAGGCAGACAAGCAGGATGCCGGCAGCAAGGTTCATCCCCACTGCGACGACAAGAGAAGTGGAAAGACCAAACGCTGGCAGCAGCCACGCTGATGAAACGACAGCGCCCGCCACACTTCCAAAAGTGTTCACAAACAACAGCCAGCCCAGGACACGCGAATCAGTGATTCCCAGATTCCGCTGACATACCTCTGCAGCCAGCGGCATCGTCACGCCCATCAGGAAGGTGGGAACTGTAAGAATAAGGATCGCGCCCAGTGCATAAACAGCAAGCAATGGAATTCCTGCCGACAGAGCAACCTGTTGCACAGCGAACACTGATCCGGAGAGACCAGCGCCCAATACTCCGCAGATAATCAGAGTCACGGTACAGAGCAACAGTTCAACGCGAGCAAAGGTGCTCAGTGGATTGATAAGTTTCGCAGTCCTGCGACCACACCACCATGAGCCTGCTCCGAGTCCCGCCATAAACACAAAGACAACGACTGTTGAACAAACCGTTTCACTGCCGCCGAGGAAGACCTTAAGGCCTCGCTGCCAGATGACCTGATTGATCAGGCCGGCGGCTCCGGAACAAAGGAGAGCCAGTCCCAGCATCAGCACTGCCGCACCCACCGCCGAACGCCGGAGTTTATCGGGCGTGCCGCGAGATGCAGTCAGGGTGTCCGCTTGATTCTGAAGTGTTGTCTGAGTCATTGCTGAGAATGCCGAGACAGAATGGTTTTCCAGCAGGTTTGCTCACGACTCAGGTGATGTTGTCGTTGCACCTAGAAGAATCAAAGTGATTCTGATCACTCCGAGTTGCCTAATCGGTGAATGCGGTAAATCCGTCCCAGCCGGTCCCATGGTGACGCTCCTGGAACGAGCCCCGCACGATGAAGAACGTTCGAACGGCATGAAGGAATGGAGATCCCGTGAACACACAGGCTTGCGCCAGGTGCTTGCAGTTGGCAGGATTACACTGCAGCAACACTCTGCACCGAGAAACGTGTCCGGTTCCCCCGTGTGGCTTGTTCGACCTTTCCAGGTGCACGGCCAGCTTAAACCTGCGTCGGCTGCTTTTGGAGAGGTGGCACTTGTGACCTTCTGCTCGCAACTGGAGACGCAATCGCAGTGCCTTTTTGGCAAACGGCTCCACGAATTGAGATTTTTTGTGCCCAATACTGTAGAAGCTCTGGGCGAAGAGTTGTGGCCGGTTTTTGAAGATTATGCTTCGACGTTCTGGCCATCTGGCCACAGACGTCACCAGCTGGACGCATTACATTTCCTCAAATTCCTAAGAGCTCGCAATAGACCAGTCGAACTGCGCGAATTCAACAGAATTCAGTTTGCGGTTAGCGGACACCGTGTCGTGTTTAAGGTGATTATTGCACGCAGGCCAATATGTATCGGCGTCCATTTTCTGTGGCGGCACGGGAGTGGCTATCGCGACTGGATATGGCACGTCGGAAAGACTGCCATAAGTTCCATCAAACGCTAGAGTCCAAAGCGGGCTGCCGCTGGTGCCACCTTCCGATTAACATTCCGGTACGGATGCGGCGATGATCTCTTGGGAAGGGATCACGACCGCCTCGTCGAAACTCGCAGCAGCATAGCCGTGTCTCGAGACACGGCTGGCGACATTTTGGGTGCGGTGACAACAGCATCTGCGCACGATCGGCGCACGTCGCCTGTGAAGAACGGAGAGGTTGCCTCCGCTATGCGAATGCCTGACGGCTAAGAGACGCATTCAGCGGGCGATTACGCCCGGTGCGCTGCAGCTGCCGCTCCAGTGATGCTGGACGACCGGTTCCTGACGAGTGCCAGCGACGAAACTGGCGGACTGAGTCGACAAAGACCTCGGCATCCAGTTTGAGGCGTTTAAGAATCGGAGCCAACCGTGTCGGAATCGTTCCACGCTTCCCATCACGCCGAATCTGGCGGCCCGTCCAGTCGAGCAATTCCAGATATTCCGATACGCTCAGGTTAAGGAACCCGTCGTTACTGTTGCGCCGTCCCGTGTGACGTTGCCGAACGCGCATACGCGGCGGATCAAGCGCAATCGGCTGGAGCCAGCCTGCTCGTGGACCATGCTCTGTGACGTGCTCTGTTCGTGCACGAACCTGACGTGTGGAGGCATGGGACGCGTCTGAATGTTTTCGTTGTCTGGATTCACCGCTTACAGCAAGCTGGCAATCAGCAATACGATCCTGAGCACTGGTGAAATCACTGTGTTCTGGTGTGGCAGCGATCCCTGCGCGAACGGGGTTGAGGTCCACGTACTGCATGCATGTGAGAATAGCCGCGTCATCCAGCAATGGCTGGCACTTGAAGCGTCCCTCCCAAAACCGGCCCGTCACTTCATCTTCTTTGTTGGCTCGTTTGGCAATGTCCCCGGCCACAAATCGCATAAACCATGACACATCCGACAGTCGGCGTCGCAGTTCCTGATTGCGTTCGGTGTCGGTTGTCCATGCGTTGATCTCAAACTCTGTTGGTTCGGCCGGACTGCCGTCTTCATTTCTGCGTTGAGGGCACAGCTGCCACCAGCGAAGAGCGACCTCACGATCACTGAGTTTTTCGACGATGTCCGAGCGGTTACGCAGGATTACATGAAAGTGGTTGCTCATGACAGCGTACCCGAGGACCTCAATTGCCATGGCCCCGGCAAGAAACTCAAGCCTCGCACGAATCCAACCGCGCCGGTGTTCAAAGTTCCTGCCGCTGACGGGATCCTGTCCGCACAGATAGCCACGTCTGACACAGCGATTGACGCAGTGGACAACATTGACCTGATCGTAAGGACATGTTTCAGCACGACGTGGACGCCCCATGATTTTTCCCGTTTTGGGTGACCTCAAGGAAAGAGGTGGCGCTCGCGAGAGAAATTCGGACACAGACTTTGCGGAATTGCCGTGAATTCAGCGAAGCGGGAGGTGGCACTGGTGGCATCCAGCACTGGTGGCATCCACCTCAGATTGAGTGGGCATGCCGCTTCACAGGAATCCCAATGACTGGAACTTTCTGCATGCAGAAAACGAACACATGCACCGTCCCATTCGAACGCCAAACTGAAGTTGCGAAGACAGAACACAGGTAGAAGAGCCGACAGGAATCAGCTTTGGAGCGTAATGAAATCTCCGCTTTGGTCGGCGGACCGGCGTGATAAACGAATGGCGGTACGCCGTTTGTCGCAGCTGCGGGCAGGGAGGCGAAGAATCCGCGTCAGTTGGGGGTGCTGTGAGTCTCGGTCACCCTGTGGGTTGGCAGGTCCTCGGCCACGAACAGAATGTGACTGAGTGGACTGTGTTCAGGAAGTCGAACGAACTGAATCAGCAGGAAGAGTATTGTTGCCACGTTGCCAAGGCACATGATCAGCACGAACCACAGCAATCGGGTGGCAGGCGATTTTTCTTTGTAGATCACCCAGAGATAGAAAAGGCCAAATCCAAGATACGCATCGACCAGCGTAACCTGAAACCAGACGTCCTTGATCAGGTGCCCATTGTCGAACACGCTTCTTTCCTGAGTGGCTCGCACGATGAGTAAACTGAACAGGACCAGAGCGACGTTCAGTGACAGGATTGTGCTGAGCAGGAAACGTCTCATGGGGGCAATTCCTTCTGTGGCTTCTTAAGCCGCGTGATTCGTTTGCAGGGTGACGAACGTACTGTCGTGCTGGACGGGTTTTCTCCTGGTTCGGGCTTTGTTGCCACCGCAGTCAGCAGAAGGGGCTCATGATTGCGAGACACGCCCCTCGAAGACGCCTGCATGGTCATCGGCCCACTGCAGCAGGTTAACTGCTTCATTGAGTTGCTGTCGGTCGGTGGGTCTTGCGCGGCCCGATCGAGGCACGGAGCTGATTGGGTAGTACGTGACGGCATCGTCGTTCTTCAGGATTCCGAAGAAGACCTCCATCACACCATTTCCGTGTTCCAGCAGAACGCTCAGCTGAGGTGGATCGACTCTCATGAACAAACTTCTGTAAAAAACAGCACTTTGTGACCTGGCGGGAGGCCCGACGAATTTCCTGTCACGCCCCGATTGGTCGGATGTCAACCACGCCCAGGTGTCTACAACCGTAGAAACGCATCGCGTGTAACACGTGATATCCAACAGATCCGGCTGGGAACCGAGAGAAAGAATTTCAATGATGAGTTGGTTCCGGAAAGACCCTTTGGCTCAGTTACAGAAGAAATATCAGCGGCTCCTGCTGGAGGCCCGCGATCTGCAGCGTAATGGAGACATCGTCAGTTTCGCATCAAAGTCGGCGGAAGCGGAAGCCGTGTTACAGGAAATGGACAGGCTGAAGGCCTCCAGTACAGACTGAATCTGCGCCGCATTTGGTTTGACCGCGATCCCGTCCGAACTCAACGTGCCGTTCCTTCAGGAAGAAGCTGCGAGTCTGTTATGAGTCGTTTGCCTGTTGTCATTGTCGGAGCCGGCCTGGCCGGACTCACATGCGCCCGCGCACTGACCCGCGCTGGACGCTCCGTCGTGGTGCTTGAAGCTGCTGAC
>CAJWGB010000315.1 GCA_913031625.1 uncultured Planctomycetaceae bacterium | reverse complement strand
GAAAACGTCGCCCAGCCAAGGCTTGATGCAACTGCCCTCCACAACTGAGGTTCACTGCTGTGTCGTGGGTGATGGCGCTGGTTGAGCGCTTGATCAGCCATTCATCCGGGCTCAAGCCCACCACTTCAGAACCCGCTGGCAATTGATCCGGTGAGGAGGCTGCCGCCAAAAAGCCGCTGCCTTCAAAACCCGGCTTGTTGCGAAACGCCTCGAACAATCGCCAGGCCGCCAGCTCACCGCCCCCTTTGGCAAAGGCGGGATGGCCATGGCTCACGTAGAGAACGCTCATGCGAGCTCGTCTGCCAAGAGCACCTGCGCTTGCCATGCATTCAACACAGCCCTCCATTGGGCCATCGGGTCGACCGTGTGGGTGATGCTCTGGCGCTCCAGATGAGTCAAGCGGGCGCTGGGCACCAACTGCAGCCGGCCACCGGCGATGTTCTGGTGATTGCCAGAGATGAGAGTGATCGGCGTGAACTGGAAAGTCAGCTGCTCCATCTGCAGAAGATGGAGTCCGTCGGCCAGCTCGCTGCGGGAGTCGCCCACGATTACAACAACATAATGACCGTCGTGCTCGGAAACAGTGAGTTGTTGCTGTTGAATGAGGAGTTCTCGCAGGAAGATAAAGATAACGTCCGAGAGATTCACAAGGCCGCTGAACGTGCTTCAGAACTCACGAATCAGCTCTTGTTGTTTAGCCGCCGTCAGATGGTCACGGCGACTCGTGTGAGCCCAAACAGTCTGTTGGATGGCCTAACCGGCATGTTGAGCCGCCTGATAGGCGAGGACATTCTTCTTATTTCCAGAGTCGATGGGAACCTACCTCCGATCAAAGGTGATCGCGGAATGCTGGAGCAGGCAATCCTGAACCTGGTGTTGAACGCACGCGATGCAATGCCCTTCGGGGGCGACCTGCTCGTTGACGCACATACTGTGACGTTGTCCGAAACCGAAGCGTTAAAGTCCGCCGAAGCAACTGCAGGAGAGTTCGTTCGAATATCAGTGACTGACACCGGCACCGGAATGTCTGGCGAGCTGCGAACCCGAATTTTTGAACCCTTCTTCACCACCAAAGAGGTGGGTCGAGGAACCGGGCTGGGACTATCAACAGTCTTTGGCATCTCTCATCAGCATGACGGCTGGGTGGAAGTAGAATCTGAAGAGGGCGTTGGGAGCGTCTTTCACCTGTACTTTCCTGTAGACCATTCGCCGGCAGAGGGGACTTCCGAAAGTCCCGCCGAGCCTCCACGAATCAGCCGCGGGGATGAAGTCATTCTGGTCGTCGAGGATGAAGTTGCTGTGCGGCGTACAATTGTTCGCCAACTGACTCGTGCGGGCCATCACGTGCTGGAGGCCTCCGACGGCAGCGAAGGACTCCGGGTGTGGCAGGAGAATCGGGACGCGATCGATCTGCTCGTGACTGACATGGTGATGCCAGGCGGAGTCTCCGGCAGGGAACTTGCTCGACACGCGCGACTCGACAAACCAGATCTTCCGGTCATCTTCTGCAGTGGGTACAGTCCTGAACTCACGGGGCTTTCTCAGCTCGGCGAATTTGACCGGGTCCTGCTGAAACCGTTCGAGTCTTCCGAACTGATGTTGTGTGTCCGCGAATTGGTGGAAGGTGTCCCGGCGTCACTGTCCTGAAGCGGGGATTCACAGATTACCCGTCAGACAAGGCGTCGAATTCGCGAGTTGTCTGCTCGTTGAATCCGCCGGATTCCGCCGAAACTTCCACATACAGAGTCGTTTCGCCAAGGTAGATCACGTCACCATGTCGGAGGATGTGGCGTTCAACATGCTGACCGTTGACGATCGTCAGATTGGTTGAGTCTTTGTCTCGGATCTCAAACTCGCCAGCGTCATTGCAGACGATCTCAGAGTGGATTCTGCTCAGGAGTGGATCGTGAATGGTGAGGTCTGCAGTCGAACTTCGGCCCAGTGTGATGGGTAGGGTCGCCTCACTGAACTCGTATGGTGCGCCAGGCAGTTGTGCAGATTTGATCATCAGGCACTTTGGCATGATTCAGGGGCGCAGTTGAAAGGTCAGGGAAAGGGTCTGAGTTTTCTCTCGGCAGACTGTTTGACTTCTGGCAATAGGAAATCCAGTTCCGCCGACAATTGCTACAGCCGTCAGGATACACATACATGGCCCTGAAGGGAGGGAAATCCGGTACGTCAAACTGGTGAATCCGCCCAGTGAACCCTTTGCGCCATAAATTTCACCGTCTGGTAATAGGCCTGCAAGAATAGAAGGAACGTCATGGATCTGGCGGGGGGTGATCTGGCGAAAGCCGTTTCTCAGCTAAAAACGACGATGGATGCGCAATCACAGTTGCTTGAGAGCATCTGGAACCATGTGCATGGAGTCCCCGCTCCCTCTCCGGACAGCTCGCAGGCCACTGCCACTTCTACCGCCCCAATGACCACCGACTGTTCTGACGCTGCAGACGACGCATGGCAGAAGATCAAGGCAGCTGTTTACGCTTCAGAGGGAATGGAAAGCCCGATTCACGAAGACGAATCCTCAGAACCGCCTGCTGTTCCAGTTTCAACTCCGGCGGTTGAACCTGCTGAAGGTATCCTGCCTGAGCTGCCAACGCTTGTTCCTGCGGACGATATTGATGACTGCGATCTGCGTGAAGCGATGGCTGAACGCGGCAGAATCATCGGACTGCTGGCCCGCCATCTGCGTGACCGAAGTACGCGTTCCCTGAGTCCTGACGACCTTGTTGCCCTGCGTGACTCTGCGCCGGAATCACTGGCAGAAGCGATTGATGAAGGTCTGTCGGTTCTGGATCGACAGGTGCGGGTGGGTGAACTGGAGATGTCACTCGAACGCGCACGCGTTGCACGTCAGGTCTCTACTCTGGAAGCCACAAGAGAACGCCTCGACCATGCCGCGAGACAGTTTGGTATGCGTTTGCTCGAAGACGGCACACTCGATGGGGAATTGAAGGTTCCCGAGGAGGGCTCGCGCGGACGTCGCTGGCTGAACGCACTTGGATTCTCATAAGCCTGGAACTGACTGAACCTTCAGGCCGTCAGGGTGTCGTTTCGCTCGTGGCGAATTCCGGCAAACAACAGCAACCTCCCAATCGGTGAACATACTCTCAACGCCTCAGGCTTTGGCTTGCCCAGGTGCGGGGATTTGCGAGCGAAGGCGATCTCTATGCAGTGGTCGCTGGCAGATGTGATCAGATTCCAGGGCACCGCAGTCGACGGATTCGAGAGCGCAGCCAGAGTGTCTCCCTCGTCGGGGGCATCGACCACATTGATAACGCAACCCGCGATTCCTATGGTGGTCGGTAAAGCCAGCACCTGAACTGCCAGCTGTCGATCAGCCAATTTGTGGAACGCGTCTTAAGCCATGACGAAGGACACCTTCAACCTGCCTTTTGTCAAAATGCACGGAGCAGGCAACGACTATGTCTTCGTCGACGGTTTTGAATCAGATGTCCCTGCAGTACTCGGTGAACTGGCACGTCGGGTTTCCAACAGACACACGGGGATCGGAAGTGACGGACTCATCGTGATGTTTCCCTGTCGCGAGAATGACTGCGATGTCCGCATGCAGATGTGGAACGCGGACGGAACTCGAGGCGATATCTGCGGCAATGGAATTCGGTGTGTGGCGCTGTGGATGTCTTTGACGGATCGAACGGCACAGAAGTGCCGGATCCGGACCGACGCTCGTCTGGTTACCGTCAATCAGCTAGATCTTTGCAGGAGGAGTGGCCGTGGAAGTTTTGCTGCAATGATGGGACAGGCGCAGATTCGCGACCGCTTACAGATTACGCTCTCCGATCAGACATACGACTGCCAGCAGGTCTCCATGGGAAACCCTCACGCTGTCATCTGGACGGACGATCTTTCCACTGCACATGTCCACTCTGTTGGGCCTCAGATAGCCGAACACCAGCTGTTTCCTGATGGCACCAACGTGGAATTCGTACGCAGAATTGACGCCGGAACTCTGGATGTGCGGGTCTGGGAACGCGGGTCCGGAGAAACACAGGCATGTGGTTCCGGGGCCTGTGCCGTGGCAGCCGCAGCTGTCGCCAGCGGCCATTGTGAAACCGACGCCCCGATCGGCGTAAGGCTCCCGGGAGGAACGTTGACCATCCATACTTCTGCTGAGGGAATTACGATGTCAGGCCCGGCTGAGGTGTCGTTTACCGGGTCCATTTTGTTGCGACCGCTGGATCGTTGAGTAATATCATTCACACTCCACCCGGCTAACTCAGTTAATCAATTCTCCGAAAGATCAGATTCGAGTCACCAATGAAGAACGAGCCCACTCCAGTCCGACAACTGAATCGTCGAACGATCCTCAAGGGCGGATGCCTGTTTCTGATGGGAGCTCACGCCTCTGCCGCACCATACAACCTGAGTGATCGAGGTCAGGTCCGATTTGGATTGATTACGGATCTGCATTTTGCCGACAAGGCACCCGCGGGATCACGCCATTATCGGGAGACTCCGGCAAAGCTAAAGGAAGCTGCGAAGCAGTTTGCAGAAGATAAACCGGACTTTGTTGTTGAGCTGGGTGACCTGATCGACGCCGCTGATTCAGTAGAGACTGAACTGGAGTACCTGCGCACAATTAACAAGGCGTTTTCGGCATTGCCTGGAGACAATCACTATGTGCTTGGAAATCATTGTGTGTACACACTGACAAAGAAGGAATTCCTTGACGGCGTCGGCCAGCAGAAGTCCAGCTATTCCTTTGACAGTGGAGGTCTGCATTTTGTCGTACTGGATGCCTGCTTCCGAAGTGACGGCCAGCCGTACGGTCGGCGCAACTTCGAATGGACTGATCCGAACATTCCCCAGTCACAACTCAAATGGCTGCAGGCAGACCTCGAAAAGACAGACAGCCGGACCATTGTCTTTGTCCATCAGCGGCTTGACGTCAAAAACAGCCATGGCGTAAAGAACGCAGCCGAGGTCCGTCACATCCTGGAATCATCCGGCAAGGTCATGGCCGTATTTCAGGGGCACAGCCACCAGAATGAAGTCAAAACCATCAAGGGCATCCACTACTGCGTGCATCGTGCCATGATTGAAGGTTCCGGTGAAGAGAACAACGGTTACTCAACTGTGGATGTCTTTGCAGACGGCACGATTCGTCTCACCGGGTTTCGCAAACAACAGACCTACAAATGGTAGTCCTTTCCCTTCTCTCCGTTCACCTCATTTTTCACAGGGTCCACGTATGATTCACGGCACCAAACTCCCGATTCTGGCCATGCTTCCCCTGCTCGTAATGTCCTCAGTCTCAGCTCAGGGCAATAAGGCAAAGGTCCCCGTGTTTTCGAAGAACACATTTGACCTCGGCGTCGTCGTGTCTGACCTCGACAAAGCAGCGAAGTTCTATTCTGATGTTGTGGGCATGACCGAGGTCAAAGGCTTCACAGCTCCCGCAGAGGTCGCAACCAGATTTGGCCTGACCAACAACAAAGCCGTGGTGGTGCGACGATTCGTGATGGCGGACATGAAGAATGCTCCGTCGCTCAAGCTGATGGCCTTTCCGGATGCGCCACCTGAGAAACCGGATCAGAAGTTCATTCATTCCACACTGGGCTTTAGCTACCTCACACTGTTTGTGAATGACATGGATGCTGCAGTAGCACGGGCCAAGAAAGCGGGCGTTAAGCTCGAGGGGGAAACTCCGGCTAAAGTCGGCGGCCCCAATTTCCTCGCCGTGATCAAAGACCCGGACGGGAACTTCATTGAGCTGATTGGTCCCGGTGGAAAAAAAGGCGAGCCTCAGGTGAAAGCCTCAAATGACGCCTTCTTCGAAGCAGCCAGACAGGGCGATGTGGTGGCACTGCGAAAGCACCTTGATGCTGGCCAGGATATCAACGCAAAACACAACAATAACGCTCCAGCCGTTGGAATCGCAGCACTATTCGGCCGGGTCGAGGCGCTCAGGTTCCTGATTGAGAATGGCGCCGACGTGAATGTTCAGACCGGAGACGGGGGCACACCACTTCATGGGCCATCGTTCCTTGGGCGTGCTGAAGTGGTCTCTGTCCTGCTGAAAGCAGGCGCCGAATCCAACATTAGGAACAATAACGGCCAGCATGCTTTTGACGAATGCAGCGCACCGTGGAGCGATCAAATCGAAACGAAAGTGAAGTACCTCAACAAAGCTCTGGGGCTGGGAATTTCACCTGATGCCGTCAGAAAAGGTCGCCCCGAAGTGCTGGCGTTGCTTCGGAGTCGAGTCGGAAAACCCGAGTAGTTGTCTCTCCGACTGCCTGCGAGGCACAGACGAGTTGCTATTCAGCGGCAAACTGCGCGTTGATGTATTCAATCGTCTGCTCAAGTTCACTCAGCACTGTCCGGGCAGACGCAAAGTCCTGGTTATGCCCGGAGTCTTCCAGTGCTGCTCCGAGCTTTGTCAGGACTGGCAGTCCAACGGTTCCTCCGGTCCCCTTCATCCAGTGCCCCTGCTCAATCAACGGAGCAGTGGCCTCGCCGGCAATAGCTGTGTGTGCCCTGGGCAGGGACTGAGTGATTTTTGCAATCAGGTCCACAGCCAGTTCCACGAAGAACGGGTCGTCAGGAATCTCGATCCCCTGTTCTACGAAGCCTGAGGAACTTTCCGCGTCCGACGACGGAGTTGACTGAACAGCATCAATCGCAGTCGCAGGTGTTACCTTCGGC
>CAJWGB010000314.1 GCA_913031625.1 uncultured Planctomycetaceae bacterium | reverse complement strand
CGGTGCGTTTTACCCGGCCGCTTACGCGTCTCGGCTCACAAGAAGCAAGGCTGCCAAACGACGTATGTCGATGGATGCAGTTTTCTGTGACGCTTCGGGTTACCAGCCTGTCAACTCGTTGAATCACTCTACGACGCTACAGACATCTCTGATGCGTTTTAGTGGCACAACTTCACAAACGCGTCCACAATCGCCGCGGAGAACACGGGATCGTTAATGTTCTGTGGCAGTCGGACTATCTTCCGACCACCACATGGTTCGATCGACTCTTCAAGAGTCGTGAACAACGCAGCATCTGCTTCCGGGTCGTGAAACGGCTGACCGGGAACATCCAGCAGTGAAACGCCGCCTTCGGGAAGAAGCAGGGTAAACGGCGCGGTCGCTCGGTTGAGTTTTGCGGCCATCCACATTGCCATCTGGATGTTCTCCTCAACGGATGTTCGCATCAAAGTGACCTGAGCGTTGTGCACATGCAGATTCCGTTCGCGGAACTGTTCCGGCACTGTTTCGAGTCCTCCAAAGTTAACCATATCCATGGCACCGGCACTCAGGACAAGCGGAACACCGGATTCGATCAGGGCATCGAATCTTGCAGGGCCAGCGGGCATGATCCCGCCAACAACCTCATCGGCCACTTCTGTCGTTGTGATATCAAGAATGCCCCTCATCATCCCGGCCTTGACGAGCCCCTCCATTGCCCTGCCTCCGGTTCCGGTGGCATGAAACACAAGGCAGTCGAAGCCTCGACGTTCGAGCGTTTCCCGAACTGCTGTCACGCACGGAGTCGTGACCCCAAACATGGTCATGCCGAGACACGGCTTCAACTCTGTTTCTGGTGGCTGGTGAGTGACCATTCCGGCCATGGCATGAGCAGCATTGCTGAGGACGCGCTGGGAAACGGTATTCAGACCGGCGATATCAACGACCGAATACATCAGGGTAATATCTGTACAGTCGACGTAAGGAGCCGTATTGCCGCTTGCCACGGTTGACACAATCAAGCGTGGCAGCCCAACAGGCAGAGCACGCATGGCTGCCGAAATCAGCGCTGTTCCTCCACTGCCTCCAATCCCCAGAACACCGCTGACACGCCCATCAGCCAGTTCCGCCTGAAGAAACTCAGTGAGGGCGTCTCCCATGGCAGTCACAGCTGTCCCGCGATCATCACTCTGAGGAAGAGTCCTGTCGGCAAGCACCTGCTGTCGAAGAATGTCGGGTGTCACGACAGGATCCGACAGCGTGCCCACATCGACGGTGAGAACTTCGACTCCCGCCTGTTTCAGACACCGCGCAACAAAGGCGAGTTCTTCGCCCTTGGTGTCCATCGTGGCAATCGCGTAAACAGCTGACATGTGGCGTCTGACTTTTGGTTGGTTGCGTTAATCGACTTGTAATCTGATTCAGTTTGTCCTGAGAGCCGTGGCCTCATAGATATCAGGTCGGAATCTCCACCGGGAGCCGGATTTCGAAACTGGTTCCGTCCTGACTGCTGGAGCATAGGATTTCGCCTCGCATTTCCTGAATCCGCTGTCCAACCAGATACAGCCCCAGACCTGTACCGTCGGTCTTACCGGTGACAAACGGTTCAAAAATCTGATCCTGCAGATCCGGCGAAATTCCCGGTCCGCTGTCATTGACCTGAATCAAGAGCCGTTCTTCGCCTTCGCAACAGGTGGAAATATTGACCCGACGATCATCCGTACCCCGCACCGCCTCAATCGCGTTCTTAATCAGGTTAAACAACACATCGTTCAAACTGGTGGCCGCGACCGCCGTAGTTGTCCCATTAAGCGACAGGTCGCAGGTGACCACCACATCGTGCTGTCCCGCAAAGTGACTGAGAATCTTCATCAGACGTTCAATCACAACATCCGGACAGACCCGATCATTCCCCGCTGACTTCGAGCGGGCGAAATCAAGCAGTCCCTGAGTTGTCTCAGTCAGCCGATCAATTTCGCTGACGATCAGATCCACTTCACCCGCCTGGTCAGACTCACCCGGGAAGTCTTCCTTCAGAAGCGTGGCAATCGTGCGAATGGATGACAGTGGATTCCTGAGTTCGTGAGCAAGGGAACCGGAAAGCAGCCCCAGCATGGAGAGCTTTTCCTGCTGCACAGCGTGACGTTCTGCCGACTGCCGAGCAGTTTCCAGCTGTCGGTTGTGAACGGTCGCTGCAAACTGATCCACAAGCAGTTTGACTGCATTCAACTGCTCATCCGTCAGTCGATCGGCAGAACGTGGCAGACCAAGAAAGAGATGCCCGCGCACGTGATGATGGTCAACAGGAAAGATTGAAATCAGATCAAGGTCCCGCAGAACACTCGTGAGGACAGGATCCACACAGCGCGAACGATCCACCCACTGGTCAGTTTTGATGCCCTGAAGATCAATATGTGCGAGCGACTCAGCGGGCAGGACGTCCTCCTCTGCAGAATTGCAGTTGAGCTCAAATGGAGATGACAGCCGCAACCATGCAAAGTTAAGCCGGAGCGCCTGCTGGACGTCAGCGACAAAACGCTGAGCAATCTCGTCCGGCTGTTCGTTGGCATTCTGCGTCAGTGCGATTGAGACAGTGCGCGTGGCATCTCTTACCTCCGACACACTTCCACTGACAAGGTAGCGCAGTCCTTCTCGAACGCGATTTCGAAGCGGGTCATAAGCCAGCACCAGAGCAACCAGCAGGATGCCCTCGACAACAACGAAGTCGAACTGTGTGCGATCATTGATCTGCTCCATGAGAGGAGAGATGGTCAGACGATGCAGATAAAAGACTCCCAGCAGGATCGCCCCATAGGCCAGCGTTCGCTCAAACACCATTGGAAGCAGGCGACGTCGAAACACGTACCACGCAAAGATGAGCGTTGGGATCAGCGGCGACAGAGAGGTCGTCAGTCCCAGCCACCGCTCTGTGGTGGCACCAACATTCGCGCCGAGGTAGATGCACACCATGATCGTCACGACCACGAGCGAGATTGCAAACTGCAGCAGGAACCGCTGCACTGTGCCGTCACCGGGAGTGCGAGAACGATTGCGAATAAACAGCCATGCCGCCGTCAGGTTGGCCGTCATCATCCAAAGGACATACGGAAGCTGATAATTCCTGGTCGCGGCAACGAAGTCACGGCTGGGTGATTGCGCAATTCCCGCACCGATCGCGAGCAGGAACAGGACGGGCACATAGACGGCCAGGTACCTGCGATCGCGATTGGGGTGAGGAGTTACGCCCGTATGGTGAAGACGCAGACCCGCGTGCAGGATCCCACAGTTCAACAGCAGCAATCCGCCGCACATGGCGGTCATACACAGAACATCCAGCCATGCGGCCGTACGGCCTTCCGTCTGCCGCAGCAGCACATGAAAGAAGCTGGCAACGTACCACATTGTTGCGCCGGTTAATGCCCACTTCAACCAGATCGCGGTTAACGGGCGATTGACACGCTCCAGAACAACAAGCAACAGCACCGTGTGAATTACGGCCGCAAACCCAATGCTGAACAGTTCAATCTGATCAATCATGAACTAGCCTGATCCCATATCAATTTTACCGTCAGCAATCTGACACCCGCACCAGCGGCACGTGCCAAACGCCGGCCTGGAATGATGGGCGTCACAGAACGCACCAGCTATTGTGATATCGTCGTTTCCCGGCATGGCCCGAGCACGAGATCCCGGCAGCAATTCGGCTCCCTCAAGCTGTATGGACGTGCGAAAGACACTAGCACGGCTAATACCAGACGCGGACAGCAGTCGCCCCACCTGTTCAGGACTGCGGAGCACTGATTGTGTAAACAGCACTCGCACGACTGTTTCACGTTCTCGAGTCAATCGCCTGCCCCTGGCTTCGAGAAAGCCGGGAAAGCGGTCGATGGGATCGATCATACACATCTCCTGCGCACCAGCAGATTTTGCCGAAGCCAGTGGAATTATGCACCATAAGGCTCCCATTCTGCCGACCCGGAGTGGTTCTGTCCAAAGGGGACGTGGTGAACGGTTGTGACATGACTCAATTCTGCAAAAAGAATCGCAGCCAGCGATATCCGGTGGTCGATTTCTACAGTGAGGAACCATTTCCTGCAGGCTGCGCGTGCGCTTACCCGCATCCACCGCAGGACTACTAATTTAAGACTCAAAATACGCCATGGAGGGCGCTGTGAGTTTCTCAGGTCAGATCTATCCGGAAAACACAGTCGGCTACTTTCGCCTTGCTTCCGCCTCCGGACGTGCTCCCATCGAGCCTGTCTGCAGAGGTGAGTTTCTGATTGGCAGTGGCCCACAGTGCCAGCTTCGGCTTGGTGGCCCCGGTATCCCGGAAGTCCACACAATCCTGACCGTGGAAGCTCAGGCAATCACGGTGAAGCCACTGGAGTCTCAGCCGCCCCTCATCAGGAACGGTAGTCCCTGCGAAACGGGACCGCTTCAGGACGGCGACCTTCTCGAACTGCTCGACCATACGCTGCTGTTTCGCAGACTCGTGGAAGAAGAACGCATCACTCTGGACGAGACAGAATTCTCAGCGGCAGATGCGACTCCGCTGGAACTGATTGATCGAATGAGCTCAGAGCTGGAGACGATCAGCGGACTTGAAGAGACTCAGCAGAAAGCTGTTGAGCGTCTGCTGTCTGCTGTGAATGCCTCCGGCGCTGTAGACAAGCTGACATCAGATAATGAAGACAGCCAGTCAGAGCTTCAGGAAATTACTCGACTGCTGCATCAACACCATGAAGCAAGTCGAATTCGGCTCGAGTCACTCACTGAGGTCCTCGACAATGTTGTCCGTCAGCAAAAACAAATTGCTGATGCCCTGGACGTGATGTCTCACCGGATTGCAGACCTGTCTGGCGGACAGGGATTTGGCGGCCATCGCGCCAGCGCGTAGAACGTGCCCAAATACACGCCAAACAGCGAACAGCCTGGTAACCCGACGCGTGACAGAGAATTGCATCCGTTGACGTAAGGCGTTGGCAGTCGTTTGGCAGCCATGATTATTGTTAGCCGAGACGCGTGAGCGTCCGGGCGAAACGCACCATCTGGCCACTCGTTGACACCCGAGGCCTCACGGCCATCGGCTCACATGTACTTCATGCAGCAAGGCTAATTCTGGCAACAGAATACAAAGATGAATTCAATTCTCTGGTGAGCGAGGGAAGACGTTGCCGAGCAGATCCCTCGCTGACGCGTCGGGTTTCCTTTCAATCAAACGCCACACCTGGATTGAATGCGTCAGGCTCGGTATGAAGGTGCATACACTCCGTGAGTTGAGCTGAAAGCTATATCGCCTGAGGATCTTCAAACCGGATTACAGATCCGGAGATGACATCGCGGAGTCCTTCAGTCGTCTGCAGCTGCAATGCTCCGCTATGGCTGATTCCCACACATCGTCCGTGAGTCAGCCGATCAACCGACTGAATGTCGACCAGTTGATTATGCAGCAGGTTATGGGCGTTGATCTCATGAATCAGTTCGGTATGGTCATTGGCGAGACGATCAATCTGGGATTGGATGGAGTTCAGCGTCGTGATCAGAAACTCCGTCAGAGAAACACTTCTTCCCGTCACATCGAACACCGACGTTGCCAGCATTCGAACCTCCTCCGGAGCGACAGCCAGAGAATTATTCACGTTGATGCCCACTCCAATAAGCACAAGTGAGGTTCCATCAATCACCTTTTGTTCCGTGAGAATCCCACACACTTTGCGTCCCTGCAGATGAACATCGTTCGGCCATTTGATGCGGCACTCAGCACCCGTGTGAACGGCGATCACTCGACGGACCGCCGCACCCACTCCCAGAGCAATCAATGACTGTCGTTCGGGGGAAAGCCTCGTTTCAGCAACATCCAGAACCAGTGTGAACGTGAGCGCACCATCGGACGCCCACCAACTGTGGTCTCCCCTCCCTCGGCCGGCAGTCTGCGTTTCAGCAAGCACAAGCGCAGGTGTCAGGTGTGCAAGCTCTGCACTCAATTCCTGAGCCAGCTTGCTGGTGGACTCCAGAGTCGGGTGAAATTCAACATGCTTCAATCCACACTCTCGGTGGATTTGAGCCGTATTAAAAGCACTCACAAAAATTCCGCTCCTTTGAACATTCTGCAGAAGCTACAACGGCAGGCGGGGCGCTTCAATCAATAGTTTGCCCCCCGGCAATCACCAAAGCCCGCAGATCGAGTATATGTTGACCATTCCTGAGCCGATTCCGGGGTTCCGGTCACGGAACCCCGGACATTTGGCGTACAAACAGGTGTGCTGAACACTGAGCAGACCAACAGACATGAGCGACACGCCTGAAAATCTAACACCAGAAGATCAATCCCCTCCCGCTGGCAGTAGTCCGGGGTTGAGCAGGATCGTGGCGGCCGGAGTCGTCATCGCTCTGATTATCGCTGCCCCGTTTCTCCGCGACAGATTTTTTCCGGAAGCAGTCTACGTTCAGGAAATCGGTCATGAGCTGACAGGACACCGATACCTTTATGACGAGCAGTTTGGCTGGCGAAACATCCCGAACTGGGAAGCCACAACTTACAGTCAGAAGCTGACCACCAATTCTCTCGGGATGCGCGATGGAGAATATGCTGTTCAGAAACTCCCAAAGACGTTTCGTATTCTGCTGCTGGGAGGGTCTTACACCTGGGGGTACGGCGTCGCGGATGACGAAGTGTACTCAGCCGTGCTGGAAGAGGAGCTTGCCCGGGCT
>CAJWGB010000313.1 GCA_913031625.1 uncultured Planctomycetaceae bacterium | reverse complement strand
TCTCCTGGCTCTTGAGAATCGTGCCGACTCCCAGCGACTCAGTGTTTTTGATCTTACCTCGGAGCGGCAGAATCGCCTGAGTTGCTGAGTTGCGTCCCATCACGGCGGTACCACCGGCCGAGTCACCTTCCACGATGAACAGCTCAGATTCATCAGAGTTTCTGCTCTGACAGTCGACCAGCTTACCGGGCAGGTTGGTTTTGCGAGTACCGGCTGTCTTGCGTTTCACCTCTTTCACTGCGTCACGGCTGGCAAGTCGAGCTCGAGCAGCAAGCACAATTCTTCCGAGAATGGCGTCAGCGACGGTCGAGTTGTTGTTGAGCCAGTTCTCAAGAGCTGGACGTACGATCCCGTCGACGAAGGATGTCATTTCCGGATTGTTCAGCCTCTCTTTGGTCTGCCCCTGAAACATGGGGTCGCCATGAAAGACGGAGAGCACAGCCACGACTCCTTCGCGAATATCGTCAGTCGCGATCGTGACTCCGCGTGGTTTGAAGTTGTGCACATCAATGTAGTTGCGAACGGCTTTGGTCAGACCGGCCTTGAATCCGTTCTCGTGAGTGCCACCGGCATGTGTCCGGATTCCGTTCACATAGCTGCGGATTTGCTCATCGGTCGATTCTGTCCATTTGAGGACAACTTCCACACGGGCTGTTGCGTCATCTTTGTCGGCTTCAAACCGCTGCTGGTGCACAGTCTTTTTGCCACCGTCCTGGATTACTTTATCCAGATAGGAACGAATTCCGTCCGGGTGTTCCAGCTTGTGTTCCTCTCCCTTGTGTTCATCTTTGAAGACGATTACGAGTCCGCCGTGAATATAAGAAATGTCCTCAAGGTGCTGGCGGATTGTCTCAGAGTTGAACTGGATGCGGCGGAAAATGGAGTCATCCGGTTCAAAGTAGATGGACGTTCCGTGGCCGCGAAACGGACGCACCTTCCTGACCGGCGCGGTTGGCTTTCCACGTCGATACGATTGAGTCCACTCATGACCATCGCGGTGCACGGTTGCAGTCATTTTTGACGAGAGCGCATTCACCACGGAAGATCCGACGCCGTGCAGTCCACCACTTTGCTTGTAGCTGTCGTTGTTGAACTTTCCGCCCGCGTGCAACGTCGTCAGGATGACTTCCAGCGTGGATTTCTTCATCTTGCGATGTTTGGCCACCGGGATTCCTCGTCCATTATCCGTAACCGTAATACTACTGCCGTCTTTGTGCAGGGTGACTACGATCTGCGAACACTCACCGGCAAGAAACTCGTCCACAGAGTTATCAACGACTTCCCAGATCAGGTGGTGCAGACCTCGGGAATCCACACCGCCTATATACATAGAGGGGCGTTTGCGGACCGGCTCAAGCCCTTCAAGGACGTCGATCGAATCAGAGTCGTAAGACTTGGCAGTAGGGCTCATTACGGCAAATCATCCGTGAATTGCGGAGTCAGGAGTCGTCAGGAATGAAAGCATCCCAGACGCCGCATTTTAACGGCTCACAATTCATCCTGGAACGGGAACCGGATTGTGATTGCACACCCTTTTCCGGATTCACTTTCGAGTGTGATCTCTGCTCCCATCGCTGAGCAGAGGTGTTTTACAATAGCAAGACCCAGGCCGCTGCCCCCTCGTTCACGATTCCGGTCTCGTTCAAGTCGATAAAACCGTTCAAATACCCGTCCCTGCTCCCGCAGTGGAATTCCTCGTCCGTTGTCCCGAACGGTGATTGACGCGGCATCATCCTCAGCCTTTGTCAGCAGCTCGATCCGGCCACCCTTGTCCGTATACTTGAGGGAGTTGTCGATCAGGTTTCCAATGACTGTCTGAATAGCCTGAGGGTCAGCGAGGACATAGAGCTCCGATTCTCCATCCAGAGTCAGCTCGCGACTGTCCATTTCTGCAACAAGTGACATGGTGCTCATGACAGCTTGGCATGATTCAACAAGATCGACCGGGTCTTTGGAGAAGATCTGTTCACCGGATTCAACTCGTGCCAGTTGAAGCATGCGAATGATCATTTTCAGAAGCCGGTCGCACTGCTCCTGAATCTGTGTCAGAAAGTTGCGTGCCTGCCGGGGATCCTGAACGTCACTGTCGAGCAGGGTGTCCGTGCATGCCTGAATCACCGTGAGCGGTGTCTTGAGTTCGTGAGACACACCCGCAACGAAGTCCTTCCGCATTGCTTCCAGTCTTCGCATCTCTGTGACGTCGTTAAGCACAAGGACCGCGCCACTCCCGGCGATTGGTGAGGCTGAAACGGCCAGTTGTACGTCGTTTCTTGCAAGTCGAAGTTCAACAGTTGAGTGTTCTCTGTCTCGCACCGCCTCTGCGACCGCGTCATGAAAATCCGTGTTGCGGACGGCTTCGATGATCAGGCGGCCTCGAACGCTATTCTGGTCAAGTTCGAGCATGCTGCAGGCCACTTCATTGGCGAACAGAATCTGCTCGTCACCATCAACTGCAATGACTCCTTCCGCCATTGCCTCAAGAATGGCGGTCAACTGATTCACAGTGGCTCGGATGTCAGCATCCTGACGTCGCACTTCCTCTACGCGGTGATCATGAGACACAAGGATCTCGTCCAGCCCCCGGGCAATCATCCCGTACTCGTCATTTCGTTCACCGAGGAACTTACGAACCCGCTGTAATGATTCTGATTCTGCATCTGTGTTGACTGCCGTGGCCAGCAATCTGAGCGGCCCGATTGCCGGCAGCGACACGAGCATCGTGCTCAATCCAACAATGATCCACACGACCGTGGCTGTCAGCCGGTTGCCTGCCCGAATTTCAGTGCTGGCATCCCAGCTCAGGACCCAAAGCTCACTTTCTTCTGTTGTAAACGCGGAAGTGAGTTTGAGGTCTTCCCATTGGTGCTGAATCGGTATCTCAGTCGAGCCAGATGTAAGCGACTCAATGTCGGGGAATGATGAGAGACTCGCCGGTGCAACGGCTGAAAGCCGTCTTTCCGGGTCGCGATAAAACACTTTTTGAGAGCCGGACAGCAGCAGTTCGGCTTTGTCGGAGTCGACATCAGATTGTCCGAGAAACCTCAGCAGCCGTTCGGCTCTGCGCTCCAGCTCACCCTGCTGCTCTTTTAACTCGAAGTGGTCGGACAACATCCCGTATCCGCCGAGCGCCACCGCGGAAACCAGCAGGAATCCTGCATGGAATTTCCAGAAGACACGAAATCGGAGAACGCTCACGAGTTGACTCATTTCAGGCAGAGATGGCCTGTGGTTATCCCAAATCGCTGTCAGTGACGCCAGGCATTGATGTTAAGAGTCGATGAATTCAGCACTGAAAAACGGTGTCAAAGCAGCTGTGAAACAACGCGGCCAGGTGTTCTCGGTGAATTGCACAATTCACTCGATTTGCAGGAAAGTTGCGTCTCGGATTTCGGTCCCGAGAAACCCAGCCACGCGAGCAGGCTCGGATTCAATTGCACAACGAATCTGGTAATCTTCCTCCCCCAATGACCCGATTTAATGAACGGGCGTTAAGGTTATCCGGAGTCAGGAATCATGGCGAAAAAAACTATAGCGGATGTGGATGTTGCAGGGCAAAAGGTCCTGATGCGAGTTGACTTCAATGTGCCGCTGGACGGGACCACCGTCACCGATGACGGGCGAATTCGGATGGCTCTGCCATCCATCAGGTCTGTCATCGATCGCGGAGGCAGACTGATTTTGATGAGCCACCTGGGTCGCCCCAAACCAGGCGAAGATAACTCGAAATTCAGCCTCCAGCCTGCCGCCGATAAGCTTGCGGAGCATCTCGGGGCAGCCGTCACTTTTGCCAATGACACAGTTGGTCACGACGCAGCTGCAAAAGTAAATGCCCTGCAGGACGGCGAAGTGCTCGTCCTGGAAAACCTGAGGTTTGATGCCGGTGAAAAGTCAGGGTGCGATAAATTCGCCTCAAAGCTCGCAGCTTTTGGCGACGTCTATTGCAATGACGCATTCGGGACTTGCCACCGAACAGATGCTTCTATGGTCGCAGTCCCTCAGGCGATGGAGGGTAAGCCTCGTGTAACCGGATTTCTGGTTGAAAAGGAAATCAGATATCTCACGGAAGCGATCGAGTCACCTCAGCGACCATTCGTTGCTGTGCTTGGCGGGGCTAAGGTGTCCGACAAGATTAACGTCATTGATAACCTGCTCACAAAGTGTGACATGGTACTGATCGGTGGGGCGATGGCCTATACATTCGCGCTTGCTCAGGGCGGCAGGACTGGAAAGAGCAGAGTTGAAGAAGATAAGGTTGAACTTGCTCGTGAGTTGATGGAAAAAGGGGGAGACAAACTGGTCCTTCCCATGGACACTCACTGTGGAGATGACTTCTCTGAAGGGTGCAATAAGGTTGTTGTCACCGCGGGAGAGATTCCCGACGACTACGAGGGACTCGATGTCGGCCCTCAAACTGCCGCAGCTTATGCTGAGATTGTCGAAGGTGCTGGCACAGTCGTTTGGAATGGCCCAATGGGCGTCTTTGAGATGGAGCCGTTTGCAGAAGGCACGCGGGCCGTTGCAGAGTCGATGACACGCAGCAGTGGAACAAGCATCATCGGTGGTGGAGACAGTGCCGCAGCGATTCGCCAGTTTGGTCTGGCGGACAAGGTCAGTCACGTAAGTACAGGCGGTGGTGCCAGTCTTGCGATGCTTGAAGGACAGGATTTTGTTGCGGTTGATCTGCTCGATGACGCAGCCTGATCTTTCGCCAGCCTGAAGAACTCGGAAGGAACTGATTCCAATGCCGTCCTCGGGAATCAAGCCCGGCCTGCTGCGTAAAATGACCGTCAGACGTGTGCTGGAGTGTCTTCAGGAACATGGTCCGTTGTCGCGCGCTGACCTGACACGTGAAACCGGCATCAGTGCTCCCACTGTATCCAAAGCAGTTGCTGATCTGCTCGAGTCGGGGCTTCTTGAAGAAGGGATGGCCCCGGACCACGCTTTGGGACGCCCAGGCAAGAAGCTCCAGCTTGCACAGGACACAGCCCAGGTGATTGGCGTTGTGCTCGATGTCAGAGAATGCCGAGTGCTTTCGGCGTCGCTCGACGGTGCAATCAAGAGTCAGGCGGTCGTTTTTTCAACGCCGGAAGATTACCCACAGTTACTTGAAGCTCTGACGAAAGCCGTCAAGTCTCTGGAAACGGAAGAGGTCGTCACTCTTGGGATAGGGATCAGCACTCCCGGTTTGATTGACGAGCAGAACCAGAGATCTCTGTTTTCGCCCAACCTGCAGGCAATTAATCAGCGCAGCCCATCGGCAGATCTGACCTCTGCGACAGGATTGACGGCGATCAGCGTGCAGGAGTCGCGAGCCCTCTGTCTTGCTGAGCGTCTCTACGGAAACGCACGGGGGCTGGACGATTTTGGAATGCTCGATGTCACGAGTGGCCTGGGGCTGGGCGTCTTCAGCGGAGGCACGCTGCTGTCCGGGCAAAGCGGCCTCGCCGGCGAGCTTGGTCATGTGACGATGGACCCCAATGGTCGTCAGTGTGGCTGCGGCAATCGCGGCTGTCTTGAAACGCTTGCGACGGATACCGCGCTCGCCGTAACTGTTTCAGCAGCCATTGGTCGAGCACTTCCGATAGATCAGGTAATCGCCGAAGTCCAGAACGGAAACATCCAGATCGACGAACAGCTCGAGTTGGTTAGTGAGTACCTCTCGGTAGCACTGGCAGCGGCTATCAATCTGTTCAACCCATCAAACCTATTTGTGCACGGTCGGCTGCTCACACTGAACAGCAACATTCTTAAGGATGTAATTGCAAGAACGAGTCGCCGGGCACTTGCGCCGTCGTTTGAAGAATGTGATATTCAGATCGCTGGGTCTTCCAAGGATCAGGCGGCTGTGGCGTCCATCGTTCACCACCTGACACGTTCCGCCGGACCTCGAGTTGCGGAATGAAGTCGTGCAGCAGGAGGCTCAGATCACGAGAGAATTTCCCAGCCTGCTTTACCCGAACCTGAATTTCGAAGAAGAACTTGCGGGGGCTACGCATCAGTCAGCGATCGTCCGAAGTGTCCTACGTGACATTGGTCCACTAATGACGTACGCCGCTCGAGCCGGGGACAAACTCCTCGGGGATGAGCATGTGGTGCTGCCTGAACCTGTTAATGGTATTCCCGTCAGCTCCGACCCATCGCCCGGAAACTGCCATCTTGAGCCGTGGGGATGGTCTCATTCAGCACGTCAGATTGCCCGAGAGATCGGAATGCCGGAGGCCCTGATTCCCTCCGATGAGAGCGTCCGACTGGTTAACGACCGTCGATTTCTTGTCAGACACGACAGGGTGATGGGACCAGATGGAGTCCTGTCAGACACAACTGTTGGAGTGCATTGTTCTGCTCTGGATCAAGTGCAGCGGGCGATTGAGAATCTTATCTCTCCCGGCTCTCGGTGGGTCATTAAGCCGCAGTTTTCTCAGGCCGCTCGAAATCGGCTTGTCGGACAGAGAGCAGCGCTGACTCCTCAACAAAAAAACTGGCTCAGAGGGGCGATCAGTCATGGCGTCACCATCGAGCCCTGGCTTGATCGGCAGAACCAGGCTGGACTTCAATTTGAGATAAGCCGAGGCGGTGCGGTCAGGTTTCTGGGAGTCGCCCAGATGCTGACGACCGCAGGCGGCGTGATGCTGTTCGAGACGACGGCGCGCGACGGCGCCACCACCGCACTCTCGATTGCACGAGAAGCGGGCTACTCGGAGGTTGTGAAGGTG
>CAJWGB010000312.1 GCA_913031625.1 uncultured Planctomycetaceae bacterium | reverse complement strand
CATGACTGAGCTGTCAGTCATTGAACGGTTTCATATGGAGCAACTGGCCAGATTTCTGACGCAGCTTAAGTCTGTTGACGAGCCGAATGGCAAGACACTGCTCGACAACTGCATGGTGCTGTTTGGGTCAGGTATGGGGAACGCCAGTTCACATTCCAACAGGAACCTGCCACTGTTGCTGGCCGGAGGTGGTTTCCGACACGGTGAGCACAAGTCGTACTTCAAAGACGATGCAGGCAAGGTCACGTCTCCTGCTGGAGATCTGTTTGTCTCGATGCTGCAACGATTCGGAGTGAAGACAGAAAGGTTCGGCACAGCCGCCAATCCACTTACGGGGCTGGAGGTACAGGGATGATGGATCGATTGTCCAGTGAGTCTCGCGACGGCAGTCGCAGATGTCACAGCACGAATGTAACAAGGGCCAGCGCCCTTGCACTCACTGTCTTGTTCGTGTTGTCGTGCGGGACCCCGGGGATTGCTGAAGTTAAGCACAGAGGGCGAGTCCCACCTCTCGTCGCAAACTATTTCAAACAATACTGTTACCGCTGCCACGGACAAACAACACAGAAGGGTGACCGTCGCCTTGACCTGTTACCTGAGACGATGACAGCCGGCAGCGACGCGGCGACATTGCTGGAGGATGCTCTTGACGCAATCAATCGGGGCGCGATGCCGCCGAGAAAAGTTGGAATAACTCAGCCCCCCGCTGGCGAAATACGTGTTGTTGTGGCGGCTGTCACAGATTATCTCTCAGAACTGGCAGACGCCCAGTCTGCTCGGGCGACGGTCATGAGACGGCTCAATCGATTTGAGTACGTGAACACGATGCGGGACCTTTTGGGACTTCGTCGCGAGTTCTTTGATTCGACGTCCGACTTTCCAGTTGACGCGACTGAACACGGCTTTGACAACAATGGTCAAGCGCTCACACTTTCGGATCATCAGTTGCAGCGTTATCTGGAGGTTGCCGAGGTGTCGCTCGACGCAGCGGCATTCTTTGATGTTGAACGTCCAAAGACTCAGCGGTGGCATTTCACCGGGAAAGACTTCAACGGCGTCAAATCGTACGAACGGGCGCCGGTCACATGGCGACTCATTGTAAACGACGAGTACATGGAGATTGGTCACGGACAGCCAAGCGAACGGCACGCCAATTTCGTTCCGGATTTTGTACGGATGGGGGGGATTCCGGCTGACGGCTGGTACACGATTAGTGTGAAAGCGGCGGCCGCTAATCGGCTTGATCACGGTTACGATCACAGTGAGTTTGATCGATTCAGGACACAGCAGCTCAAAATGGCGCTGTGGATCGCTCCTAATGCCAGACTTCTTGATAAGAATGCAGCTGACCAGCGGCAACTGCTCAAAGTCTGGGACCTGCCTGACGGTGAGTCAGAGGTGTTTACTGAAAGAGTCTGGCTAAATAGAGGAGCTATTCCATTCGTTAGCTGGACAAACGGCGTCAGCTCAAAGGGAAACATTCGCCGCGTCGCTGAAAAACACCACCCGGAGGTGATTCGAGCCACAACAACCCAGCTCGATGCTGCGCGACTGGGAAATCCTGAAGCCAGAACGCTGGTTGAGAAACTGGCGAAGAACGCCAACAACAAGTTGCTTTCAGAGGTTTACCATGGCCCTCGCATTCGAGTCTGGAGCATGGATGTTGAAGGGCCGAACTTTGAACACTGGCCGCCCTCCAGCCATCAGCTTTTGTTCGGCAACGCAACAGATGCTTCGAACGTTGATATTGGCCAGGCCGTTCAGCAATTTGCCAGGCGTGCGTACCGCCGGCCTGTGTCGGCCGCTGAGGTTGTTCATTACGTGAAATTTATCCGTGACCGAATTAACAACGGCGTTTCACACGCAGAGGCCCTGAAACTTGGTCTGGCGGCAATCCTGACTTCGCCGCGTTTCCTGTATCTCGATGAGGGCAACGACGAAGCCGCCTCAGAACTTACCGAATACGAATACGCCACTCGATTATCCTACTTTCTGTGGAGCAGCATGCCGGATGATGCACTGTTGACGGCGGCTGAAACTGGTGACCTCACTACGCGAGACGGTTTGCACCGACAGATTGAGCGTCTGCTGCAGAGTGATAAAGCCGACTCCTTTGTTGAACATTTCACAGACACGTGGCTTCGTCTCAACACACTCGGCTCCATGCCGCCTGATCCGAAAGCATTTGAGTCTTATTACCGTGACCGGCTTGAGGAACTGTTCAGGCGGGAAACTCGACTCTTCTTCAGGGACCTGCTGAAGACAAATGGCTCAATCGTAAACCTGCTCGACAGCGACTACGTTTTCGTGAATGATGCTCTCGCAGCGCATTACGGAATCACCGGCATCCGGGGAGAACATTTCCGTAAAGTCGCTCTTCGACCGCAGCATCGTCGCGGCGGATTACTTGGGCAGGGAAGCATCCTGACGCTCTCCGCGAACGGCATCGAGACGTCTCCAGTCGTCCGGGGCACCTGGGTTCTGGAAAATATTCTCGGCACTCCACCTCCGCCACCGCCGCCCGACGTTCCGGCGATCGAACCAGACACGCGTGGAACAACAACCATTCGTCAGCAACTCGACAAGCACCGTAACGTAGCTGCTTGTGCTGATTGCCACCAGAAGATCGACCCGGCCGGGTTTGCACTCGAGTTCTTTGATCCAATCGGCGGCTTCCGAACTCATTACCCGGGACGCGGCATACGGCCCGCGGTCGACGGGGCCGGCCAGCTAGCCACAGGCGAAGAGTTCGAAGATGAACGCGGACTAAAAAAACTCCTCGTTGCACGCAAAGACCGGTTTGCGGAAACACTTACGGAGAAACTGATGACCTACGCAACCGGCCGCTCAATGACGTTTCGAGATCAACCGGAGATCAAACGGATCGCCGCGGAATCAGCGAGGGGCGGATATGTGCTGAGGGATCTGATCCTGAAGGTCGCCACCAGCGACACGTTTAAGAAGCGGTAGTCTTTTACAACCTCACTGCAGCTTGTTCGATGGATGGAAAGAGAAACGCTCCCCTATGACTATTTCCCTTCGCTCATTTGTTCAGAAGGCTCCAGCAGCCGGATCTGTTTTGCCGTTTGTCGGCCCCGGCATTCTAAGTGCAAAATCACCCGTGAGTTTCAGGTATCTCCTGTTGAACCTCCTGTCTCGATTTGTCACCGGGGCACTCGTACTGACTTCCGGCTCCATTTTCGGGCAACAGTCTCTAAGGGATCTGTATGAGCCGCAAACGTTTAACAAAATGCCCGTTCGAGTCATGAAGCCGTGGGGCTTCGACGCCGGTCAGCAGTATCCCGTCATTGTTTCGCTTCACGGCGCCGGTGGCAGAGGAACGAATAACCAGAAACAGTTGAAGGACTGGAATCGGCAACTCGCTGAGACGCAGTGTCGAAAGAACTTCCCCTGTTACGTTGTCGCTCCGCAGGCAGCGGAATTATGGGATGAAGACGACCTCAGGAATATCAAAGCGCTGATCGAAACGCTTCCCTCAGTCGACATGAACCGCATCTATATCATGGGACATTCGATGGGCGGCCACGGAACTTACATCTTCATTCAGCTGGCACCGGATTACTTCGCTGCTGCAGCGCCGTCAGCAGGAAGCGGGCTCAAACGTACAGCCCCCTTCATCGATCCTGCCAAAATTAAAGACATTCCCATCTGGGCGTTTCATGGTGATCGTGACAGCGTTTGCCCTGTTGAAAAAGACCTGAAGGTTTTCGAAGAAATAGAACGCCTCGGCGGCAACATGAAGCTCACAATCTGGAAGGGAGACAATCACGGTGTCTCGGGAAAGATGATTCCAGGCGCTAATAACGGGACGACGCGAATCAGCGGTAAGCGTTGTGATCCAGAGTCTGATTTCCTGACATGGCTGTTCTCTCAGTCCAGAACCAGGAACAAGGGGCCGAAGGAACAGACATCATTGTGGAAGAAGCACGTTGTCGTTTCTGACGCGAGCAGCATGATCAACTCAGTTGTCGCTGACGACTTCGACAAGGACGGTGCAGTTGACGTTTTGTCGTCCTACGATGGGCGCGTCACTCTGCTGAAAGGACCTTCCTGGGTCCCTCACACACTGCATGTTTTTGGTCCTGGCCACTCCCGCAACAAACCGCGAACGAGCTGCATTCACAGTTGTCTGATGGATGTGGACAATGATGGCGACCTCGACTTTTGCGGCTCCAACAATACGGTGTTCTGGCTTGAGTGCCCTGCCAATCCGTTCTCTGGGGAACCATGGACGTACCGTACGGTTGATGATGAGATACTCGGGACTCACTGCCTGATAACAGGTGACGTTGATCGGGATGGACGAGTCGATCTGATTGCAAATTCCGGGCGACCACCGGGGAAAACGGCCATCCCGAATTCGCTTACCTGGCTTTCTGTTCCACAGGATGTTGATACCGCGCTGCACTGGACTCGCCATGTATTCGCGGAACAGGATGCTCCGGGCGGCTCACATTACATGAGCATCGGCGACATTAACAACGACGGCCGGCCGGACATCGCGTCTGCTGCCAAAGGGGGCGAAGGCTTCCCCGGCGGCGAATGGTTTGCGTGGTGGGCACAGCCTGCTGATGCCACCGGACGGTGGGTGAAACATGTCCTGGCCGACAATCAGCCAGGCGCGACCAACATTCACTCGGTGCACGTTAATCGGGATGATCAAATTGATTTTGTTGCTACTCGTGGTCACGGCAGTGGCGTGTTTTGGCTGAAGGGCCCGGAGTTTACGATCATCGAGATCGATCCGGACATCATTGGCCCGCATTGCCTGGCCACCGTAGATCTGGACGGCGATGGAGATGTTGATATCGCGACCTGTGGGCGAGACGACGACGGTACTGCTGTTTGGTACGAGAACTCAGGAAACGGCAGCTTTACCAGACATCTCGTTGGCACCAACCAGGGGGCCTATGACCTTCGCGCCACCGACATGGATGGCGACGGGGACCTGGACCTTCTGGTGGCAGGTCATGGCAGTAACAATATCGTCTGGTACGAAAACCGAATTGGCCCCGGTCGCTGATGGACGGAGCAGGTTGTCTTTTGGCGAGTTGTTAGGGAGACAATCAGGAGTACTGACCAGTATTCGAAATCAGGTTGAAGCGACCGCTGTTCTGGTTACCCCTGGTTAAACAGCTTTGAAGTCAGTTGGGGTGTTTAACCCTGGCGACGGCCTTTACGGCAACTGCAAGCATCGATTTGAGACCCTGCGTTGCTTCGGGATGAGGGCTGATCGAAATGACCTGTCCTTTTCCAAATTCCCCCCTGACAATGGCGGGGGTGTCGATCATGGTTCCCTTCTGCGGCGGGTAAAGCACTTTTTCGGATCGAAACCACGCCAGGACGGTGTAGGGCGTCAGGCCGGGCAATTTCTTTGGTGATACGATCGGGCCATTCTGATAGCGAACGACAACATTCTCGGGAATGTTGTCGAACAGCTGCTGACCTTCTTCAGTCAACTGCATCTTTTGGCTGCTGGCCTTACCACGATACCACATACTTTTCGGGCCAAGCCCTTCGACCTCTCGTTTTCCGGTAAAGACGTGGGTGTCAACCAGATTTAGCGACCAGGGATAGTGTGCGGAACACAGAAACGCTCCGGCACAGACCCCGACATACCCTCCGCCTTCTCTTACAAACTGTGTGACGGCTTCGGCTCCCTGTCTGCCGATCGTAGCAGCTTCTTTGGAACCACTTCCACCGCCAAATACCACGACATCAAACTGTGCAAGAACCTCAGGCCGAATGTCAGCTGCAGACAGGTGCGAGACTGTGATGTCGGTCGCTGTGTCAAAGACTTTTGTCAGGTTGCTGACACCGTTTTCTGAGCCGCCTGCATCGTCGTACAAAGCCACGTAAGTGCGCCCCCGCCGTTTGTCCGCAGAAGGCGTCATGATGTCACTGCAACTGGTCTCAAGCATGCCCAGTTGAGTTAAGGCTACATTCATCATAGCGCGGTGTTGATGCGTCCGTACAGGAAGTCGCTGAAACTGAAATGTGGTTTCCAGGATCATTGCCTTTGCGCCCAGCACATCTATTGCTGCCGCCGCCAACGTTGTCTTCTTTGGGCCTCGGCCCAGCGATACGAAACGGCGATCCGGATGTGAAACGCTGCTGTTGGCTGCATCAAGCATGCGTTTCACGATGGGCCCAATATCCTGCTTCGAATTAAAGATGATGCTGGACCCGACTGATTTGTCTTTACCTGGCTTCGGCTTATGGGAAATATTGAATTGGAACCCTTCATGAAGATCGAAGACCCAGTCAGGTTTTTGATTCACTACGAGTTCCCAGAGTGCGGATGCGATTTCACCACGTGGCCTGTCGGCAATGCCAGGACTGGGGAAGTTCCTGTTCACATCTCCGAGGTCCGCAGAGACATCAGGCGTCCGTCGAAGATTGGAGTCGAGAGCAGCAGGGTTCACTCGAGGAACAACAATCATCCTGCCACGCACGATCGGCCAGTGACGAATCTGTTCCGCAGAGCGTGCTCCGGAGGCAAGGGACGTTCCGGAGGCGAATAACAAGGCCGAGGGCGACGAGGCCGCCCGGGAGGAATCGGGCGGCCGGCATCGGCGCGCCGAGGAAGACCCGGGCATCGACCTGTAGCCCCGACGCGGTGCTTGGTTCCTGCCGGGCGACGCGTCGTTCAGTCTCCGTCAGCTGTTGATGTACTGGGTGATGGCGTTCATG
>CAJWGB010000311.1 GCA_913031625.1 uncultured Planctomycetaceae bacterium | reverse complement strand
GAGGCAGATTCCAAGGAGTGCCGACGTGACACTCTTTGAAATGGATCGCAGATCATGCAATGTGTCTGCTGTCATCGAAACAGTGCCCAGTGGCTGAGCAAACCTCTCGTCACGTCCACTAAAGTACTCTTCAAAGACAAGCTTCCCTCTGTGCTCAATCAGTACAGCGTGTGTGTTCGTAAACTTCCCCGACCTGATGTCTGTTGTCAGTTGCCTGAGCTTTTCCACATCAAGTCCGGACGCCTTATCACCCGGACCACTGCCATCCAGCGGGCCCTGGCCAGGAGCTGCAGCACCGACAAAGATCAAAAAAAGAACAGCGCAATGGGATCGCATGGAATCGATTTCCGGAGAGTCAAAGATGCTTCGTCTGGCAGGTCTTATTCACTTCGTCGCAGAGTCGGTTCTGACCAAACGGTCAGGTTGTGACCAGCAGTAGAGCCTTCGGCAGCAATTGTCCGCAAAGAGAGTCGCAACACATCGGCCTGTGGCAGTCCTGCGCGGATCCGAATCGGATCGTCACCAGACCTCACGACTGCTGTCCGAACTAACTCTTCACCGTTCGCCACGACAGCGAATGACACAGCGCCCTTCGGCCCGGCCGTCGAATGCAACCCAACGGTCGCTTCGAACTCATTAAAGACGTTACCTGGCGCCAGCACATAGTTGAGCGAAAACGGTGTCCCCATTCCAAATCCGCTGGCAGGCACCTGATCTCCGTCATCAAACCGCAGGGGATGCAGCTGTCGTCGAGCATCCATCGCCTGATTGACCAGAAAGGGTGTCACGTAATACGGATGAGGAATCATCCCCCCTTTGAATTCGGGCATCCACTCGGACAGCAACTGACCGTCGACCTGTGCGACTTGCTCAATACGCCCGGTCGACAGACAGAGAACAGTATAGATCACGTCGGCTGTATGGCGTGCATTAGTCAGAGCGGCTGCAGCACGGTGCTCATCAGCCTTGCTGCCGTCCCCATGCATCATGTCCTGAACAATTGGGATAATGTGAGTTGCAGCCTGTCGCTGCAGCAGTCGTTGTCGCTGACAGATTCGCAACACAGCCTCTGCAGGTGTTTGTCCCAGCAACTGGGGCTGGTAGGGGACATTTGCAATCTGATACTCGCCGGTGTCCATGATCCCGCCGGCACCATACAGATAGTTGAAGCGGGCTTTGTCAGCAGGCGGCGGCAACAGCAGTTTTAACTGAACTTCGCTGACCGGACTGCTGTGAGCGGACGGGCAGCCTGGATCTTCGTTCCAGTGGCACAAGACCCCGAGATACTTCATGGCCTCATCGACCTGCTCCGCAGAAAGCCGTTCAGTGATCTGATCAAGATACCAGCGTGTGGCACGTGCACTCGGTTCCGCGGGGTTCACATCATGCAGTGACAGACGCACTCCGGGAACGATGCAATAAGGATCAAGCTCGGGCGCGTTGCCGCCCGCATGTTTGTCCTGCAGTGAGGTGTAATCTTTACAGAGTCTATCGAGAGCCTGCGCGCCAAGCAGGTCTCGCTGCCACTGAGGAAGTCGAGCGACTGCCCACAAACGAATCAGCCGATGTCCCCGCCCCCAGGCAAATGCTTCAGTGCTCAAGCTGCCCCACAGGCAACTGCTCAGTAGCAGAATCAAGTGACATCTGAATACACGATTGCCGTTAACAAAGGTCATGACTCACTCCCTGGATCTGGTACAGAACAAGTGCCTGACAGGATATCCGGGAGCCGAGCGGTCTGCCATGAGCGGAGTTCGGGGACACAGCCCTCGATGACAGAATGCACAGAGTCAGGAACCCTGTTTACTGAAGAGCCGCACGTCGTCGCATTCGACTGTTCCGGATTCCGCGATGATTCGCACAATGATCTGCCAGACGTCGCGTGATCTGTCACCAGTGCCGGGGGGTGAGTCGACTTTCACGGTGTACTCTTTCCATTCAGGCTGCAGTTCAAAAACGAACTCTCGGGCCGCATCTTTGATTTCACTGCGAAAATGCTGACCACGAAACTCAATGCGGATCTTTGCAGTGCCAGGATTGGGGGACCGCAGTTTGAGTCGGTAAGTATATGTCCGCGACTTCACGGCGGGATTTGGCTGATGGACCTGACATCCCTCCGGAAGACGGAGATACCACTCACCCGACGGACTCTCCCGTGGCGAATGCACTCGGTCTGCTCCGTCCTCAAAATACCGCCAGCCATACCCACCAAACGGAGCGACTGATTCAAAGCTGCCATTCGCCACATCGCCGTCACGCCCGAACCCGCTCATCACGTCCGGGGCGCGAACCGCCTTCCATGCCGGATTGATCGTGGCGAGATGCTCGGCCAGCACAACCGCCATGCCCGCATGATCGTATTCACAGCCGTGCCACTCATTGAAGAGCCATGGGAATGCCAGCCGTGAAACATTGCGGTCATCAAACTCTTCGACCACTTCCTCTGTGTAGTTTGCCGGTTCAGCCCGATCCCAGCCGTAGCCGTTCATAACAACAATATGCGACGACGGATGAACCTTGCGCAGTCGGCGCAGAAGTGAGAGGTAATCTTTGCTGATTTCCTCCGGAGTACTCCGGCCCACATTATTTGCGCCGATGTTGAGGACACAGACATCCGCCGGAAACCTGTCGAACTGCCACGGTGCGCTCTTCTGGCTGTATTCCATCCTGTCAAAGAACGACATCACGGAGTTCGGACGCCCGAGAATTCGAGCACCTCCAACTGAGATATTTTGATACTCAGCATCGAGCATCCGCGCCGCAATTCCGGCAAAGGTGAAGTGACAACCTGTGTGAACTCCTCCTCCTTTGTCCTTCTCATGCCCAAGTGAGTGGCCTGCGAGATTGGAATCACCATAGAACTGAATCCTCAGCCGCGGCTTACGACGAGGTATTGGAATCAGTTCCCCATCCGCCACCCGGAGAGCATGCAGCGTGAGCCGTCCTCGTCCTGAATATGTCTCCTTGACAACCTCAACCGAGTGGCTGCCGGGTTGCAGGTTCTCTGCAAGGACATAGTCGTGAGTTTCTGATTTCAGCTTAAGCCTGCGAGAATTGAAGTGGTCGCCGTCCACGATCACACGGATGTATTCAACGTGGTCCAACTGAATCGTCGCCAAAATCGCCTGCCCACTGAAAGAGACGGCGAAGGAAGATCCCTGCCAGGCACACCATGGCTTCGAAGAATCGCTCAGATCCCAGCGACCGCTGTAATGGATTGACTGCGCCGGCGGCTCGGCTAACGCTGGCACGGCTCCCGCGGAGAACACCAACAGGCAGAGGGCAAATTTCATGACACTGCACTCAATACGAAGGGAACGCAACTCCACGAGTCTAACAGATCTCAGGGAACAGCCCGGCAGGCGCGTCGTTTAACCGGCAGACGCACGCGTCTGGTAATCAAGTCGCCGGTCCGCCCACCGTCTGGCGACGGCAGCTACACTGCCAGGTTTACTTCAATTCGTTTCGTTGCAGTTTTCCATCGCTATTCACGTCCAGCTTTTTGAATCGCGTTGTCAAAGCAGCAACGTTGCGCCCTTCCGGGTTACCGATAAATTCTTCCAGTGTGATCGCACCATCGTTGTTGCGATCACGAGTCCGGAAGAACTGATCCTTTGATCGTTGATTCGGCTTTCGTGGTGCCACGTTTCGAGGCTTCGGCTGCTCCAGTTCCCACACCTCCGGCTTCGCAGCACCGGGAGACCTGACGGCAGCAGGGTAGGGTGCCGCTTTCGGTGTTTCGTATGGAATCAGGTAACGGGGGTCAGGCTTGATTCCTGCGGGTGCTCCGGCAAAGTGAGGCGGCATGTCTGCGCCACGACCAGCCGGATCGTACCGGGCACCGGGCAGAAGGGAGTCCGTCCAGGCGTCCAGCTTCGCTGTCAATTGCCGGACGCGTTCCGGCTGCTTCCATGCCAGATTGGTCAACTCCGCAGGATCGTCGGCAATGTTAAAGAGAACCGTAACGTCGTCGTTCCGCCACAGTTTCCAGGCACCCTCTCGGATCGCCTGCCCGGTATAGAAATCCCAGTACATTGCTTTACTCCGATTGATCTGCCGTTCGGTTCCGGTCAGCCGAGGCATCAGGTTCACACCGTCGAACTCGGGGGGGATCTCGCCCCCGGCCACCGCGAGTGCTGTGGCAGTCAAATCCAGCGTTGTCACCATTTCGTCGATGACCGTTCCGGACTTGAGATGCCCCTTCCATGACGCGAACATAGGGACGCGAATGCCGCCTTCATGAAGCGTGCCCTTTGGTCCGCGCATGGGAACGTTGTTCGACCCATTCCATGCGCCGATGGCAGCACTGTCAAATCTGCCAGGGGCACCATTGTCGCCCGCAAACAGGATCAGTGTGTTCTGCTCAAGATCATAGCGCTGCAGGGTCGCCACCAGTCCACCGACGGCATCATCCATGGCTTTGATTAACGCCAATCCAAGCCGGCGATGCTCGTCCTGAGCATCGTTGTATTGTGGATAGTCCACCAATGGCGTGTTCTTAACGTACGGATCATTCTTCCGAATCATGGGTACGTGAGGACCATAAATCGGCAGGTAAAGAAAGAAGGGGCGATCTTTGTTCTTCCGCACAAATGCTTCCGCATACTTCCCCTGCAGGATGACGCGATTCTCTCCGGGCCATGACTTTCGCTGGTGAGGGATAGACTTGCCGTTCAGGTCAAAGTTCGCAACACCTGTCGTCATCGGTGCGACCCAGTAATCATCGAACCCGCGACTGCGGGGATCGAACTTCTCTTTCGAATCCATATTGGGACCACAGTGCCATTTACCGGAGAATCCTGTGACGTATCCCAGTTTTTTCATACGCTCAGCAATGGTCAGCAGACGCCTGCCGGCCATATCAGTCCCGGGCGGATAGACGCGGGGCAGCGTGCCTTCGCCGGCGCCCGCATCGCACTTGTTGTCTGTGAATCCAAACTCATTCTGAATCCGCCCCGTCAACAGCCCACATCTCGACGGACGACACTGGGGCGCAGAAGAATACCCAGCCTTCATCAATGCTCCTCCACGGGCCAGCGCATCCATGTGAGGAGTATCTACGTGCTGATCAATTCCGTGGATCCCCAGATCGGTGTAACCATGGTCATCGGAGTAAATGATGATGACGTTTGGCTGATCTGTTGACCGTTCAGACCCGGCAGCAGTCAGGGCCGGGGCAACTGTCATCGCAACTAAGCAGGCAACCGTAATTTGTTGATGCATCTCTTCGTCTACTCTTTCAACTCGTTCAACTGTAACTTTCCGTCGCCATTGGCATCCAGATTACCAAACCGTTTGGTCAGTGCGGGCACATTTCGCCCTTTAGGATTGCCAATGAACTCTTCGAGGGTAATCGCTCCGTCACTATTCCTGTCCCGACTTCTAAAAAACTGGTCTCGTGACGGACGCTTTGACGGTGAGGGGTCTGTTGCGTCTTTGGATCGATGCTCGTTTTTTACATCGCCTGCAGGACCTGCGCCACCAGGATACTCGGAGTTGATCCCGGAAAGATGATCGATGAGTTCTTTTCGGAGAGATGCGTAGACGTCCGGGAGATCGCTTCGCAGATCGTTCTGCTCGCCTGCATCTCTACTGAGATCGTAAAGAGCGAGATCAGTTCGCTCCACTTCTGCCTTGAGTGCAGGCCAGTCTGGCGAGAAATTTCTTCCAACATCAGCCCACAATTTGTACTTCCCTTTCCGCAGACCGATGTTGCCCCACAGCTCGAAGATCATGCTGCGTTCCGGGATAGACTCCTTCCCGGCCGTAAGCATGTGCGGCATCAGGGAGATCCCGCGAACCGGATTCTTTCCATTGGTCCGCGGCACTGAGATTCCCGCCGCGTCAAGCAGAGTGGCGAACACGTCGCAGTGCATCACCTGACTATCCGAGACCGTTCCCTGCGGCAGTCGGCCATTCCAGTTGATCAGAAACGGGACGTTCAGCCCGCCCTGATACGTGGTCGCCTTGCCGCCCCGGAATGGGCCGTTGTTGCCGGGAAATCTGCCACCAGCGGCACCTTCTTCCATCGTGCAGCCTCCGTTGTCGCTGACGAAGACGATGAGCGTATTGTCAGCCACTCCCAGTTCATCCAGCAGGTCAACCAGTCGCCCGATGTTGTGGTCCATGTGCTCGAGGATGGCGACATAGTCGCTGCGGAGGAAACTGACACCTCGGTCAAGAGCCTTCTTCACCCATGCCTCGGGCGCAGACGCGGGCTTCGACTTATCGACTCGCAGCGGGCCGTGCACGGCGTTGTAGGCCAGATAGCAGAAGAACGGTGCTTCAGTTTCTGCACTGGTTCTTATGAACTTTTCGGCCCACCCGGTGAACAACTCCGTCGCGTGCCCACTGGTACTCGGATCGGGCACACGGTTATGCATGATTTTCGATCGACCCGGCTTAATCCAATACGGATGAGCGCCTGCCAGAAAGCCGTGGAACTCATCGGGAGATTCAAGACCAGGGACAAACCGTTCTTTCTCGCCGTGGGCATCATCCGCCCGCACCTACCGTTTGGTACGCCGGCCCAATACATGAAGCCGTACGCCAACGCCACGCTCCCCGCCACGCCGCATCCGACCCGACCCGAGGGAAAGACCACCTGGCACGGCTCGGGCGAGTTCATGAAATACAATCGCTGGAAACGCAACCCCAACACCGACGCGGAGTTTGCCCTCGAAGTGCGCAAACACTACGCCGGTTGTGTCACCTATGCCGACGCCTTGGTGGGTCGGTTGCTGGAGCGCTTGGATAAGCTGA
>CAJWGB010000310.1 GCA_913031625.1 uncultured Planctomycetaceae bacterium | reverse complement strand
CTGCTGCCCCACAAACGCAGCGTGGAGTCAGACCTTGAGAAGGACATCGCCGAAGAACGCCGGCTGGCGTACGTAGGTGTCACCCGTGCCATGGACTACCTGACATTAACTCGCGCTAAGACTCGGATGAAGTGGGGTAAACGCAGGGACTCAATCCGTTCCCGTTTTCTGCCGGAAATGCAGGACGAGCCTGGTGCAGAGCTGGATGAAGAATACATCGGCGAAGAAGAAGACCAATGGACAGATCCTGAAAATCAGGTCCTGACCAGTCTGTTCGAAGACGAGGACACGCCTCCATTTTAAGGGTGATGAAGCGAGCGGCTGTGAGTATGCCGATTGAAAGCCGAAGCTCGCTTCGCTCGGCCCGGCCTACTTTTCCTCGCGCCCCTCCCGGATCTCTATGGTTCGGTCCATCCCCAACTGTTCAATCGAATGCGCAATGTGTGCGGCGGCCTGTGGCCGTGAGAGACATCTTGCCGCGGACGCCATTGACTGCCGAGTCGTCTCATCACCGATGAGACGAGTTATCAGGTCTGCCAACGCAGTAGGATCATCTTCACCGACAACTTCCGCCGCTCCGACAGAAGCCAGACAGACTGCGTTTTGTTTTTGGTGGTCGTCTGCCGAATTCCCAAGCGGCACAAGCACAGATGGGGTTTCCGTCGCAGCAATCTCCGCCAGTGTCACAGCGCCACATCGGGCAATGACAAGACTTGCCTCACAAAGAGCGCCTGCCGTGTTGGCCAGAAACGGGGTCACTGTGACATTTGAAGAGATCCTCGCCCATGCGGTACGGACTCGCTCAAAATCCTCCGGCCCGGTCTGATGAACGATTTTCCAGTCCTGCAGATCAGCCAGTGCCGTCGCGTCCAGCACCAACTGATTGAGTCGGCTGGCCCCCAGGGATCCTCCTGTGATCAAGAGAGTCTGTGAATCGGAGTGGCCACGTTGCGGAAAGAATTTCCGCATCACCGGAACACCCGTCGCCACCTGCGAACCAGATTGATCGTCTTCTGCTTTCCAGCCACGAAAAATAGTGTCGGCACGGCCGGCAAGCCGCAGATTGGCGCGTCCCATCACCGCATTTGGCTCAAGCAACGCAATTGGAATGCCGCACCAGTGACCGGCAAGTACACCCGGGAGGGACGCAAACCCGCCAGTACCCAGAATGACGTCTGGCCGCGATTCCTGTAACACACGACGACAGAGTCGCACTGAATTTACAACCTGCAACGCATACCGAATCTTCCGGCGCGAAGACCGCATCGGCAGTGGGACGACACGATCTCGACTGTCCAGATCTCGAAGTACCAGCTGATCGACTTCGCGAGCGCTGCACAGGAATGTCGCGGTCCACTCAGGCGTGCGTTCCCTGAGCGCCTCAAGAATAGCAAACGACGGCACAATATGTCCGCCGGAGCCTCCACCACAGAAGGCGATGTGCGGGGCGTCCCTGTGTGCCGCAGACATACTTTCCTCAGGCCTCAGCTGCCTGCTTCATTTTTTGCAGGCCGATCGTCGCAACCTCAAGGGGGTCCTGAGTCCAGAGGTCTTCTTTAAAGAGCTCCAAAGACACGAATCCGCTGTAACCAATCTCTCGCAGCAGGTCACAGTAGCGTTTCAGGTCAATCGCTCCGTCCCCCGGCATGACTCGGTCAGGATCTCTCTGGGTTGAAGGCTCTGGTTCTGCAGGAGCATCATTGAAGTGCGAAACTCCGATCTGGTCGACCTTCAGTTTGCCAATTGACTCAACTCCCCCACCTCCTACGTAACAGTGGAACGGATCCAGAACAATACAGCCTGCCGGGTGATCAGCGCCTTCCAGAATTTCGATCGCGTCATCGATCGTCTTGATATCCTGTACAAAGCCCAGATATTCGAAGGCAGGCCGTACACCGAATTCTGCGCCGAGCTGCAGCATTTCCCGATAGTGCTGTTTCCCCAGTTCACGATCGGCAGCGCCATGAGGAGGGCCACATACTGCATACCTGCAGCCGATTGCAGCCGTGTTTTCGAGTTTCCGTCGAGCCTCGTCCATGGCAACCAAATGTTCTTCTCCAGCAGGCTGAAACCAGTCGTGAATATGAATGGTGGTCGGAACGGCCAGCCCGTTGTCTTCGACGCACTTCCGGATCTCAGCAATTGTGCCTCCGGCCTCGACGTGAGCATCCATGTCCATATGCCAGAGCTCGATGCCGGCATATCCTGCCTTTGCGGCGATCTCGATCTTCTGCAGGATCGGAGTGGTCTTGATCGTGCTGGAATTCAGAGCGTATTGAAATGCCGACATGTGTGTCCCACCTGAAGTTACAGAATTGAACCCGCATTCTTGAGCACAGTTGATTGTGGATCAATCGTGGCGCTGCATTCTCGTGTTTCGACTTCGGAAATTGCGAATTGAAGCCCGCCATGTCGCGAATCATCTTTGAATCGTTGTCCACACGTGAATGGGTCCTTAGGATAATACACCTAAATGAGCGACCTTCGTCGCGTTCACCTCAACATCCCTCCACTGCGTGAGTCCCGGAATGAAGCGACTGCTTGCTGCCGCCTGCCTGTTTACTGTATTACCCTCTGCGGAATCGGGTGACTGGGGCTCATGGAGAGGGCCATCCAGCAATGGCATCTCGACTGAAAAGGATCTTCCTCTCAAGTGGTCGAAGGACCAAAACGTCGCCTGGCGGGTCCCAATGCCGGGGCCGGCAGGGGCAACACCTGCAGTCTGGGGTAACCAGATCTTTGTGACCAGCATTGACGGCAACAAACTGGTGCTGATCTGTCTTGGAACAGATGGCAAGGAGCAATGGCGACAGGAGATCGGTTCCGGCAACAAAGACGTGCGAGGCGACGAGGGGAACTCCGCATCACCTTCGCCCATCACTGACGGACAGCATGTCTGGAGTTTTATGGCCACGGGAGACATCGCCTGCTTTACCGTGGACGGCAAACCCGTCTGGGGCGGCAACCTCCAGGATCGCTACGGTAAATTCAGAATTGCATTTGGTATGTCGTCCACTCCTGTTTTCCACGATGGACGTCTCTACCTGCAGTTGATTCACGGAGACGGAAAAGCAGAAACAAGCGAAGCTCTGGTCGTCGCCCTGGACGCAGCCACCGGAAAGGACATTTGGAAGTCGGAGCGAGTGACTGCTGCTCACACAGAGAACGAACACTCCTACGCGTCACCTCTGCTTTACGACTTTGGTGGCGTGAAATACCTTGTCACTCACGGCGCCGACTACACCGTTGCATACAACCTGAAGGACGGCTCAGAACGCTGGCGACTCGGGGGACTCAATCCCCATAACGATCCCGATCGACGCTATCACCCCACTCTGCGGTTTGTTGCATCTCCCGGAATCGCAGAAGGAATCATCGTCTGCCCGACAGCAAAGAACGGTCCCGTATTTGCCATTTCAGCGGATGGCGAAGGCGATTTGACCGGGAGTAAAAAAGCGATCAAGTGGGTCCGCGAAAAGAACACTCCGGACGTTCCGTCACCCGTCATCCTTGACGACCTCATTTACCTGTGTCGAGAAAACGGCATCCTGCTGGTGCTGGACCGGGAAACCGGCGAAGAGGTCTATATGGAACGAACTCACAGTATGCGTCATCGCGCTTCTCCTGTGTATGCGGATGGGCATCTTTACCTGACGGCGCGCGACGGGAAAATCACCGTTGTGAAAACCGGCAGATCATTCGAAATCGTTTCTCAGAACGACACGGGGGAAGCCATGTCCGCATCCCCGGCAATCTCCAACGGAACGATTTACCTGCGAACGTTCGACGCACTGTGGGCAATCCGAAAATAGTCTTCTCAAGCCTGCTGGAAATGGCGCGGTTCACGAGTCGCAGATTGCCTTTCGGCCTGGCCAGCCATAGACTGAAATCGTCGCTGCGGTGACATTCCAGAATATTCGTCGAAAGCAGAAATATGGACCAGGCAACAGCTGGGTCAGTCGACCAGAAGGTCGCAGAATTCATCACATCCATCCGCGAGCGGGTAGGGCAGGTCGTCGTCGGCCAGGAAGTCGTTGTCGAGCGAACACTGATTGCATTGTTCACCGGCGGACACCTGTTGCTGCAGGGAGTTCCGGGGCTGGCAAAGACCCTGCTGGTGTCGGTTCTGTCTCGGTCCATCGATATGGACTTCGCTCGAATTCAGTTCACCATCGACCTGCTGCCGTCAGACATTCTGGGTTCCGAGATCCTCGATCAACGAACCAGTGAGTTTGTCACACGAAAGGGCCCGATCTTCACGAACTTGCTGCTGGCTGACGAAATCAACCGCGCAGCCCCGAAGGTTCAGGGAGCTCTGCTTGAAGCGATGCAGGAGAAGCGTGTCACCATCGGTGATGAGACCTACTCGCTCCCCGCGCCATTCCTCGTAATTGCGACTCAGAACCCGGTTGAGCAGGCAGGAACCTTTGAGTTACCGGAAGCTCAACTGGACCGTTTCATGCTCTGCCACCGACTCGAGTATCCTACTCCGGAAGACGAGCGTGAAGTGCTGAAGCGAAACGTTGGGCTGGGAATCGAACGCCGCGATGGCGGAGCAGTGGTTCAAACCGAGTTCGACGTTCTGGCACATGAACCAGTCGGCTCTTCTGAAGAATTGATTGCCGCGATGGAGTGCGTTCACAGCGTGCACGTCAGTGAAACGTTTGTCGAACATGTTGTAAATCTCGTGAACCTCACACGAAACCACCCTTTAATTGAACTCGGGTGCAGTCCGCGTGCCGGCATCAGCCTTATCAAAGCATCCCGTGCACGAGCCGTCATTCACGGTCGTGACTATGTTGTCCCTGAAGACCTGTTCGCTCTCGCCGAAGACGTCATCCTGCACAGAATTCGACTGACATACGAAGCCGTCGCGGACGGGCACACGGGACCCGGAGTTCTGAAAACGCTCCTGAATGAACTTGCCGGGCAACGCTGACCCTGATCAACAGGAGAGCGCTGATGAACAGGACCGACGCCATCAGGCTGCTGCGAGAGAACAAAAACGAACGTGGCATTGAGCACTGGAAGCGGCGTCCCCGCACACTCAGGAGCTTTGGCATTGGTCTTACGCAGTTGCGTAAGCTGGCTAAGAAGATCGGCCGCGATCACGCACTGGCACTTAAGCTCTGGAAGACAGACATCTACGACGCAAAGATTCTCGGTCTGCTGATCGATGACCCAACACTTATCACGCGGAATCAGGTTGAAGAGCAGGTCGAAGAGTTGCACGAAGGACACCTCGCCCACGTATTTTCTTCCTGTGATTCTACTCTGACGAAGACATCGTTCGTCTTTGATCTCTGCAGGGACTGGATGGAGCATTCGTGCGAATCTCGTCGCAGGTGTGCCTACGGCCTGCTCTATGAACTCTCCAGGATGAAACAGATCATTGAGGGGATGGACGAAGATTTCTTCATGGAACGAATTCTGTTCATTCAGGACAGGATCAGGAGTGAAGAGATGTGGGTGCGGGAAGCCATGAACACCGCACTCATGGGAATCGGCAAACGCACCAGGAAACTAAACACGGCAGCTATCAGAGCCGCCAAAAAGATCGGCCCTGTCGAGATCGACTACGGTGACGACAACAGTTGCCAACCGCTCGATGTGCTGAAGCACCTCACAAGCGACTCCGTCAAAAAGAAGTTTGCGTAGCAACTCCGTGCGTCAACTCAACCCTCATACTCCCCCCCCCTGGGCAGTGTTCCTCATATCACCGGGGGCCGCACCTGAAACCATGCTCCCTCGGCGGCTTACACTCATGGTTGGCGCGAGGTTGTATTTCCTGCGACTTCCGACCGTGCAGCGCCGACGGTCGCGGGGCGGCATGCTAAAATGACGCGTCGCCTTCAGAATTTCCGTCCGTGAAAGCTCCTTCCATGACCGAATTTTCAAGCTACGCCATTCAGTTTCAGAATGAAGAGCAGTCCAACACAGTTCGACAGGCTATCGACCAGACGGAGCCACATTCCCTCAAGACATTTACTCCGAGTCAGGCGGTCCTTTCAAAGTCCGCCGGTGTGTTTCACTGGACGCCGGAAGGGCGGCGGCTCTACGACTACACGTCCGGCGTGCTGGTCGCCAATCTGGGGCACAACCCTGTGGACTGGCTCAAGCGATTCCAGACCTATCTTGGATGGGATCAACTCGGCGGTTGCACTGAGGAGTTTCTGCCCGCCGTCGGCATGACTGCCTACAACGCAATTACGGAACCTGAAGCAACTGCTTCTGAGCGACTACTGAAGTGTGTTCAGTCCGCTGAAGGCGGCCAGCAACTTGACTGTGTCATTTGGGCCGCGTCCGGATCTGAGGCCGTTCAGAAGGCGCTCTGGGCCTGCATGCGGCGAGACCCGGCACGGCCGGGAATTCTGGCGACGCGATACGGATTTCATGGCAAGAAGGGACTGTCTGGAGCAGTGACCGGAAGCGAGCAGGATGCCGAGCGCGACCCTCGAGTGAAGTTCATCAGCTTTCCACGGGACGAATGTTCGGATATGGACAGTCCGAGGGCTCAGTTTGACGCTGCACAATACCGCCGGGAGCTTGAAGAAGCGGTTACTAACGCAGACCACGCAATCGGCTGCCTGATTACAGAACCATATCTCGGTGGTGGCGGCAGCTATCACCCGCCCGCGGAGTACCTGCAGCTGCTGCAGGCGTTCTGCCGTGAACATGACATCCTGTTCATCCTCGATGAAGTGCAGAGCAACTTTGGCCGCACCGGAAGATTGTTTGCATTTGAGTCCTACGGCATTGAGCCGGATTTCGTGTGCCTTGGAAAAGGCCTCGGCAACGGTGTGCCCGTCAGCGCGGCTGTCGG
>CAJWGB010000309.1 GCA_913031625.1 uncultured Planctomycetaceae bacterium | reverse complement strand
GGCTTCCGTAGCATTCGTTGGGATGTACAAACCGAACGCCTGGGGATTCCATGACATGCACGGCAATGTCAGTGAATTCTGCGAGAATGGAGCCTGTCGCGGGGGTTCGTGGATGTCACCACTGAAACACTGCCGCTTCGATTTTCGCGACGGACGCTGGGGCCATCATGTCGGCCAGTATCAGGGGTATCGGTTTATCATCCGCAGGGTTCGAACGAAGTCCGACTCATCAGGAAGATAACCCCAAGAGAACAACGCACAAACAACCAGACACAAACAACCAACACTCATGTCATTTCGACAACTCGGACAATCAGATCTCAACGTATCATCCGTCGCGATGGGGTGCTGGCCTATTGCCGGCATCACCACCGTAGACGCAACCTATCAGGACAGTGTTGCCACGCTGAGCAGAGCTTTTGATCATGGAATCAACTTTTTCGACACGGCCTACGCGTACGGAATGGACGGTGAAAGTGAGAAGATGATCGGAGAGGTCATTGCCGGCCGGCGAGACGAGGTCGTCGTGGCCACCAAGGGTGGAATTCACCGTGTGGGAAAGGGCCAGGATTTTGATTCCCGGCCCGAGACGCTCAAGCGTGAGTGTGACGAATCCCTGCAGAGGCTGGGGACGGACTTCGTCGATCTTTACTACCTCCATGCCGCGGATAATCAGACCCCGATCGCAGAATCCGCAGGCGCGATCACAGATTTGATTGCGGCTGGCAAGGTACGGACTGCAGGCGCGTCCAATCTCAACGTGACACAGTTGCAGGAGTTCCATGATGCGTGCCCGCTGACTGCCGTACAGCCACACTTCAACATGCTACAACAGGAAATCGAGAACGACGTGGCACCATGGTGTCGCGAACGTGAGATCTCACTGTGTGTCTACTGGCCGCTCATGAAAGGACTGCTGGCCGGAAAGATGGGGCGGAACCACAAGTTTCACCCGCAGGACGGACGGCCCAAGTACCCGATGTTTCAGGGAGATGAGTGGGAGAAGAATCAGGACTTCCTTGACGAACTCAGGGCCATCGCTGCCGCCGAGGGATGCACAGTGGCACAGTTGGTTGTCGCATGGACAATTTCGCGACCGGGAATAACCTCGGCGCTTTGCGGAGCCAAGCGTGCATGGCAGATCGAAGAAACGGCTGCCGCAATGCAGCTCAATCTGACCGACGAACTGCAGTCTGCCATTGACGCCGCTCTGGAACGTCGCGGCCCCGCAGTTTCGCGGAGTGCCGTCTGACCTTTGAGTGCTTCTCTGCATTCACTGTGATGATTCCCTGGCGGATGAACTTTGGTGCCTCAACAGATTATGAGAATTGACATGCGGCTTATTCTGGCATTTGTATGTTTTTCGACCGGAGTCTTTGCTCAGGCACCATGGAGTCTGAACGAAGACGGCAGCACAACCATTGAAGCCGAACGTCCGATTCAGGTCGTTGGGCGAACCGGCCTTGAAAAAAGAGCCGTTGCCTCTCGCGGCGAAGTTCTGGGAGCTGGCTGGGGGTCTGATTCCGGCGACTTTGCCGAGCTGTTCTTTCGGACTCCGGAAGCTTTAAAGCCGGCTCGCATTCGTTTTCATTATGCACGACCGAATCCCGGCGACGTGTGGCTTGACCTGATTCTGGACAGCGTACCTTTGGGACGTGTCAGACTACATTCCACCGGTGGTGACGGAACTGCTGCTGAAGACTTCACGGACGTCACGGTGGACATCGGTCAACTCAAGGCCGGCTATCACCGGCTCTACGTCACCGTCGTAGCAGACGGCATGACAAGTGCTCCCCTCAAAGCAACTCGTCAGGCTTCGAACCGGATTCTTGATCGGATTGGGAATCGGAGTGACAAGACCAGTATTGGACACGGAAAGAACATTGCGCTCTATACCGGTCGGGGAACCAGCAAACGGTGTTTCTACGCCACTCACGAACTGGGCAACATTTTCAGCGCGGCAGACGGCGAAACGATCCTGTGGCATCCGGATCATGCACTGCTGGAGGGCAACTCTCAGCGTCCGGAGTATTCATCCGAAGTCTTCATCGACACAGTGACATTTGAAGCAGAAACCGGACAGCAACTCACGCCGGAACGAACAAATACACTTCAGGTCGTGGAACAGCGTGAGGTCTGTGTGACCAAAGACGATGTCATTGTCAGTCGAATCCTTGTCGAGAACCAGACTGAAGGGGTGGTGACCCACACCATCCATATCACCGGTGACTGCACACGTTCGTTCGACTGGCGAGAACAGCCGGGCGGTGAGCGACAGACGATGCGGCAAAAGAACCGAGTCGTAATGGTGGATCACAGCGTGTTTCCGAATGCGCTGCCAGATGGACTTAACATGGCGATCGGTGCGAGCACGAAGCCATCGAAGATCGACACCGATACGCCCGGCGCCTATCGGATGCAGATCGACATCAGGCTGCAGCCCGGGGAAACTCAGTCCGTCGTGTGTGCGTGTGCCTTTGAGCGTTCCGCAGAGGCAGCACTGAAGAACCTCGAGTCGGTACTAAGCCAGCCGGACCCAATTGCGGCCAACAGAGAAGCATGGACCGACTTCTACACACGACAGGTACCGCAATTTGACTGTAGTGATCCCGGACTGACGGAGCTCTACGGGTTTCGCTGGTTCCTGCTGCGATTCTCAACTGCCGGTGGAGACCTCGGATTCTTTAAACACCCCGTCGTTATGGAAGGCAGGCAGGCGTATCAGACGTACTGCTGCTACAGCGCGCCCTTTATGGCACTGGACATGAATTGGGCCGTGGACCCAAACGTCGGGTTTGGTCACATCGCCAACATGGCGTACGCTGCCTACGAAGACGGACGATTTCCGTGGTACACGTCACCTCGAACCAACAAAGTGAAGCTGGACCACGCATCCCGCAGCGGACTCTCGCTCCTGCCCCACACTGCGTGGCGGCACTATCAGATCCACGGCGACAAACGCCTGATGGCAGAACTGTATCCGGCAATGGCGAAGAACTGTGACTGGTGGATTACAGATCGCGACCCCAATCGTGACGGTCTTTTTGACGTCGCGCACCAGCTGGAAACCGGCCAGGACGATCTCTTCCGCTGGGGACATGAGAATCGCGAAATGCGGTACGACGCAGTTGACGCGACCAGTTACGCACTGCTTAACCTGCGCGCAACAGCGAATATCGCACGAACCCTTGGAAAGCAAAAAGAAGCTCAACGACTTCAGCAGGCTGCCGATCGTTCCGCCGCCGCGCTTGATTCTGTCCTCTGGAGTTCAGACCGCACGGCGTGGTTTGATCGCCACCAGGAGACCCGCAAGCTGGCGACAGATTACCTCGCCATCACCACCTTCTACCCGTTCTTTGCGGGAGTCGGTGACGCCAATAAAGTGGATATCTTTCGTCAGCACCTGCTGAATGAAGACGAATTCTGGAAGCCACACCCCGTGCCGGCACTCCCTGCCAGTCACCCCGACTATGGACCGACTAAGTTCTGGGAGGGACCGTCATGGCCGGCCGCCACCTCCCATGTCGTCGAAGCGTTTGCTCATGCGGCCAAAACATATGATCGCAGCCTGCTGCCTCAGGCCGGGCATCTCCTTCGGCGAGCCGCCGCCAATCACCTGCAGCCACGGGCTGATTTCTTTGAACGGTACAACCCGGAAACAGGCGACGGATTAAGCCTGTTTCGAGACTACATGCACAGCTGGTGGATCGACGTGTACCTGAGACACATTGTCGGGCTGCAGATCGCCGACGACGGATCTGCGACGATCGATCCACTGCCGATGAATCTAAAGCACTATCGAGCCCGCAATATTCCATTTCGCGGTCAGCTGCTGGATATCTCGTGGAGTGAATCGGACGGCCTGACTGTGATCGCGAAGACGGGATCCGATCCGGTCCGGCAGGTTGTGTCCAGGCCGGATTTTAAACCAGGTGATGCCCCGGTGCTCCTCAAATTGTGACCGTGGCTGACCTGTGGGACGGGGCGAGCGAAACGAGGACCGGCCGTGATCACGCGTCAGCTCGCAGAACCGTTTGGCTTCGTCCGTCCCTTCCTCTCTCCGGCCTACTTTGTTGGTTGCTGCGTCGATGGCTGTCTTCGAGAGGCAGCTTCCTGCTGTTTATCTTCAAGCAGCTGTCGCATCTCTGCAAGTCGCTCGGCAACGTGGTCTTTGCCGGCAAGGTTTCTTTTTTCCTCGGGGTCATTGGTCAGGTTGTATAGCTCCTCACCGTCCGGCCATTTGCCATATCGCCAGCGTTGACTGCGCAATGCATACCCGAGTTGTTGCCCTCGCGTGACCACACTGTAGGCATACTTCTTCTGCCCACGTCGCTCCGGGTACCCCAACAGCGGTCTCAGAGAGACTCCCTGAAGATGATCGGGAGCGACGAGGCCGGTTAAGTCAACGAGTGTTGGATAGATGTCAACCAACTCCACCATTGCTTCGGATGTCGCCCCCGCTTTGGTGATGCCTGGTGCTCGAACGATGAACGGGACGCGTGCTCCAATGTCGAACAGGGTCACTTTGCCCCAGAGAAAATGATCGCCCAGGTGATAACCGTGATCTGAAGTAAAGATCACGATCGTGTCTTCGGCATGTCCGCTTTCTTCCAGAGCATCAAACACGATCTTCAGCTGAGCATCGATGAAGGAAATGCACGCATGGTAAGCCTGCATGTATTCACGCCGCAGCGCGTGGTTCTCCTGCCCCAATTCAAACCCGAATGCTTCATATCGTTTTGAGATCGCAGTGCGTGGAATGGAGTCCCACAGGTGCGGACGGTCGGGTGTGTAGGTAAGCTCACTCAAGGGATACATTTCAAAGTATTTATCCGGAGCGAGAAATGGCACGTGAGGTTTCTGAATCCCACAGGCGATGAAGAACGGCTTATCCCCGTTGGCATTGCCGGCCAGCCATTCAGCAACCTGCCGCGCGTTCTTTCCATCCTTGTGCTGCTTATCCGTCAGACCGCTGCGACCGTGCCCGGGGGGCGTCTGAGCATTCAGTCCGGCGGACACCTGTTTCTTCAATTCCCGCCAGCGCCGACGGTTCTTTTGCTCTTCAATGGATCCGTTTTCGGCTTCGAACCTCTCACGAGCAATCCGGACAACTTCCAGTTCATCGTTCTCAAAGCGAATGAACCTGTCCCATGCCACCTCACCATGCTCGTGCCGAGGAGAATGAAAGACCTTACCGGTACTGGCCGTCCAATATCCATTCTGCTTAAAGAACTCAGGCATCGACACGGTGCCCGGGCGTTCTTTGCGAATGTCGTCCGTGTTATTCAGCACACCGGTCGACTGAGGATAAAGCCCGCTCATCAGGGAAGCACGCGACGGCCCACACACCGGGTACTGACAATAGGCTCGACGAAACGTCATCGACTCTGAAGCCAGCTTTGAAAGTGTGGGCGTCCTGATCGGGTCGTATCCGGACGGAGACACATGCGTATTCAGGTCGTCGCAAATGACGAACAGAACGTTCCTGTTGTTGCGACGACGCTGTGGAACTGGCTGGGGTGGCTGTGTCTTCCTGAGAGGATCTGTATACGGGAGGTACTTTTCTGACGGCTGGTAATTCCCCTTCCCCGGTTCCCAGCGGAATGCCTCACCTTCGACGACAAGGTCCCTGCGAGCATTCAGATTCTTCGCGGCCGGAGCAAACTCCCGGGGAGCCAATTCGCGAAAGGATGCCATTCGCTCTGCATGTACAGGGTCACCAGCGAGGTTGTCCCATTCGTTGGGGTCCTTCCTGACGTTGTAGAGTTCCTCACCGTCGTCGCCATAGCGAATGTAGCGCCAGTCACGATTAATGATGGCGTACTCACCGGGATTCATATGCGGCAGGAAGACGTTTCGATCCTTTGCCTCCGAAGGTTCCCTGAGCGTCGCAGCAAGAGATTCTCCCTCCAGCTTCTGGTCGGGCTCCGGCAACCTGCAGAGATCCACGAACGTGGGATACATATCGATGAGGCTGACTGACACATCAGACTTGTCGCCCATCGCAACACCAGGCCCCGCCCAGATAAACGGCACGTTGGACGTCCGTTCCCACAGAGTATGTTTGCCCCAGTCGCCTTTCTCACCGTGGTGATAACCGTGGTCACTCCACAGCACAACGATGGTGTTGTCGGCATAAGGGCTGGATTCCAGAGCATCGAGCACGCGGCCCATCATGGCATCCGCATAACTGATGCAGGCGAGGTATCCGTGGATCGCATCGTCGACCGCGTCGAGGTCATTCAGTTTCCTGTGGATCCGCGACCGTGCGGTCTTAATCTTTTTGATCTTCGGAGGAAGGTCTGCGAGGTCATCCTCCCTGTAAGGCGGCAGGCTGATATTTTCAGGATCGTAAAGGTCGAAGTATTTCTGAGGGCAGTAATTCGGGAAGTGCGGCGCATAGATCCCTACCCCGAGGAAGAACGGCTCATCGTGTTTTTCCTGCAGCTTGCGGACAGCCCAGTTAATCCGCATGGTGTCCGCCATTTCTTCTTCACGCCTGTCGGGGATGGCTCCCCATTCCAGGAACAGCCCACCAGTAATTTCTTCCCCGCGGTTGTAGATGCTGTTGGGAAACGGATCGGGAAATGGAGTTCCACGGCTCCACGAATCCAGTGGCCAGCCCCCCTTCCTCTGCGCCGGAGTCCGCAGGAAGAACTCCGACCAGCCACGTTGATCGATTGCACCAGCCGGGTGATGAAAGAGCTTGCCCGCACCCAACGTCTTGTAACCTGCCTTTGAAAAGCTGACCTGCAATGGCTCAATGTCAGGATGGTCAACAAAGTAGTTAGCCGTGCGATAGCAGCCCGTTGTCGAGGCGAACTGTCCGGTAAAGATGGCCGCTCG
>CAJWGB010000308.1 GCA_913031625.1 uncultured Planctomycetaceae bacterium | reverse complement strand
TCTGCTCTGTCTGATCGTTGAATTCAAAGGGACTGACACACAGATCAACAATACAAAAGGCCCCAGCCTGCTTTCAGCGGCAGAGATCAAAGCAAATGTCGCGGCGTTAGGACAAGAGCCAGTCACAGCGTCAAGCAACAGCCAACAAGCCTCTGTTTTTGCCGCAGGTCGAATGCAGGAAGACGACAATGAGCGGGATGGTTCAGTTCAGGATAATCCTGTCATTGTTGCTCCTGAGGCTGTCGACGCTGAACAACATGCATCGGTGCCGCTCTGGTCTGATGTGAGGGGCTGGCTTGACGCCATCTAGCTGGTCGCTGGAGAAGTACTCGACGAACTCCCAGTCATTGCCTTTCGGATCGTAGAAGTAAACACGCCTGCGGTATAGGTGGTTATTCGTGGGTGTCGATTCTTTATAGCCGCCGGCAAGCAATCTGTCTCTGAGGGCCCCGACATCGTCCGCTTCATACGCCAGATGATTGAGACCAGGGCGACCGCTATATGGCATGCCAGTTGGTGGCTGTTCTGCCCCCGCCTGATTAAACGCAACGTAGGTGTCGTCGTTGCCCACATGAACCCAGCGCACTCCGTTCGCGTGCTCAAGCCTGACCATGATCTCGTTCCACACGTCTGTCCATTTGATTCTGTATGATGTGAACGGACGATGTGTCGGCCAGCATCCTTGCAGAATGCTGCGATGATTCATGAAATTGAATCAGAATCGCTCGTCCGGGTTGCTCACCCCAGCCTCCACGCCGTTTCTATTCAGAGCCACCGCAATTCCTTGTCGTTCAAGGACATTTGTCAGGATCAGATTCGCTTCCTGGGGGACGTGAATCAGCCAGACCTGACATCAGACCTGGCGGACGTAAATGAATGTCTGACGGACAAGAGCAAGGCATCCGTGCTGAACAGCTACAGGCTCTGCCGGGTCACATGGCCGATCTTGGCGCCGTCAGCATGCTGAACGTTGACGAATCCGGCTGGACTGGCAAGTCAGGGAACCTGCATTCCGATCGGCCTTTCGCAGACTTGCAGGCCGCGAGCTCGCACGAGTTATTCCGGGCAAACTGCCCTGCTTCAGATGTCCCTCCCTGTTCGTCGGCCCGACTCCACTCAGCCTGAGGACCTGCAGAAACACATCGTGTACTGAACGTCATTGATTCCGGTGACTGAGTGGACGGCGCTGCCGTTTGACAATTCGCAGCCCGCAGGAAGACATCATTAAAGTCACGAATCTGGACACCGCAAAGCAAAACCGCACCTACCGTGTCCACATCACAATCGCTACGCACACGTTGCAGACGAGGACTGGGCCATCGAACAGGAAACGGATAGTAATCTCGTGTGGAACAGAATCCTGCTGGCCACCCAGGCGAAAGCAGATCCGAGTTGCTCCGCAATCCTTTCACGGCACCTGAACTCAGCTAAACAGAGCGCGAATCGGCTTACCACGGTCTGTTAACGGCACCGGACGATCACCGTCATAGACGTGTTTTCCGGGGTCGACTCCGACGGTCGCCAGCACTGTCGCAAAAAAGTCAGGCACACTCACCGGGTCAGCAACGATCTTCTTTCCCAGTTCGTCCGTTTGCCCATATGCACCAAGATGCTGGAGACCTCCGCCGGCAAGCACGCAGGTAAACGCAGAGCCCTGATGAGCGCGACCTCCTTTGCTGTCGAATCCGGATGGTCGACCAAACTCAGTCGTGATCACAATGAGCGTCCTGTCGAGAAGCCTGACGCGTTCCAGGTCGGTGATCAAAGTCGACACCGCAGAATCGAGTTCCTGAATGAGCCGATGCTGATTGAGAATTCCTTCATTGTGCACATCCCAGCCGGCCCCATTCAGGAAGTTGAGGTTGTGGGACACTTCGATAAACCTGACTCCGCGCTGAACCAGCCTGCGGGCAAGCAGACACCGCTGACCGAACTCTCCTCCGTATGCATTTCGCAGATCAGCTGATTCAGTTTCCAGCTCGAATACTTTTCCAAACTCCGGGCCGCTTAATCGAAGCGCACGTTCTGTGGTTTCTTCATATGCCCTGCGGCGTGGATGCGGGCGAACCGGCTGTCCGTTTCGCAGAAGAGCAAGAAACTTCTCCCGCCGTTGCTGTCGCGCCTCCGAGATTCCCTGTGGGCGTGACAGTCCGGCTGGTCCCTGACTTGTGTCGGTCAGGTAAAGGTAACCTGCAGAATTCCCCAGAAACCCCGGTCCGCGCGTCACATTTGGATAACCAACCAGCACATACGGAGGCGCATTTTCAGAAATGGCACCACGCTGATGGGCAACCATCGATCCCAGTGACGGATACTGAACTGTCCCGCTGATCGGCCGCCCCGTGTGCATGCGGTTGGTGGCGGCCGCGTGTTCGTCGATCGTGCCATGATTGACAGTTCGAACGGCAGTCACGCGGTCCATCAGTGGTGCAAGTCCGCTCAAGTGCTCCGACAGGTTCACCCCGTCGACTGCAGTGGAGATCGTGTTATAGTAGCAGCCGGGCTTTTTTGTTTTAGGGTCTCCTTTCCGCTTGGGGTCAAAGGTATCGACCTGGGCCATACCGCCGCCCAACCAGACCGAAATAACATGCTCAGCCTTGCCTTTGACGACTGACTCTTCGCCCACAGCACCGCACGCTGTGGCGATCGTAGCGCCCGCTGCAATCGCAGCCCTGCGGGACGGGCGGATCGCTGGCAGTTCACTCATTGGTGTCCTCCGCTGGTGCATCTTCAGGAGCCTCGTCTCTGTTTTTCATTCTTAGACCTTCCATCATCCGTTCTGCCTGCTCCCGAGTTCGAAGTGCTTCCTGCTCGGCCCTTTCTGCCGCGGTGGTCGCCCGCCACAGAAACCCCCGAGGAAAACAACGGCTCCAGCGAGGAGCATCACGACCGGACCGAGGCGTTGAGGCGACATCGGCAGGCAGGGAGATTCGTACAGATTTTCTGTTGGAAGTGTCATTGAATCACCCGTCATTGTAAGCAAAGAATGACACACCAGCGATGAATAATCAGTGATTCGGCGACAAGATGCTGTTCGCGACGCCCACACGGATTCGATACACTCACTACCAGGCCGAATCGGACTGACGCATGGCAGATGCCCTGCCCGGCGGCTGAACTGTCACACCGGATCTTCTGCAACACATGCGAGAACTCACAAGCCTCACTGACGGAAGCCAGGCAAAACGCTTTGCGGCCTTCCTGTTTGCGGAGTCGATCCCGTGCACGGTCGAAAATGAAGATGCCGAATGGATCATCTGGATCCACAGCGATGACGATCGAGAACGCGCTGAGGAATTACTCACCGAGTATATTTCTGATCCCGAGAACGAACGTTATGCGCGTGCCGAACGAAAGATTCGCAATGTTCTCATGGAGGCAGATCGGCTTCGAAACGAGAACCAGAAAAACGCCCGAAAACTAAAACGCAGGTGGAGTGGTTCCTGGTGGGATTCGTATCCCGCCACCTACATCATGTTTGTCATCTGCGTCCTTGTCGTCGCATTGTGCACCAACTGGAACGCTCAGCAAGGCAATCAGGGAGGCGGCTTCGGCCCGAGGCTCTGCAATAGTGAAGAGCTGAGCCTGAAACCACCGCGACTTCCCGTGAAGTATCTGCAGATCCTCGATGAAACGGGAAACGCAGCCAGAAAAAAAGCGTTTATAAGAATCGTTGCGCAGAGAATTGCTGAAGGCAACCTGCAGATGCAGAACGGCAAACTCAGCGCACTTGACTATCACACTATCAACGCTCAGGCACAGTGTCACGGTCTTTGGTCGGTCATCAGTCGAGGTCAGGTCTGGCGTCTGATCACCCCCATCTTTATGCACCTGAGTCTGCTGCACATTGGGTTCAACATGATGGCCTTCATGTCGTTCGGCAAAGGGGTTGAGTACGTACGCGGGACACCTCGGTTCCTCGCTCTCTGTCTGATACTGGCCGTGACATCCAACGTCGTTCAACTGCTGTGGGTCGACTTTCGATTTGGAGGTATGTCCGGCGTTCTGTTTGGACTTGTCGGTTACGTCTGGATGAAGGGAAAGACTCGCCCACGAGATGGTCTGGCACTGAATCAGAACACAGTCACGTATGCACTGCTCTGGCTGTTTCTCTGTATGACGGGTGTCCTCGGCAATATCGCCAACGGCGCTCACCTTGGTGGGCTGGTTATGGGTATGATCATCGGAGCCCGACAGGCAATCTGGAAGTCTCTTCCATTCGTCAATCAACGCCCCTCAGGCAGTTAAGCATGGATGAAACCAAAGACGACAGTAACGACGCCAGCGAATTCGAACAGCTGGGCGAAGAACAGCAACTGGGACTGCTCCAGGAATTCTGGATCTTCATGCGTGAGGAGAAAAAGTGGTGGCTGACCCCCATCATTGTCGTCCTGCTGGGCGTGGGATTGCTGGTCACGTTGACGTCTACCGGTGCCGCTCCGTTCATCTATTCTCTGTTTTGATTCCGTGGCAGCTGACGCGAACAGAGGAGATTCAAAATGCGTGTTCGACTAACGATTCTGACATGGCTGCTGACAGCCTCTCTTCTCGCAGCCGACGAGACCAGCAGGCCGGAAGTTCCGAGCTATGTCTGGGGACTGCAGATTGGCGACGGATTCTCGATACAGACCGTCGTCGACCAGACAACGACAATCACACCCGACGGTGGCAAACCGCATGTCGTTACTCGCCGCGAAACTCTGGTGTTTCACTATCAGGTAGCACTGACCAGAGCCAATCGCGCCTACATTTCAGTCAGCATGGACAGGCCACACGTGGAGACGAAGAACGGCCTTCAACCCTCAACAGAGCAGCTCAGACGGCTGTCCCAGGTGAAATGGAAGCTTCAGGTCGCGCCGGACGGCACAGTGTTCCAACAGGGAGAATTCACGCATCCACCTGTGGCAATCAACCGTGCCAGTGCGCGAAGTCAAAAACTGCTGGTAGACTCCGGAGCGGCTGAGGCCCTGATGAATCTGTCCGAACTGCCGTTCTGGCTCTCCCCGAATATTGTCGGTGACCAGCAACTGTGGAAACGCGACCTGACGACGCCACTGGGTCCTTATGGAAGCATGCGATCCATTGTGAAACTCCGGCCGGAGACGACAGATCCACCGAAAGAAGAGAATGAACCAGCAGAAGCTGAAAATGAAAGTACCGAAACGGATGAGACAATTCCTGCGGAGACAGTTATCACAAACGTCCCCATTCTCATCTCCGCCGACTCCCGATTTGTTCCATCAGCAATCAGCCAGGAGGGCACGCTGATTCGCTATTCAGACCCAAAGTTCGAAATGAAGGACTTCAGCGGTTCAGCGGAGATGATCCGGCCTTCCGCCGAACCTCAGAAACGTCGACCATGGTTTCAGGCCATGGAACTCTCGTGGACAATCAGCGGCACCGTTGATGTCAGTTCGGGAGGCAAACCAAAGCGGCTGCAAATCGAACAGAAGAATACCCACCGTTCGAAGCGACTGGCCAAACCGAACTAGTTCCCCTGCAAAGTCCTTCCAGCGCCTGTGCGGATACCGGCCTACAGCGTCTGCAAGGCAACCCGGACCGATTGGGGCATAACCATAGCGATACTTTGGGAGAGTAGTGGACTTCGCCAGAAGTCCCATTGGTCAGCGAACGTCCACTACTGAGCGGGCTGGTCCATTGCGCGAAGCGTCGCATCTGCCGCGAGGCGAACCATATCCGATTCATCACGTGTCAGAGACTGAATCCTCGCACGGAATTTCGAGCCACCGCTGGCAAGCTGCCCAATTGCCAGCACCGCACTGCGGCGCACTTCCGGCTCAGGCGCGTCCAGCAGTTGATCGAGAACTCCGAGAGCGTGTTCATCAGACCTGGCGAGGATCGCGAGCAAAGGCGTTACTGCACTTCGCGCTGGTGCTGATTGATGCGGAATGCTGGTAATGTAGGATCGTTCATTCCCAGTCATCGCAACAGACGACGACTGGTTCATCAGCAAAACATTGGCACAGACGGAAAGAGTCAGCAGCAGACCAAGGACAATCGTTCTGCTGGACTTTAGACGCTGCCACACATCGACCGCTCGTCCTCGCGCCAACTGAACGCGTTCTCGGGCCGGGATGCCCTTGTCGCTTCCTTTGGTCCTTCGTGACTCAGAGGGGCCACTGCCACTTCCGCTTTTGAGTTCCGGGAATTCCTGAGCAATCTCGGCAATCAAATCTCCCGCACTATCCGGACGCCGATTCGGGTCCTTGTCGAGCAGACGAGTCACGAATCGATCTATGAACGCACCATGAGGAAGGTTGGGCTGCCGCGAAGAAACCAGTGGTGGATCTTCCCTCAGATGCCGGTTCAGGATGGCAAAGTGTGTATCGGCAACAAACGGTGGCTTGCCGGTCAGCGCTTCCATCAAAATACACCCGAGTGCGTAGAGATCGGACGTCCCGTTAAGAGCGTCTTCACCACGTATCTGTTCCGGCGACATGTACCATGGTGTTCCAATGGTCTGGCCTGGCTGAGTCAGCTGGGTTCCCCCAAGCACCATCGCCAGCCCAAAGTCGCAGAGTTTCAGAGCTCGTCGGTCACGGGCCATCAGGAGATTGGACGGCTTCACATCTCGGTGAACCACACCAAATCGATGTGCGGCTGAGAGTGCGCCCAGGATCTGCAGCGCATATCGAAACGTTTCTTCGACGGAGAGCCGAACACGAACTCGCAGCAGATCCTCCAGCGTGCCTCCGTCGACGAATTCCATCGCATAATAGGTGGGCACGGAATCATCGTTCTCATCCGGATTGGAGAGACACTTCACGATATGGGGATGTCGGAGCTTCTGCAGAACGCGCAGTTCACGGCGAAAGCGGGCCGCCACAACTGAGTTTTCTCTCAGTTTTTCGGGGATGAATTTGAGGGCGACGAGAAAACTGTCTGT
>CAJWGB010000307.1 GCA_913031625.1 uncultured Planctomycetaceae bacterium | reverse complement strand
TGCTCTGACTCTCTGAGCGTACGGTTTCAGCATATGGGTCTCCGTCATGAAGCCCATGGTCTGAAACAGGGCCGTGTAGCCGGTGGAGTATCGTGGCGTCTCAAGAAACTGAGAGAACCCTCTCTCCGGCGGCTGCCCGCCTGAATTCACATAGGGGATTGTTGGAAAACCGTCTCCCTTCAACTTGCTGAACAGCTGTGGCTCAAACGTGTCTTCCAGATACCGCCCGAGTCGCAAGCCCAGTTTGTCCTTCTGACTATGGGACGTGGTCATTACGTGCTGATAGTCGGCGCCGTTGCTGACGTGCGTGTCCAGAAACAGATCCGGATCCAGCTGGTGAAAAATCTCCGCAAAGCTGCGAGCGTTCTTTGTGTCGCACTTAATGAAGTCTCGATTCAAATCATAATTGCGAGCGTTGCCACGAAAGCCATATTCTTCCGGCCCATTCTGATTCGCGCGTGTGCCGGAGTTTCGATTCAACGCTCCGCCGATATTGTAGAGCGGAATGACTGCGACAATAACGTTCTTCAGAGTGTCACCGTAATGAGCGTCATCAAAAGCGAGGTCCCTGGCAAAGGCCATCGAGGCATCCACTCCATCCGGCTCGCCGGGATGAATTGCGTTATTCACCAGCAGAACAGATCGACTGTCCGTCAGAACCTCATCCAGTGAGGGAACAGGATCCGCAATCAGAACAAGGTGCAGCGGGCGCCCGGAATCAGTCGGTCCCATTTCACTCAAAGAGATTCGTGGGTTCTTCGCTGCCAGCGTTGAGTAATACTGAATCGCCTGATGGTATGTTGCCGTTTGATTCCCGTCGGACCGTTCATAAGGAGTTGAGTAGAGTTCTCGAAAGTCCTCCGTGGCGAACAGATCTGAACACACTAAAAGACTAAGAACAATCAGGAATACTCTCATGACAGCAACCAACGCGGGGCGAACGAATTGAACTGTGAGAGAGTGTATCTTCTTCCAGCGGGTTCAGCTTCTTCATCAGACGAATCAGCCGGCAACCCGAACGGGGCATTGACGACCCGGAAAACTCCTCAGGGAGGGTGACGAAGGAACAGTCCTGGACCAGCCTGAAGAGGAACTCGACCGACGCGTCAGAGTCACGGAGCATCAGCGGCTGTCACTGCAGAATCCGGACTCGCTTCCGGATTTGTTCGCCGGCCGAGCAGGAGCAGCACTCAGTAGGCAGTATCTCCCGCAGAAACAAACCCAGCGATCCCCGCGTCAAGTCCTCATCAAATGGGCAGGCAGATTCCACCTGCAGTCGGAGGTGGTGCGATTACGTCGGCGATTGAGTGTGACGAGCGTTTTCCTGAGGGGAACGGCACGATGGCAACGTTAGCCGAGGTTCATTCCGACATGAATGGTGCCGGAAAAGCGGCCAGCTCCACATTGAGGTGTGTGCTGGAATTCACAGTGACGCTCACCCTGCCGGCCATCACATTTGACCACTGCCAATATGCGTCCGACGTCGCTACTTGTGCGTTCGACCCGAAAACGGAGGCTCAGCGAACCCGACAGGTCGTCTTGAAGCTTTATTGCTGTTGGCCGATATCGTGCGAACCATCTTCGGAAACCCGTTCCGAAAGCGAGTATCCAGCTGATTCGGCGTGACGAGTGAACCGAGTTAGCTCTCTGCCCGGGCGCGCCCCTTGCCAGGTATTCGCACGATCGCTACCGTAATCTAGGCTGTCTTGGTGCCGATTTGCTCTCCTGCTGACGCCCACCGGGGTGACATCTCCATGAAATCTGCGATTCCCATTCTGATCTCCCTCACAACTCTTGCCACAGTGCTTGAGGCTGATGACACCGTCAACTTTTCTCGCGAAGTCCTTCCGATTCTGTCCAACAAGTGCTTCGTTTGTCACGGCCCGGATGCGGCCGAGTACGGGGAAGACATGCGTCGGCTGGACAGCGCAGAAGGGGCCATGGCTGCCACCGATTCCGGTCGGGCCATTGATCCGCAGGCTCCCGCCAAAAGTCTCCTCCTGCTTCGAATTCACTCTGAAGATGACCCAATGCCCCCGGCAGACGCCGAGAAGCAGTTGACCAGAGCAGAGCGGAGCATCCTTACCCGCTGGGTAGAGCAGGGCGGCAACTATTCGAAGCACTGGGCATTCGTAAAGCCCCGCAAGATAAATCGTCCGGAAAAAGAGACTGTTGCGGTCGTCGATGGCCTGATTGCTGAGCGGCAGAAAGCAGCTGGCACGTCATTCAGCCCGGAAGCGGACCGGGCTACGCTGGCCCGGCGAGTCGCGCTTGTCCTGACCGGACTGCCACCGAAACAAGACCTGCTGCAACAGTTTCTTCAGGACAGGAGTCCGCAGGCATACTCCCGGCTGGTTGAACAACTACTCAGCGACCCAGGATTCGGAGAACACCAGGCACGGTATTGGCTGGATGCTGTTCGGTACGGAGACACGCACGGACTGCACCTGGACAACCGCAGAGGAATCTACCCTTACCGTGACTGGGTCGTCAGGGCATTCAATAACAACCTGCCGATCAACACATTTCTTACGTGGCAACTGGCGGGGGATCTGTTGCCCAATGCCTCGATGGACCAGCGAATCGCCACCGGCTTCGTGCGAATGAATCCGAGCACCGCTGAGGGTGGTGCGATCCCTGCAGAGTTTCAGGCCAAGAACAATTTTGATCGCACTGAGACTCTGGGTACCGTCCTCCTGGGAATGTCCCTCACGTGCGCTCGTTGTCACACACACAAGTACGACCCAATCCCTCAGACGGAGTACTACCGCCTGCTGGCTTTCTTCAACAGCACGGCCGAGTCTTCCATGGACGGAAACAAATACGAATACGGCCCAACGCTGAAGGTTCCCAGGGACCAGGCTGAGTGGCAGCAATGGAGGAATCTCCAACGGCAGCGAGATCAACTCGTCAACGACATTCCGCCAGCCGGAGGACTGTCACCAGACGAAGAAAAGAAATACGGCTCTGTCAGTTCCGACGAACGGCTGAAGCTTCTGGCCAACACCAAAGCGGGACTCGCCAACTCAGACGTACAGCAGGAGGCGCAGCAACTCGTTGCAACAATGGAACAGGTTCGTAAGGGATTCACATCAACGCTGGTCGCCCAGGATCTGCCGAAACCCAGAGAGACACGCGTCCTGCGCCGAGGCGAGTATAACCTCCCGACAGGAGACCCGCTGCAGCCAGGCATCATCTCCGTCATGGGGCAGTTTCCAGCGGAAACGCCGCGCAACCGGCTGGGCCTTGCCAGGTGGCTGACGTCTTCCGATCACCCGCTGGTCTCGCGCGTGCTTGTGAACCGCATCTGGCAACGCGTCTTCGGAGACGGACTGGTTCGAACACCCGAAGATTTCGGATTGCAGGGACAACACCCGACACACCCGGAACTGCTTGACTGGCTGGCCGTCGATTTCCAGGAGTCAGGCTGGGACCTGAAGCAGTTACTTCGCACTCTGGTCCACACGAAGACCTTTCGACAGAGTTCCACATGGCGAACTGACATCGAAGACCCGGAAAACAGACTGTTTGCACGAGCCGCCAGCTACCGACTCGATGCCGAAGTCCTGCGAGACCTCGGACTGTGGAGCAGCGGGCTACTGAATCCTCACATGGGAGGCGAGGGAGTCAAACCATACCAGCCAGCAGGTATGTGGCTGGCCATGGCCCATCCGGCCAGCAACACAAAGAGCTATCAGCGGGACAAGGGCGACCGATTGTACCGCCGCAGCCTTTATGTCTACTGGAAACGGACAAGCCCCCACCCCATGATGACCCTGTTCGACGCTCCTGACCGGGAATCAAGCTGCGTCCGTCGTTCCCGCACAAACACGTCTCTGCAGTCACTTGGACTACTCAACGAAACGCAGCGTACAGAGATGTCGCGAAAACTGGCTGAGCGGCTGATTCGGGAATCCCCGGATGACGATGCACGAATTGACTATGCGTATCGAATGCTGGCCAGCCGGGACGCCTCGGCAAAAGAACAAGCCGTGTGCCACAGACTGCTGCAGCAGATGAAGGCGCGGTACGCAGCGGCCCCGAAGGAAGCTGAACAGTTGCTGGGCATCGGCGAAGTGGCGCGTGACAAATCACTGGATCCCGTCGAAGTCGCAGCGTGGTCACAGGTCGCCACCATCATGCTGGCGTCCGATGCCGCAATCATGCTTTACTGATCACACTCACTGAAAGTGGTCCAACCATGAATCAGTTATATCCAAAACCTAATCCGATTCGCGAACACGAACTGCTGGCAACCAGGCGTCAACTCTTCGGGGGCTCCGCACTCGGAGTGGGGACTGCTGCTCTTGCAGGCCTCCTCAACAATGACCTGCTCGCTGAAGAGTCCGGTGTTCTGGGTGCCACCCATCACCCCGCCAAAGCGAAGCGAGTCATTTACCTCTTCATGAGCGGCGGCCCGAGCCACCTGGACCTGTGGGACTACAAACCTAAACTGGTCGACATGTTCAACCAGCAGCTTCCGGACCACGTCCGTGGTGGACAGCGTGTTACCGGAATGACGGCCAATCAGCGGAACGGACTCCCCCTCTGCCCAAGCCGTTACAAGTTCACTCGCCAACAGAACAACCAGGATGGTGTCTGGGTCAGTGAACTCCTGCCACACACGGCGAAAGTGGCGCACGAATTGTGTGTTGTTCACTCCACGTATACCGAAGCGATCAATCACGATCCTGCAATCACCTACATCCAGACAGGCAGCCAGATTCCTGGTCGCCCGAGCCTTGGCGCATGGCTCAGCTACGGGCTCGGCAGTTTGAACGAAAACCTGCCGCATTATGTGGTCATGCACGCCAGGACGAATCACCCGGAACAATCACTCTTCAATCGTCTGTGGGGACCGGGATTCCTTTCCTCGGAACATCAGGGCATCCTCATGCGAAGCGAGGGGGATCCGGTTCTCTACCTCAGCAATCCGAAAAGCGTGACGTCCGGAGATCGTCGGAAGCAGCTGGACGCTCTCGCCGCATTGAATGGCGAACAGCACAAACGATTCGGCGACCCGGAAGTTCTCGCCAGAATTCAGCAGCATGAGATGGCTTATCGCATGCAGACGTCAGTCCCGGAACTCATGGACCTGTCTGACGAACCAAAATCCACCTTCGAACTCTACGGCGAGGATGCCAGAACACCCGGAACCTTCGCCGCCTGCTGCCTGAATGCTCGACGTCTCGCGGAACGCGGTGTCCGAAATATTCAGATCTTTCATCGCGGCTGGGATGCACACGGGGGGCTGCCCCGTGAACATGGATCACAGTGTCGAGACATCGACCAGGCATGTGCCGGATTGATTCGGGACCTGAGGGCTCGTGGGATGCTGGATGACACACTCGTGATCTGGGGCGGGGAGTTTGGACGCACTGCCTATTGCCAGGGCAATCTCACGCGTCAGAACTATGGCCGCGATCATCACCCCCGATGCTTTTCGACATGGATGGCGGGAGGCGGAGTCCAGCCGGGAATCACCTATGGACGGACGGATGACTACGGCTACAACATCGCCAATCCCGATGGGACTCCCATGGACCCACTTCCGGACAAGGCAGACTGGCGACCAGGGACGATGCATATCCACGACCTGAATGCCACCATTCTGCACCTATTAGGTATTGACCACCGTAAGCTCACTTACCGCTACCAGGGGCGTGATTTCCGCCTTACCGATATCCATGGTCATGTGATCAAGGATATCATTGCTTAATTTTCTGCTGTTCCCTGGCTTTTAAAAAGCCTGGAAGAGATAAACCCAATACAAGTGGATGCCATGTGGCATCGAAGATGCTCTATGTTGTGCATAGATGTTATCTTATCCTTTATTGTTGGAACGCCAGGCGGCCCGGTTTTCGGGTACTATGGAATTACCTCCTCCTCACTCGGGGAGGATGTACCTGAGGTTGGTCCGCCTGGCCCAACGGGGTAGGGAAACAGTCATGGATGTGTACACTTCGGGAAACCGGATGCGTGTGCGGATTACGCGCTTTTTAGCCCCTCTTAGGGAAACCATTCAAATCGATCCGATTGATGGGAATTTGAGCGTAGATCAAAGCCTAATTGTCCCTGTGGAGGTATCCTCGTGTTATTTTGATCCGGAGGACTCCTTTCTTCGAATGATTGCCAAGGAGGACTTTGGCAGTTTTGCGCATCAATTGGAGGATGAAATTCAGGCAGATCATTACTTCATGTTCTACACCAACTCCAGCGGATACACCGCCAAGGGAATTTCCAACCCGCACGCCAAAAAATGGCCCGAAGATTGGTTGCGCTTGATTCACCGTTCCTATGGGGTTGAACTGACTCCCCCAAGGAGGCTTTTTTACAAAGAGAAAGTTCAAGAATCTGTGTGAATATATGACTTTTTGATAGAATTGAGCTAACTTAATGTTAGCCATGATTCGAACTGTCCTATTCTTGTTTTTTTCCGTTACCCTTTGGGGTAAGTCTTCGGTTAGCCAGAAAGTAATTGAGCAAGCACGCTCCCAATTGAAGACAATGGGTAAGTTAGACCCTATTGCTTTAAGTTCTGGTGGTTTGACATTTGTTGATTCAGCTGAGGATGTGGAGGACTTAATGAAAGTCTTGATTTCAAGAAAAGAGGATTCTCAAATCAAAAAATTGGTTGCGGATGCTATGTCCAAGTTTCGATCCAAAGATTCTTTGGAGGCAATGAGTTACTTAGCGAAGATGGATCGTAATTATAATGAATTTACTTTCCCTCTTTTTCTTTGGCAAGGAGTAGTCCCAGAAGATAAGGTTGTCATAGATGACAATTCTTTTTTGAACTCTATTTTGCTTTTATATGGTTTATGGCATATAGGAGCTGTTGCAGTATTTTTTGAAGAAGAAAATCACTCTCCTAAAAAAAAATTAAATGTGAAGTATTTAAACTATTCAGG
>CAJWGB010000306.1 GCA_913031625.1 uncultured Planctomycetaceae bacterium | reverse complement strand
TTCATTTCTTTGACGACTGATGTGTAATCAATGTGCTTGTTATGATCGGTGGCAATCGGTAACTCAACGCACTCTCCGGCGAGTGTGAGCAACCGCTCTCGAACTGTACTATCACCGTGACCTGAATGCGTCAGTGTGTGAACATGCGTGTCACACGCGACGAGGCCTGCAGTATTGACCTGTCGCTCCAACTGCAGTTCCAGCAAGGCCGTCTTTCCCCGTTCTGTGCTGAATGCCAGGCGATGGATGCTGTATTCCGGACCACGCCCGGCAACGATCGTCCATTTCCCCGACGGCAGACCGAACTCAGCAGTCCCGCGACAATAGATGACTCCCGGCCTGACTGCCTTGTTGTCGTCCGACTCCGCCCCCACCGTCATCAGGTGGTCGCCGCCGATAATCGTGAGCCGACAGGGAACCAGTCCGCCATCTTTTTCCGTAACCCGCACCTTGACCGCTGATTCATGAAGGCGTTCTGCCGGCTTCCCCTCAATAAGTTGAATCTCAGACAGAAGAATGTCATCCGGACTCTTCGATCGGCACCGGATCACCAGTTCATTTTCACCAACCTGCAGCACTGCAGATGGAACAGCAAATAAGGCGGTGATTGGATTCTCGTCTCGATGAAGCTGCCCGATCGCCTTGTCATTGACGCGTAGTTCCCAAAGCTGCTTCACATTGGATTGATTGATCTGAAGGGTCAGGTCTGCTGTCGGATCAACGACCGCAAACGAATGGCGAAGTTCCGCGCTGTCGGCCTTCTCCGAAAACTCAGACCATTCGGGCGGCCCGGCATTCCGCAGGTGAATGGTACTCTGAGCGAAGGAAAGCGATCCAGACGGCCAAATACAGGCGAGCAGCATTATGTGTTTCATCATCCTTTGATTCTGGGAATCAATGCGTTGCCAGTCAAACGCAGGCAGCCTGTTGTTCCAGCACCTTTGAAATGGGGATCGAAGACGCTCGGCTGCTCCCCAACCGCATCAAACGAGATCAACTGAGCTAGAGGCACATAGCCATCTGCAATCACAATGAGCAGATCATCAAAGGCATCCGCATGGTCACCATGTGACTCGAGTGCCGCCCATCGAGTTCTCCAGGCAGTTCCTGATCAGCCGGCGTCAGCGTCTGGCGGAAATACGCTCCATCAGCGGCCTCTCCCGGCACTAATCTGCACAACCTGCCTCTTTTCAAGGTCAGCGTTTGCTTACATCTCATCATTGACCAAATCAGACAGCTCCGGAAGCTGTTCTTCGCCACAGAGCTAAGTGCACCAGTTACGGACTGCCTTGAGAGCCGCCATTTCAGCCGAAGTCTCGATCAGTGCAGGAGCTTCGGATGGCCCCACAGATTCTGCGACTGACTGAGCAAAAAGAGAAAAGCGGTCAGACAGCGAAAAGGGGACAGTGGCGCAAAGGGGACAGTGGCGGATCCCTTGAGCGGCCGTGCACCAATGGAGGGAACTGGTGCGGAGGCGAGAGTAGGCACGAAAATATACGAACAGGCAATTCTGCAGCGACAACTCCTGTCACGTCCTCATATTCCTCTCCAAATTGATACGTTCCGACGCCACTGAATCCGCAATCGCGAAATGCAGACGCGCAGCCTTGTATCACTTTCCGGGGGCCACTAGACTCCTCGACTCAAATCCCGGGCGGGTAGCTCAGTTGGTAGAGCACTGGACTGAAAATCCAGGTGTCGCCGGTTCAAATCCGGCTCCGCCCACTATGAAAGACGCTGAGTATCGCTGGTACTCAGCGTCTCTTTTTGCGCGGGAACAACCCACAACATGCCCACCTGTGTTCCACTCGGCGCGCTACAGAACGACAAACAGGGAAAACCGGCGGGGGTAAGCATTCCTGCTTAGCTGGAGCGATCCATCGAGACCAACTGAGGAACTGAAGACCGCAGGCCATCCGGCTGAAACACGTTCAGTGAATTGCAGACTTTCCGGACCAAATGCTTCCACGCAGGAAAGATGGTCACAATCCCTATCAGGTGTATTGTGGCGTGACTTGACCGACCGCGGCAGTTCATCGCCTTACAAGGACAAGCAGCCCGACAATGGAGAGCACAACTCCCAGAATCATCAGCATTGATGAGTCCTCGCCAAAGACCATCACGGCAGCGACAGCACACATCGCATTCTGCGCGGCGTTGAAGACATTTACCTGAGTGATGTTCAGCACTTTGAGGGCGTTACAGACCGCAAAGAATGCAGCTGCGTTACAGCTACCGGCCAGCAGCATCATTCCCCATTGCTGGCCAGACACTTCCGACAATCGATCCAATCCCAACTGCGACCCCGCAATCAATGAGAGGCTGACAAAGCCTACGCTGCTGTAGACCAGCAGCATTCGTTCGACCGGCAACTGATCCCGGGCCACGCCGCGGATCACGACACCGTTAACGCCGTACGAGAGTCCGGAGACGATTGCAATGACGACTCCAAGCCAAGGTACCCGGGACGATCCTTCTGCCGACTCGTCACCTGACGCCGCCAGTGACAGCAACACGATCGAAGTCATCATGACAATAATCGCAATAATGGATCTGCGGGAGACGCCATCGCCTAAAAAGACGGCACCCAGCACAGCCCCGGCGATTATGATAAAGGCGAACACAAGTGGCACTGAAATCGCCAGACCAATGTGCCTCAATGCCACCTGAAACCCCAGATTGCCTCCATACTGCATCACAATTGCAGCCACGAACAGGATCGGAAGAACTCTCGGCCCGGGCTTATGCTCAGGAGTCCTGTGGCGATTCAGATAAACAAGGCACGCCGCAGATATCAGCGTCGGCAGAGCCTTCATCGCGGAAACCCACATGTCCCATGCCGTGTCTGCCTCATGATCCACCAGTCCTCTCAGGGCGAGGTTGGCACCGGAATATCCGACTGCTGACATCAGCGCAAGGAACACGCCCAGCCGGACGTTGTCCGGCGCTGCGGAAGAGGAGAGCGATTCAGTTGATGCAGGACTGGAATCAGACACGGAACGATGCAGGTGTGGCGTTATACCCGTTTCAGCAGACAAACGGGCAGTCCGGCAAAGGCAGGCGGACTTCTGCGGAATTGTAGCCGTCTAACCGACGCGGCCATCACAACTCTGTTGCCGAGGCCTACATTCCTGGAAACGCGAGCAGGAATGACTTTGTCATTCCGTCTATGAAACGATTTCCTGCACCACATTTCCGTAGACATCTGTCAGACGGAAGTTGCGGCCGGCATATTCATAGGTCAGGCGTTCATGGTCCAGGCCCAACAGATGCAGCATCGTAGCGTGCAAGTCGTGCATCGGCACACGGTTTTCAACCGCGTAGTAGCCAAACTCGTCCGTCTGCCCCCACGCATATCCCCCCTTCACTCCACCACCAGCCATCCAGACGGTGAATCCCTGAGGATTGTGGTCTCGACCATTCGCCCCCTGAACGATGGGTGTGCGTCCAAACTCCCCGCTCCATACGACCAGTGTATCCTGAAGCAGCCCACGCCGCTTCAGGTCCGTCAGCAACCCGGCGATCGGACGATCCACCGCAGCTGCGTTCTTTGTATGCCCGGCCACAAGTCCCGAATGCTGATCCCACACATTAGGCGTCGAGACCTGAATGTACCGGACTCCAGCCTCCGCAAACCGCCGAGCCAGCAGACATTGCCGGCCATACGTGTCGGTCTTCTCTTCGCCGATTCCGTACAGCTCAAGCGTGTCTTCAGTCTCCTGTGACAAATCAACGACCCCTGGCGCGGTCTTTTGCATACGGAACGCCATCTCCATCGAGCGAATCATCCCCTCCGCTTCCGGATGCGCGGTTCGTTCGAGGTGACGGCGATTCATCGCCTGAAGAAAGCGAAGCTTCTTCTGCTGGATTCCTTCGGACACGCTCGAGTCCAGAAAGGCAAACTCTGCATCTTTTTTGAGTTTACCGCTGCGTCCAATCGTGGTCGCCTGGTGACGCGCCGGCAGGAATGCCGAGCCATAATTGCGGGGCCCCCCATGCGATGGCGAAGGACTGATGCTGATGAAGCCCGGCAGATTCTCATTCTCGGTACCCAACCCATAGCTCACCCACGCACCGACGGAAGGCCGTACAAAGTTATCGGTGCCGGTATGCAGCATGCACACTGCCTGTCCGTGGGACTGCCCCTTACTCTGGACGGAACGAACCACACAAAGCTCGTCCATATGTTGAGCTACGTTGGGAAAGAGCTCACTGGCCCAGAGTCCACTGTCACCATACTGATCAAACTTCCACGGACTCCCCATCAGCTTCGCCTGGCGAGTCGCACTAGGATCAAGGTTACGTGCCGGAGCAAACGGCAGCCTCTCGCCATCCCGTGCCTGTAGCTGCGGCTTGTAGTCAAACGTGTCGACGTGAGACACACCACCGTGCATGAACAGAAAAATCACGCGCGACGCACGAGCCGCGTAGTGTGGCTGATCAGAAGCCAGAGCACTCGCGGCCAAAGCTCCAAAACCACAGCCTGCCGACTGAAGCATCATTCGACGAGACGTTTGAAACTGGTCGTTAATCAAGGAACAGGAACTCCGTTGAGGCCATTAACAATTGCGCAAAGTGCGCCTCAGCAGACACCTCTGAATCCGCTGGCAACTCGTCACGCAGTTCATTGACAAATTCCGCCGCCGCACCCAGTTCCTGCCGACTCGGCGTACGACTGAGGATCGTTTCATACAGCCAGCCGAGCCGTGACGGCCTCGGCATTTCGGCTGCGATCTCCACCGCACGGTCCTGAAGCACACGACTGTTGAGCAGGTAAAGTGCCTGCGTCGGGACCGTCGTTTCCGGACGCTGTCCCGAAACAAGATCTGGATTTGCCTGGTTGAACAACTCCATTTCCGGAATGGCATTATTGCGCGCGACCGGAAGATAGACGGTTCTGATTCGATGCTTCGAAAAGTTGAGTGGTTTGTCGAGATCCACGCCAGATTTTCCGGGCAGTCCTTCCCCCCGTCCCTTCCTGTCCAGACGGCGCGCAAAGAAAAGCAGACTGTCCCGAATCTCCTCGGCGGACAACCGGCGGCGATTCTGGCGAGAGAACAATCGATTTGACGGGTCGCCCTCAGACGACTGGCAACTCATTCGATACGTCCGACTCAACACAATCTCTTTGACCAGTTGTTTCACCGATCCACCGGAACGTCGAAAACTGCGGGCCAGTGCATCGAGCAAAAGCGGGTGTGTTGGTGGCGTTCCGGTCCTGCCAAAATTGTCGACAGTCTCGACAATTCCGCGGCCCATCAGATGCTGCCAGATACGATTCACCATCACGCGGTCCAGAAGAACGTTGTCCGGCGCAACCATCCACTCGGCCAGTTCCCTTCGGCCACTACTGCCTTCGGCCACAGTGAATGGGCCAGCGTGCAGCGCCTTGGGAATCCCGCGTGGGACCAGCGGTCCACGCTGTCGAACTTCACCCCGAACACGCAGATGAGTGTCAGACGGCTGCGAGATATCACGAGGAGCCATGACTACTTCCGCAGTCTCCAGTTCCTTCAGCAGTTTGGAGATTTCCTTTTTGAGGTCGCCGGCGGACATCAGCTCCAATGCGTCCTGGCTGTCGACTACTTTGGCAAGCGCCACCTGTTCGCGCTCAATATCGGCAATTGGAATAAATTGAACAGCATCGACGATAACGAACCCCTTCGCATCCGACACAGAGATGATGACGTTGCTGCGAGCACCCTTCTCAAATTGAAAGCGTCCCACCGGTTGAAACAAACCAGCGACATTCGGTTTCACACGTTCGTCCAGGACCGTCGTGAAACTCTTCGGGCCGGCCTCGACGACAACCGGAATGGCGGCGCATCGACTTGGATCTGCGCTGTACGAAACACGGACTTCGTAGTCCCCGGTTTCCGGCAGACTTGCACGAAACACTGCCCGACAGTCACGACTCTCTGCAACCAGATAGTTGTCGCCATGGCGCGCCGGGTTCAGCGTTGAGGTTCGCCACTTCCCGGTGACTTCGGCAACACCGTTGTCATAGATGATGCCTGCCAGAGGCAGCTTCGTATCTTTGGAGTTATTGCCCGACTTGTCGTTGTAGACTTTCTCGACTGTGAGTCGCATTGCCAGTTCCAGTCGCGCGATGCGCGACGCCAGCTGCTTTTGATTCTTCCCCGGCAGCGGCTGTTCAACCCAACTCGCGACATTCACACATCCGTTGCGTGTCCCCATGACAACTTCAGTAGAACGAAAGATTCCTGCCAGCGCGTAATAATCATGCTGAGAAACCGGATCAAACTTATGGTCGTGACATCGAGCACATCCGAGAGTCAGTCCGAGAAAAGCACGTCCCAATGTATCGACCTGCTCATCCGCAGTGTCCATCCATAGTTTCTCCTTGTCCCGCTCCGTCAGCATCTTCGGCCCGAGAGCAAGAAAGGTCGCCCCGGTCAGCTGTTGCGCTCGCTGTGCATCCGACTCAGCAGGGAGCAGATCACCGGCCAGCTGTTCACGAACAAACTGATAGAACGACCGGTCTGAATTGAACGCATCGATGACGTAGTTGCGGTATCGCCATGCCTGGAAATACGTAAAGTTGCGATCGCCACCGTTCGAGTCGGCATAGCGCGCGACGTCCAGCCAATGCCGACCCCATTTTTCACCGTAGTGCGGCGATTCAAGAAGTCTATCGAGTTCCTTGTCCAAAGCCGGGATCGATTCGACGCTAGAGGGAGGCAAACCGATCAAAGCGTAGTGCAATCTACGCCGGAGAACCTTCCGGGGAGCCCTTTCCGGCGGTCTGATTCCGGATTTTTCAAGACGATGGAGGACAAAGGCATCAATTTCATTCTTCCCCCAATCCGTATTACGGGTGTCAGGCAACTTGGGTTGCAGAATGGGCTGAAAGGCCCAATGAGAGGAGACATCGACTTTATCCATCGATTCAGCAGGAGCCTGCATTGCATACAAACAAGCCACGGCAAGCGATAAGCG
>CAJWGB010000305.1 GCA_913031625.1 uncultured Planctomycetaceae bacterium | reverse complement strand
TCTGCCCTGCTTAAAACTCTCTCAACAACTGTCCATCATCTCGTTCTCCGAGAGACATGAACGTATTTATGTCAATGTTTTCACTCATGAACGTGACCGCTCCATCAGCCATCAGAAACTGAGATCCACCGGAATGTCGACTGGAAAAGCCACCCGTCGCAACCAACGGATCCGGACCGCCCGGAGGCAATTCGTAATCACCATTCCGAAACGCCTCGTTGATAAGGACCTCTGTATTTCGAAGTGTGGAAGCGGTGCCGGAGCCCCAGCCAAATTCCGTCAGCGGGATGTCCTGGAGACGCCGCTCGCCTACCACAATCGTGTTGGACGCCCCGTCCCGAATCTGCGAGGCCGTGATACTGCTGTTAAGGTAGAGGAGTCCGCCGTTATCAGTATTGATGGGGACATTCTTTCCACCGGTCGCCCCAGCGTAATTGCAGGGATTAACTCCCACTGCGGGACTCGAAGCGAAGTAGTCTGACGGACACTGGGCATAGGACAACGCAGCATTTCGGACGGTGGCGTTAAATTCAGAGTACGCTCCTCCGGAGAAATCGATCTGCTCATACATTGGCTGCTGATCAGTGAACGGCAGAATCTGGACATGCCAGCTGAAGTGACAGCCTTCGGGCTCAGATTCAACCGGCCCGGTCTCGTTAATTGTCCCCGGAGGCAAACAGTTGAAGCTGTGCTGATAGTTATGCAGCGCAATGCCGATCTGCATCTGATTGTTCTTGCATTGCATTCGGCGCGCCGCTTCACGGGCCTGCTGCACAGCCGGGAGCAGCAACGCCATGAGCACCGCGATGATGGCGATCACCATCATCAACTCGATGTACGAAAACCCTGCTTTGAGACGATTCAGATTCATAACTGTTCCTGCTCAGGAGTATCCTGGCCGGCGAAGTCAAAGCTGGCAATCCATGAGTCTGGAGAACCATGTTCTCCGGATGTTTTCCGTGACCCGTGCAGCATTGACTTTTGTTTAGAAATCCTGCGGTTTGCTCGCCCCTTAATGAAAGTGACTCCTTTGCCATCCGAAACCCGGAGATAGGAAGCCACGGCCACTTCATCTCCCAGGCGTGCCTGTCATTGTCCATCTTTGTGAACTGTGACGTTCCGGCGATTTCCGCTTCGAGCACAATCTTCTGCCCAGACTTGTCCACGACACCTCATACTTTCACATGAAGCTGCTGATGTGATGGTGTCTATGCGGGTCCCATCGAGAGAAAAACGGGCAGCTTTGCCATTCTTTGAGTTCATCACACGGACACCGACGACACGCATCGCTCAGGCTGGATACTGCCGGACATCCGAAATATCAATCCTCGTCACCGGTCATCTGTGCCAGCATCCGACGCAGCGCTTCATCCATTCGCTCATCAGAGTCGTAAGTTCCGTCCTGGATCTGCTTACGTATTCTACGGAGCCGACTAGTCCGCGTCTCCGCAGACTCCTCCTCTATGGGTGCATCCTCTGAAGAGTGGCCTTTTGCAGATGGTTCTGTCATCAACCAGGAGTCCGGAAGTACGTAAGCCCACCGAAATTGAGCTCCGCAATCCTATGCCGCAGACCAGGCTGGGTCCATCCTGCCGTCTCTATGGCTGTTTCGGAATCTCACGACTTCCGTGTCCATCATCAAGCAGTTGTGTCATCTCGCGACGAATACTCCCCATGTAGGCATCCAACTGGCTGTGGATATTTCCCGCAAAATCCTCAGCATCCAGGACCGCTTTCGTGCGGTCGAACACCTGTTGATCGCTCACCTTTTTCTCATCAAACTCGCGGGAAGCGGCTTTGAGAGCGTTCAACTTGGGCAAATAAGCCTGAGTCAGATGCTCGGAAAGTTCCCGAGCGAGATACTGGGCTTTGCTTAATCGTTCCGTCAAAGTCAACGAATCGGGATTCTCGGCACTCATTTAGCAGGTCTCCTGAAGCCGGTATGCTACTGATTAGAATCTTACCAATGGGGAGCGTCAACAGATCTTATTGACGTGGATTCACGATGGAGATACTGTCCGACCGTATATTACCGCCAGGGACGTCGGGATGATTAGCGAAGAACGGCTTCTTCGGTCTGTAAAAGGACTGATTCGGGATGCAGCTCCATCACTGGGGCTGCCGGTGTCGATGCAACTTTGGGATGACGAAATCATCCCGCTCGGAAACGACGCAGACCCATCCCTCTACTTCTCCATTTCCGGCCCCGGCGTGGTCGGTGCACTCCTGCGGCGCCCCACACTCGAAAACTTTGTTCGCCACTACGCGCGCGGACAGATCGACTTCCACGGCGCCGACTTTATGACCTTCGCCGAACGCTGCCGCGTCCGTGGCTCACGGGAACGTCGACGTAAGATCGGCCGCTGGAACATTGTTCGGCGCCTCGCTCCGTTTCTCTTTGTGGGAGCGGACAAGCATGAGGCCGACTACGAGTGGTCGGGCGATGAAACCGGGCGCAACCGGGTTCAGGAAGACAACAAAGATTACATTCAGTTCCACTACGACATTGGAAATGACTTCTACAAGTTGTTCCTTGATGAGCGCATGGTCTACACGTGTGCTTACTTCACCGACTGGAACAACTCTCTTGAGCAGGCCCAGTACGACAAGATGGAGATGGTCTGCCGCAAACTCCAGTTAAAACCCGGTGAGCGGATGCTTGACATCGGGTGCGGCTGGGGAGCGATGGTCATCCACGCTGCTCAGAATTACGGCGTGAAGGCACATGGCGTCACACTGTCGCAGGAACAGGTCACGTACGCCCGTGAAAAAATCCGAGACCTCGGCCTTGAGGGACGGGCGTCTGTTGAGCTGATTGACTATACGAAGGCCCAGGGCACATACGACAAAGTGTGCTCCATCGGCATGGTCGAGCACGTCGGGATCGCCAACATGCCGCAGTACGTTCAGACGATTAAAGAGCTGATGCCGGACCGAGGGATCTTTTTGAATCACGGAATTACTCGTCCAGCCAAAGCATCAAAGAAACTTTTCCACAAGATTCGCCCGGAGCAGCGATTGCTGGCCAAGTACATTTTTCCCGGAGGCGAACTGGATCACATCGGCAACACGATTGCCTGCATGGAATCCAGCGGATTTCGCATTCACGATGTTGAAGGCTGGCGGGATCACTACGCACTGACCTGCCGCCACTGGTGTAACCGACTCTGGCACAATCGAGAGGAAGCAAGCCGACAGGTAGGGCGAGAGCGGTTTCGCCTATGGCTCGCTTATCTTGGCTGTGTAAGTTTCTCTCTGGGCGACGGATCTGCCTGTCTGTTTCAAACTGTCGCGACACGGCATGCATCACGTGGACACTCCACCGTCCCGCCAACACGCGAGTTTCTCTATGAAGACTGGCCTCAGCAGGAACAGTCAGAGCAACGCGCTGCCTAAGAACGGTCCAGCCCTGAGGCACGTGCAGACTAACGAAGCGACAAGTCTGAGGCTCTTTTTGCGGTACGTGGAAACACTCGCCTTCCTCCCGCTGCGGCCTCTCCTTCGTCCTTAAGGCAGGCTGACTGAGAGGCGACTACGAAGGTGCTACGCGATCCCGTGCAGGGAACGCCCGCTTGCAAAAAGCTCGTCAACACGTGACGTCACAGCCGGGTCGCATTCCAGAGGAGGTGCGTGATGCGTCTTCAATCTGGCATCAATCACAAGTGATCCATGGCAACCAAAGTGCTTGTGTTCGACGAATGATTCGATGCCGTAGACGTCATTTGCCGGATTAGATCGCGTAAAGACACACCACAGAAAGTTGCTCAGTGAAGCCGCACAGAACTCAGCATCGTCCACCAGCACAATCAGCGGAAACCCATTAATTGAAGCATCTCGTTCGAACGCGCTGCAGAACTCTGTGGGCGACAAATCACAGGCGTGAGCTTCCACATTCCACTTCGGTGCAGTTACCGCAAGCACACCAGGCAGACAAACTCGAGGAGTGTCGAATCCGTCCGGTAAACTAAGATCAGCGGGTAACGCTGACGCCAGTCCGCGACGCGCTCTCCCTGCAGCTGCAATGACCAGCTTGGAACCTGCGTTGAGCCCAGTCCCGGAATAGTCGAGCGTATCAATAGTCGTCCGTGTTTGAAAATGAAGATCTCTCGTCCAGTCCACTCGTTCGAGAATGTGCTGCAGGAATGCTGATACATCCCGAACGTTCAGGTCTGGATTGTCCTGATAAGCCGCAATGATCAGGTACTTTGCCAGAGACAACTGCCCCTGCCCAAGAATCGCACTGGCATTGGTCAATAGCTCCTGAGGCACTCTGTCCTCCGCATACGGAACGTAACGCTCACTTCCGATCGCCAGCAGCAACGGATGCACACCTGATTCATCAACGGCATGCACTGCGTGCACTCCGGGAAGCACCGCAGGAATCGCCGGCCCGGTGATTTCGTGAATCAGGTCTCCGAAGACTGTGTCCTCCTGTGGAGGCCTGCCAACAACGGTGAAAGGCCAGACGGCGCCGTCGCGGTGGTAAACATGTTCGACGTCGACCACCGGGAAATCATGCGTCAGGCTGTAGTACCCGAGATGGTCCCCAAACGGTCCTTCCGGAAGTTGCTCTGCCGCAATCGTTCCTGAAATGCAGAAGTCGGCATCGGCACTGATTGCCGGGCTTCCCTTCCGACGAACCATGCGGATCGCTCGACGCGAAAGAGCTCCGGCGAATGCGACCTCGGGTATACCGTCGGGCAGTGGCATGACAGCGGCAAGTGTCATGGCCGGAGGACCTCCTACAAAAATGTTGACGGGAAGGCGCTGGCCTTTTGCCAGAGCAGCGGAGTGATGAAGTCCGATGCTCCGGTGTATCTGGTAATGGAGCCCCACCTGCCGGTTCGGCTGGTAACTGTTCCCATTGATCTGCACCCGGTACATCCCGAGATTGGAGTGAACGTAGCCCGGCCGCTCGGGGTGCTCAGAATAGACCTGTGGCAGCGTTACGAATGCACCGCCATCATTTGGCCAGCACTTCAACAACGGCAGTTTGTCCAACTGCGTGGTGTTACCAAGAACCGCTCCCGAGCGGCGAAAAGCCGGACGCATCGAAAACAGCGTGGCAGCCACTGAAGGGATCCTCAGCGGGTTCTTAGCGACCCACATCGGGTCTTTTTTCATTTGAACGAGCGCCTCGACCCGAGCGATCCCGTCGCGGAAAATGAAGCGTGCACGCTCAATCGTGCCGAAGAGGTTGCTCAGCATCGGAAACTGACAGTCGCGGACGTTCTCGAAGAGTACCGCGGGCCCTCCAGCTGCATAGACTCTCCGGTGAACCTCAGCCGCCTCCAGATCCGCGTCAACTTCTTCCGTCACACGGACCAGCTGTCCAGTCCGTTCCAGATCACGGATGCACTGCTGAAGTGTCGCGTATCCCATGTTCGCTGATTCCCGATCCTGGCCTGTCAGGGTAATTTAATCTTAAGCTCGGTGAGCTTGTCCGAGTTGTTTTAGCACCAATCACGTATTCTTAAACAATGGGACTGACGGATTCCCTGTGCTGGCATTGAACTCACACCAGTTCTTCGGCCAGTTTCACCAGACACGCAGCCCAAAGATCACACTCCTCCGGCGCCGCCCACGGCACTCCCTCGAACTCCAGTGACGGGGTGTTTGAGGGCCGCAGATCAGTCCGCAGCGCTCGTTTAGGAATACATTCTGCCTGCACGCTGCAATTGACCAGATGAGTAAGAGACCGCCCGGTGGAAGTGTCAGCTGCTTCGATGGCCTCTTCAAGCGTCCGGTCAGTCAGAGTCACAAGTTCGGAGGCGATCTGTTCCTGAAAAATCAGTTCCATGAGCTGATACTCTTCCTGCAACACTCGTTCTTCAGCTTCCGTCACAAAACACAATTCAAAATGGAGCGAATCTTCCGACAGCCACTCAATGATTCTGCGAGTCAGGCACACAATTATGGCCAGTACGAGAATGATGCGCTGAGCCGGTGCATCCGGATCCTTAACGCGGGTTTTCACCAGTTCCGGATGAAGAACAAACACAAACGCCCGTCGACGTCGCAGGAACCGATTTTCATCTCGTGAATAATACAGCAGTTCTGAGCGTAGAAACTTCACGTCAAACAGATCCGGCCCATCACTCTTCTTTTCCATGAAGGCCAGCTGTGAATGAAGCAGACTCTCCATCGTGCCGCGCGTTGAAATCGAGGTGAACCCGCCGACCGGGTACGTATCTTCTTCCGCAATGTTTGTGGCCACACTCTGCGACCGAACAGATGGCCGTGGAGCCTGGTCAGGAAGCGCACATTCAAAATGAACCGCTTCACGGAGGACCTGCCTCAGTGCGATTCGCTGACCAAATTCAACAAGAGCCGTCCCGGACTCCAGTTCGAACAGATCCTCCTGTGCAAGAGCCGCCCCCATTTGACGCGCGGCCGCCGTAATTGACCGCCATGTTGCTGCAACTTCCGGAAGGAGTCCGTGCTCCTCGAGTGACTCAAAACCGAGCTTCAACAACTCTTCCGGACTCAATCGGCAGACCTTGCGCGTGACGGACGGCAATGTCCGGATGCCGTGAGCGCCCAGTCGCGAGTTGATCGTCGCAGCGGTCCACGCGAGTCCTCGAATGCGATCCTCGTCTCGATAACGTGCGAGTGCCGTCGAACCGCGTTCAAAGGCTGAATCCGCGTAGAGCCTTCCTGGGAAATAGTCTTCGTAGGCCCGCTTGAGGTCAGCAGGCAGCCCAATCACCGACGGCTGGACGGGCGGATCGGAGGGATCAGGCGGAAAGACCAGGTGCCCGATGTCGCCAACTATCCCGATGGGCAAAAGAGGCTCGTCCGCAGCTGCGAGCTGCGAAAACCATGACAGTGACAGCTTCGTGCGGGCGATTGAAAGCGGCCCAACGCTCGAAAAACAGGCACTCTGCGCCAGCCACTCGAGAGCCAGATCTGCGTCATGAATTTCAAGAACCGCCACAATCACTCCACTTTTCAATTGGGACTGAGGATACTCGTTTT
>CAJWGB010000304.1 GCA_913031625.1 uncultured Planctomycetaceae bacterium | reverse complement strand
ATGAACGTCAACCAGGCGATGACGGGACGTTGGGCGAGTGGAGTAGACCTGAGTTCATCCGAAAACGACGCCACAGTATTTCGGCCCGCTTCTTTCTTAAAGGCCGTGGCGGCTCCGGCTTCTTTGATTTGCAGATCCATGCACAAAAGGATGAACCTGGCATCGAGGAAGTCCTCCACGCCGTGCCCTGACTCAGCGCGGCAACGACAAAACGACATTGTTCCCAGAGTCTGTTCACCCTCCCCTTCAATTCTCACGAACTCAGGGGGCCACAGTGGTCCACTTCATGGCGAAATTGGTGTAAAAGACTGATCAGCGATATCGAGTCACCTCGAAACTACATTCATCCGCTTGCTCTCGGTCTGCGTTCCTGATTTTCAAGAACACGCACAAGAGGGCGGAATGCGGTATTCCGGTTTGTGACCCGGTGTTCGGCTCTCAGCAATTGCACAAACCAGTGAACGTGCGCACCATATCGCCGTCCATGCCTGGATCGCACACAGGAACCGCCCATGAGCCGTCTGGTTTTTCTTTTTATTCTCGCCACCCTCATTCAGTCCGCAGCGAGAGCCGCCGATCCATTCCCGGAGTTCACAGGGGACAACTTGTATCTCTCTGGAGTTGCGCCCGAGCCATGGCAGGGCCTGAAGGACTTCATTCAGAAGACCCACGCGAATTCGCAACAGTCGTACTATGTCGTCGTTGTCAACAGCACTGGAAAAGGGGCTCGTGCAACGCCGGACTATACGGGCCGCCTCTATCAGCAATGGAAACGAACGTCCGCAGTTCGCAACCTGCCACTGGACCCAAACCGCTCAGTCCTGATCGTCCTTGGAATTCAAAATCGCCAATTATCCGTGAATGCAGGCACGGTCCTGCAGCAGAAGTACGGGCTACAGGGTCAGGCGATTGATCGGCGGATTGTTCAGCGGACCTTCATTCCACATGCCCGTGCCGGAAACCACGCCGAAGGAATGGAAGAGCTGATTCGCGGCATTGAGTCCTGGGTGTCCGAGATTGACAGTCGTGAAGCACGACAGCGTCAGCAGAGCCTGGCGCGGATTGCCAAAATGGAGCAGGACGCCACGAGCACGCTGGCAAGTGCTCGGAGCCTTGCATCGCAGATCGACACTGAGATCAATGACTGGAATCTGTCGACTGCAGTAGGCGACAACGCTCGGGACAGACTGACCTCCGTTCAGGCCAGACTCAAAACACTGGAACGTGAGACGCCGCAGAGTCCAGTGAACCGACTTGCGGAAGCCAGGAAGGCTATCCGAGCACTACGAACCATCCGGGACGAACTCACTGACTTTGCGGAACGCCAGCACGCAGCCCTGGCCGTTCTCAAAGAGTTTGAAGCCGATGCACTGACTCTGGAGAACCGACTTCAGGAACTGAGTGAGCAGGCACATGCAACCGGCAACAAGGGCCAGACTCTTGACCAGTTGCGCGTACAGGCTGCAGGCATAGAAACCATGGCAGATGACGAACCTCGTCAGGCGGTCATCGAGAGTCAGACTCTGCTGGCAAAACTCACTGTCCTGCGCCGTGAAGCTGAAAACATTCCGCAGGACCACCTGCGTCTGGAATCAGCACTGGCAGAGCTGGAGACCACCACCGCAGCATGGGAGGATCAGTATAAGCGGATGGAAGAACTGGGACTGGACCCACGACGATGGGACGCTCGGAAATCTCAGATCGCAAAGGCAGTGAACAATATCGATTCCACGAAGGAAACACACTACGCGGCTGCTGTCCGCTCCGCTGACACAGCCATTGAGTCAATCCGTGATGTAACGGGGGAGATGAAAGCAGCTGCAGACAGTCACATCCACATGACCAGAACAGTGCCGGCAATTGTGCTTTCCTGCATTGTCGCAGCGATCGCGCTGGTCCTTGGGTTCCTCCGCTGGCTGCACGTAAAGCTCAAAGCAGACGTCCTTGCACAGAAGAGCGAATTTCGTACGAAGGCGGTTATGTTGAGCGACAGAATTGATCAGGTACGAGAACGACATCGCCACCTGCCGTGGAAGGACAAGGACTATGTGGAACAGATGACTGGAAAGACTCTCGACCTCTATGACGAAATCCAAAGTACACTGGAGTCTCTCCGAACACAGTGGCTCGACGTGATGGAGGTCTGGGAGACTGCAGAGAAAGAGATTCGGTCGGAGAGCTGGTTCGGGAGAGCGCGACTCCGGAAGGCTGGCGAGCTGATTGAATCCGCGTCCGTCGATGACCTTGCCGAGTCCCTTAAGACTGACTGTGAGGCTGCTATTGAACACCTCGCAAATGCGCATGAAGAATGTGCAGTGGCCGATTCAGCGCTACGATCTGCGGAGGCCGAAGTCGCACAGCAACTGCAGAAACACGCCGACACAAAACTCTCGACGAGGTGCTATTCCGAGCAGCTTGAAACCGTGATCACAGATCGTGAACAAGTGGCAGCGCTCCGTGTTTCAGATCCGATCTCCGCCACCAGTTTATACACGCAGATCCATGACCACGTCGCCACGGTCAAACAATGGTCAGCCCGTGTCATTGAGCTTAACGACAACCTCAATGAAGTGACCGAAATGCACACGGCTCAGGTCGGACGCAAACATGAGCTGGCAGCTGAAGGCTGCAGTTTTGCAGAAGCGGAAACTAACCCTGACGCCTCATTGGAACGTTCAGAGTCTCTTCAGACACAGACGTTTGAATCCCTGAATCTGGGAGACGCGGACGCAGCAGCCGTCCATCTGAATGACGCAGCGAACGCCGTACGGCAGGCGGAAGAGCAACTCACGCAGCTGACGACCGCTCGCAGCTACTGCAACGAAGCAGAAGATCGACTCTCCGCGATGTGTGATCAGATCGCCGAACAGGTCACCGCCGCTGAGAATGCGCCAGCGCAACTGGAACAGCAATTCCTTCCGGCACTCTGGTCTGATGTCCATGAAGCGGTCGAACTCGGCCGGCAGGAGATCAACAACTGTCGAGACTCTCTCACGGAAGCAATCACGCTCTCAGACAGTGAAAATCAAAAATACCTGTTTGCTGCTCGTACGTTCAGACATGCCGAGCTCCGATTGAATGCTGCCCGTCAGAGCCTTGCCGCTGTTGGACTTCGCCTGAATGACCTGGTGCAGCTCCGAGATCAGGTCACAACAGAACACAAGGCGCTTAAGCAGCACGAAACACGTGTCGACCGCCTGCTTAGCACCAACGTAGCCGATCGCCCGGCGGCCAATCGTAAGTTTCAGCAGGCCCACGAAGCTCTCGGAATGTTCGACACCGTGGATCCCTTAAACGCCGACTGGCCGCTTCTCCGCGAACACATGCAGAATGCTGCAAGACTGCTTGCCGCCAGCGAGGAACTCGCTCGCGCAGATATCCAACTCAAAGCTCAGGCAAATCGGGAGATCGACGATGCGGATCGCGAGATTAAGGAGGCCCGTCGCTTTTATCGTGAAGGATGCTCGGCAGACACAACAGTGGCAGCCTACAAACTCAGCGAGGCTAAGTCGGCGTTGAAACGTCAGCAATACGTAGAGGCAATCCGTCTGGCCGACCAGTCAGAATCTTCGGCAAGAGGAGAACTGGCCACGGCCAAAGCGGCAGCGAATCGCGTCCGTAGAGACCGGGAACGCAGCAGAAGGGCACGCGAGGCGCGACGCAGAAGAAGCAGCCTGGTGGACTCGACGTTCCTGCTTACTGCTTTTGGATCTTCGGGTAACTCATCGTCCCGCAGCTCATTCGGTGGTTTCGGCAGTCGTTCAGGCAGTTCCTCTGGCAGGTCCACGTTTGGGAGTTCATCAGGCTCCGTCAGTTCTTCGTCGTTCTCCAGCGGCACGTCGTCGAGCTCATTTGATTCCGGAATCAGCACGAGCAGTTGGTAGATTGCCAATGATCGCACGGTCGCCGGACCCTCTCCGGCTTCGATCAGACGATCCCTCAATGACACTTCGAGTTTTCAAATCCTGCGCTCTGTGCAGTATGAATCCGTTCTCGTAAGGACAAAGAGCCTGATCAATTTAAGTCTGGCGTCTGCCTGAATGGACGCCCGAAGTGTGAGCAACGGATCTGTGCGCCTATGCAACGTTGTCCCTCGCTGATCTGAAAATTGCCCCATCGTTATCAATGGTTGCAGCGCCTCGCTTTGCTGCAGAAATCGCCTTTCGTAGCGGAAGTGCACAAGCACTCCGGCCGCACCACCTTCCGACTTCGAACTGACCAATCAGGCAGCCAACTCGTAAGGGCACTCGGCCGGGCGGCTCGCGCCGCTCCGCTATGAAACGGTCAACAGATTGCCCAGGGACTCGGGCGTCAACGAACGACCATGGTACAAAGTCACCTGCGGTAACCGTGCGGCGACATTCTCCTGAATACCGGACTATCCGAGCTCCGGAATCGGACGACCGCCTTCGGCCACGATCGGAATGGGCCGCCCCTGGTTATTCGTCCAGTGAGCATTGAGGTCGATTCCCAGATGTCGAAACGTGGTGGCGGCGAGGTCCTGTGGACGAACGCTGGAGGACTCAATGGAACCCCCGCGGCGATCTGTTGAGCCGATGACCTGCCCGTGGTTGAAACCTCCCCCCGCCATGATCATGGACATCACGTTCGTCCAGTGATCTCGCCCGGCATCTTTATTGATGACGGGGGATCGCCCAAACTCACCCATCATCATCACCAGCGTGTCATCGAGGAGGCCCCGCTGTTCAAGGTCTGTGACCAGTGCATGCATGACGCGATCGACACGTGGCAGCAGGGGAGTCAGACCTTTCTCAATCCCGCCCCAGCGCACCTGATCTCCATGGTGATCAAAGTAGCCCCAGGCACCGCTGACAAGGACAAAGGTCACACCCGCCTCAACCAGTCGGCGAGCCAGCAGTGCTTTCTGAGCAATGCTTTCCGGACCATACGCAGCACGGGTCTCTGCCGACTCCTCTTCCACAGCGAATGCTCGCTGAACCTTGCCGGAGAGCACGAGGTCGTATGCCTGTTGCGTAAATCGGTCCGTCCGCGCGAGTGTTTGGTCATTATCGATTGTCTTGCCAAACTGATCGATCTGACGCCGAATCTTCTGGCGAGCTTTCAATCGATCAACTTCGATTCCCTGTGGCAGACCAAACCGACCCTTGAGTTCGGCTCCCTTCACAGGGGCAAACGCGGAGCCCATGTGACCGGCTTCCCAGACGTCTGATGTCCATGAATGGGCAAGACCTACAAAAGCCGGCAGGTCCGGATCGTTCGGGCCGCGGAACTTTGCTGCGACGGACCCCATGGAAGGGTACCCACCTCCATCGCGACCATCGTTGGTGCGTCGAGCAAGCGGGTTGCCGGCCTGCATCGTGATCGGTGTGTGGTTGCTTGCCGAGCAATCAACCGAACGGATAACGGACAGTCGATCTGCAATCGATGCCTGCATCGGCAGGTGTTCACAGAATCGAACTCCTGGCAGTGCAGTTGCGATGCTGCCGTAGGGACCACGAATCTCGGTCGGTGCGTCCGGTTTTGGGTCCCACATGTCGAGTTGACTGGGGCCGCCTGACAACCAAAAGAGGATAACGGCTTTGCCTTTTGACGCACCCGCGTTTTCAGCAGCAGAAAGGTGTTGCAGCCGCATTAACTCGGGAAGAGTCAGGCCGCCGAGTGCCGCCAGACCGGACTCCAGGAACCAGCGTCTTGAGGTATTCCGGGCCATCTTCTATCGCCTCCAAACTCATTGGGAACCGTTTTAAGCAAAGATGTCGTGCACGACGTTTCCAAATACATCCGTCAGTCGGAAGTCCCGACCGGCATAACGATAAGTAAGCTTTTCGTGGTTCAGACCCAGGGCGTGCAACAGGGTGGCATGCAGGTCGTGCATGTGCACCTTTCCGGTGACCGCCTCATGTCCGATCTCATCAGTTTCACCGTAGCTGAAGCCCTGTTTGACTCCCCCGCCTGCGAGGAAGACAGTGAACCCGCGAGGATTATGGTCACGGCCATTGTTACTTTGACTGAACGGCGTCCTGCCGAACTCGCCGCCCCACCAGACGATCGTGTCCTCCAGCAGTCCACGATCTTTGAGATCCTGAAGCAACCCGGCAACCGGCTTATCGGTGGCTGTCGCATGCTCCATATGTTTCGGCATGTTGCTGTGCTGGTCCCAGCGGGGATTTGGCGATTCATCGGAGTAGTTAACCTGCACGAAACGCACGCCCGCCTCAGACAGCCGTCGGGCCATCAGGCATTGCCGGCCAAACGCGTCAGTGGCCTTGCTGCCAATGCCGTATCTCTCCTGAGTCGCCTTTGACTCCTTTGCAATATCCAGCACTGCCGGCGCACTTCCCTGCATGCGCCATGCAAGTTCATAACTGCGAATTACGGCTTCCAGATTGGTGTCCGTTTGAGATCGCCTGTCGACCTGAGCCTGATTCAACGCCTGAGTCAGGCGAAACCGAGCTTCTGTTTCATCTGCGTTCAGACCTGGATTCCGAATGTGATCAATCGTCATCTCGCTCACAGGCCGATTCGCTCTCCCTATTGCCGTCCCTTGATAAACGCTCGGAAGAAACGCGCTGGAATAGTTTCTTGGGCCGCCTTTGGTGTCGGACGGCTGAAGCTGCACGAAGCCGGGAAGATTCTGGTTCTCCGTTCCCAGACCGTACATCAGCCATGAACCGAGTGACGGACGCACCAGGTTGGTCGCTCCTGTGTGCAGAAACAGAGTCGAAGGTCCGTGAGCAACACCTTCCGTATGCATGCCCTTAAGAAAACAAAGGTCGTCCACATGGTTTGCGATATGCGGAAACAGCTCACTGACGTGCTGACCGCACTGGCCGTATTGACGAAACCTCCACAGTGGCGGCATCAGGTTCCGCTGACTGACTTTGCCAAAGGTGCCAAATCGGACACCTGTGAAATCGATGGACTTGCCAGCCGAGTTGATCAGGTCCGGCTTATGGTCAAAGCTGTCGACGTGACTGGGACCACCCTGCATGAAGATAAAGATAATCCTCTTCGCACGCG
>CAJWGB010000303.1 GCA_913031625.1 uncultured Planctomycetaceae bacterium | reverse complement strand
GAGTGCTTGCGCACTTCCGCTCATGAAAGGCACTTCCTGCAGCAAAGCCAATCGCGCAACCAGTGGCAACGATGGGCAATTTTCAGGTCAGCGGGGGACAACGTTGCCTCTGCGAACAGATCCCTCGCTCACAGTTTGGGTTTCCATTCAGGGAGACGCCAAACTCAAATTGAATGCGTTCTAATCGTCTCTTTGCGCGACATAATCGCCGGAGAGGAGAAACGGCCGCGAGGACCTATCAGTCCTCTCTGAGTCGCTCTCGAAAACCGGCGAGCGTTTTGGGAAACTTCTGCGACCTGCCCTTTGAGTCGAACGTTTCCGCTACTTCTGTGCCCAGAAATCCAGAACTCGCGGTGCATCAAGATGTGGCTTCAGGATCTGCACAAATGCTTCGTGATCAGGATGCGGGAGATAGGCGGCGCGGCCTTCCTCTGAGTCGAAGGTCACCATAAAACAGTGCGTGAAGCCTTCATCTTTTGTTTCTGGACTGTTGTTGGTCCCCCATTCGAACCGCTTGATTGCGTCAATTTTGGATGGCAGAGCGGCGAATGCTTCTTCAACTTTCCGAATGTCTTCCTTGGCAGCTTCCTTTGTGAAGCGGAAGAACACCGCGTGTTTGAGTTCCTTTTCCAGAGGTTCGCCTTCGTCCCCCCAGTAATCAATCACAAACGTGCCATCGTTTTTGCCGCTCAGCACTTTGCCGAAATTCTTGTGTTCAGGATGAGGCAGGTACTCGGCGCGGCCAGCTTCATCCTTAAACGTCAGCAGAAAACAATGCGTGAATCCGTCGTCCAGTGATTCCGGGCTGTTATTGATGCCCCATGCGAAGTCGATAATGGCATCGATTTTTGAGGGCAGTGCGCGGAAGGCGTCAACGACTTCCTGGACTTCCGCTTCCGTGGTTGTGTCTCGGAATGAGAAGAATACGGCGTGTCGCAGAACCTTTCCTTCCGGTGCCGGTGGATATTCTTTCTCTTCACTCATGTCGTTGGCTCCTTCGGCAGGTTCACCCTGTGCGACGGGGCTGGTTTTCGGGGAATCATCTGATGTCACGCTGCTGGCGGTGTCCGACTCAAGGCATCCGGTCAGGAGCAGGCAGGCTGTGAATAGGATAAAGCTGGAAAGACGTGGCATGAGGAGGGGCCCGGCAGGTGGAGGGAGTGTAGCTGGTGCATTGTGGCAGGAAGGCATCAGGAATTCACGCCTGCTGCGTGCCTGCGGGCGGTGATCAGGAGACGATGTCTTTGATCACTCGACCGGCCACATCTGTGAGTCGGAAATCTCGACCGTTGTGGCGATACGTTAGCTCTTCATGGTTCATCCCCATGAGGTGCAGAATGGTTGCGTGCAAATCGTTGACGCTGACACGATTGACGGCTGCCTTGTGGCCAACTTCGTCTGTCTCACCATAGCTGGTGCCACCGCGAATGCCGCCGCCAGCCATCCAGTAAGTGAAGGCATGAGGATTATGGTCGCGACCTGGTTTTGCTGATTTCTGGGCAACAGGTAGTCGCCCGAACTCACCGCCCCAGATTACAAGCGTGTCCTGAAGCATTCCTCGAGATTCGAGGTCCGATAACAGTCCGGCGATCGGACGATCCGTTTCTCCTGCGAACCCACTGTGGTTTCCGACGATGTCGTTGTGTCCATCCCAGCTGCGCTGATTCTCCATTCCGCCGGAATAGATTTGAACGAACCGCACGCCACGTTCGACCATTCGACGTGCCACAAGACACTGTTTTGCAAAGTGACCGCAACGGTCGTCACCGATCCCGTACTCTTCCTGCAGGTGCTTTGGTTCCTGCGTGATGTCCAGGGCTTCCGGAGCGGCCATTTGCATGCGGTAGGCCAGTTCGAAACTCTCAATTCGGGTGGTGAGATCCTTTTCCGCGTGAAGACGCTCCTGATGTTCCCGATTCAGGCGGGCGAGCAGATCGAGTTGCCGTCGCTGGGCAGCGGATGACAGGTCCTGCGGCCGTTGAAGGTTGTCGATGGGAGCACCGGTTGGCTTCAGCCATGTCCCCTGGTAGACGCTGGGAAGATAACCGGCTCCCCAGTTGAGCGAATAACCTTTGGGGAGGCCTCGTCCCTTGGGGTCTGACATTACCATGAATGCGGGCAGGTCTCGACTCTCGCTGCCGAGACCATATGTGACCCATGATCCCACGCAGGGGTATCCCATTCGTGGCAGGCCGGTGTTCATCATGAACAGAGCCGGGCTGTGATTATTCGATTCGGTGTGCCCCGAATGAATGAATGCCATCTTGTCCACATGGCGGGACAGATTCGGAAAGATCTCAGAAACCCATTTTCCGCTTTCGCCGTGTTGAGCAAACTTGAACGGCGATTTCATGAGTGGACCGACGGAGCCGGCGAAGAATCCGGTGAAGCGATCAAAGCCCTCCAGTTCTTTGCCGTCGAGGCGTTCCAGGGCCGGCTTGTAGTCCCATGTGTCGACGTGACTGGGACCACCATTGATAAAGAGCCAGATGACTCGTTTGGCAGTGCCCGGAAAATGAGGATCTCTGGGAGCGAGTGGATCGGATGAATCTTCCGCCAGAACGCCTTCGTCCTGAAGGAGTCCACTGAGTCCCAGCAGGCCAGCTCCCATGCCGGCTTTTTGCAGCAGCTTACGTCGGGAACATCCTGAGAGGTCCATCACAGTCCTTTTGTAGTTTGAGTTATTCGCTTCGGAGATCGAGTCCCATTCGAATCAGCAGTGCGACAAACATGACAAAGAAGACGAGCATCGCAATCCCGAGCAGTCCAGCGATGACGACCATAGCTGCTCCGGCCGTCCGGAACCCGGCCGCCCCACCACCGGCTCCCATTGCTCCCACGGTCGCAATTGTGCCGAAGGCAAGAATCATTGTACTTGGGACTGCAACAAGCAGGATGGTGGCTGTTCTGGCGTGTTTGTCGAGGCCCGCGAACCGCGCCGTTGATCGTAGAAACAGCATGAACAGAATCGCCGATGCAATGTGGGACAGCGATCCCAACAGCCCAAATGCATCCATTCCGCCACCCAGCCTCGGACTGGAGAGAAAACTGAACCCAAGGGAAAATACCCAGCAGGCCAGCGAACCGATAATGAATCCTTTCGCCGTTTTGTCCGGCGTGAAGATGCACATGATCTGTCCAGCGATTGCACCGAGGACGAATAATAGTGCTGAAATCCCGATGCCGAGACCGGCCAACGCGATGAGCGCAGGTACCTGCGCCGCTGCTGCGACGACCATTCCGATTCCACCAAGAAGACACATCCCGATCAGAGCGGCCAGGCCACCGCCATAGAACAGGAGGCCCAGGCCCACCGTGCGGAGTGCATCAGCGGATCCGGATTTGCGGCTGGATGACGAGCGACCGCGGCTTCTTCGCGATCGTGTTCCGCGAGACGTCTGCGGAGCGGCATAGGGATCGTCGTAATCATCTCCGAATCCGTCACCGTAGCCATCGTCATCGTAGTCGTCGTACCCGCGGCCGCCACCGCTGTCGTAGTCGTCATACTCATCGTAGTCGGTTGGCTGCCGCTTTTTCGGGCGTCGCTTCGTTGGACGACTCTGCTTCTTTCGTCGTGGTGTACTCGGCGCGGCGGAGGAGCCTCGTGATCTTTGGGAAGAGGCCGAATCGCCTCCCACGGGAATGACGGCGCTACAGGACGGGCACCGCACTTTCTTACCTTCTGCGGACTCAGGAAGCTTGAGCTTCCGGTCGCACTCCTGGCATTGAATAATCATAAGACGCGGGATGTTTTGGCAGGAAGAACTACGGCGCGGGATTTTTTGGCAGGAAGAACTACGGCGCGGGATTCATTCTATCAGGCTGAACGCTTTAAAGCACGGGTCACCCCGAAAAAATGAATGCCGGGATCAGCAGGTAAACGTGGCCAGTGTTTGAATGAGCGGTACCGCATCTCCGGCCCGAGTTGCTCTGGTTCTGGCTGAACGCAGTCAGGCTCTTCGAACTTCTGAGTGGAAATCCTGTTGGGGGTCTTTCAGATCGAGGAATGTGGCGGTTCAGAAATTTCGGGAGATTTTCTGAACGAAACCCAGATGCGAGCCTCTAAAGCTGCGAGTCGTTAGAGCGGGACTCTCCAATCTGCCAGCCGTTCAGGCTATTTCGCTCTCCAGATGAGCTGGTGTGTTGCCTTTGGGCCAGATACCTTTCTTTCAGTCAGATCACTCAACATTCGTTGAAAGTACCCATCATGCGTCAATTCCGAGTTCCCATCACTGTGTGCCTGCTGGCCTGTGCCGCCCTGGCGGCTGCGGTATTGCCGAAAGAGCGTGGCAGCGACCGGGATAATGCTCTCAAATTGATGAAGGAGAACAACTTTGCCGAGGCCTACACCGAGTTTCGCAAACTTGTCCTGGACGGCTCAAACCAGGATCGCGAGCTTTCAGACGACCTGAAGAACGCGGTCGATTGTCTGAAACGCGTCAACAGAGTGAAAGAGTTCGATGCTCTGATTGAGGACGCGGTTGAGGCCCACGGTGATAACTGGCGTTTACTGCATCGATCCGCGGAGCTTCTGACGCGTCATGGCGTTCCCAACATGGGGTTCCTGGTTGCCGGGGACTTTGAACGTGGCTACCGCCGTGGCGGAGGCAAGCAGGTTTCCTCCAGTGCTCGAGATCGAGTCCGGGCCCTGCAACTGCTTGTTCGTACCGTTGAGCTCATGGAGAAGGACAAATCTGCCAGCGGAAAAGAGAAAGCCACAACGTACCGTCTTCAGGCTGACATTATCGGACAGGTCCAAATGGAAGGAGCCTGGAAACTCCAGGATCTGACGGACATTGATGAGCTGCCCGACTACGATGAAGCAGGTGGCTTCGGTGGAGGCAGAGGACTTTTCTCCATCCCGACGCAGTTCGGTCGCGGGTTTCTGATGGGGAGCGACAACGGAGCTCCTGTTGACGCCGATGGTCGCCCAGTATTCCACCAGATGCCGGAATCGTGGGCCGCGGCCAAAACTGACGGCGAACGCTGGAGGTGGTGCCTGGAAATGGTGGCGCGTTCCGACAAGGGCCGACGCAGTGAAGTGGACCTTGAGTGGGCCTCCTTTCTGCAGTCTCAGTTCGGTGTGAGTTCTGCCAGTGCCGGACCTGTGCCTGTTGTTCGAGACGAGGATGCGGACAACAGGGATGCCTTCGCCGGGAACGGTCTGATTCCGGTTCATAAGCTCAAAGACACGGAAACCATGGCTCGCCTGGCAACAGGAATCCGCCGGTTTGATTTGCCCGAAGAGTTCAACCACATCGCGATACTCAGGAAGGTCGTAAAGCGGAACGACGGACAGAAGCGTCAAGCGCTGGAGTCTCTGGTTACCGTGCGGATGAATCGTCATCAGTATCCGCAGGCTGCCAAAGTTCTCGAAGATGTTGTCGAGGTTGCAGCAGTCGGCAACGACCGCGACAACGTACAGAAGCGAATCGATCAGATTCGAAAGAACTGGATTCAATTCCAGAATGTGAGTGTCCAGCCTGCCGGCACTGAGGCGACTCTTGATGTCCGATATAGAAACGGAGAGCGGGTCAGCTTTTCTGCTCGACCAGTCAAAATCGAAGCTCTGTTGCAGGCGACCAAAGACTATCTGCAGAGCAGTCCTGCTCGAGTCGACTATCAGGTGACACAGGTCGAGAACGTCGGCATGCAGATCATTCGGTCCAACGAACAGAAGTACCTCGGCAAAGTGGCCGAGTCATGGAACCTGAAGCTCGAGCCACCGGAAGATCACTTTGATGCTCTCAAGACTGTGACAACGCCACTGAAGACGGCAGGAGCATGGTATGTCACAGCAAAAATCAAGGGCGGCAACGAAGCTCGCATGGTCATTTGGATCGCGGACACAGCGATTACACGCAAGCGGACCGAAGCCGGGACTCTGCACTACGTTGCAGACGCAGTGACAGGCAATCCGGTTGCAAAAGCTGACCTCGAGTTCTTCGGGTGGCGGTCAGAGCGAGTCGCCCGAACTCGGAACTACAAGGTTCTTACCAGCCGATTTGCGGAGCGAACCGATGAGGATGGCATCTGTGTTCCAGCAACGACTCAGCTGGATCGCACATATCGTTGGCTCACAATCGCCAGAACGGCTGAGGGACGCCTGGCGTACGACGGGTTCAACAATGTCTGGAATCCACAAAAGATTCAGCCTTTCAGATTTAACAGCAATCGGATTTACAGCATCACTGATCGCCCCGTTTACCGACCGGGCCATGATGTGAAGTTCCGCATGTGGGTTCGTTCGCCGAAATACACAACGGAAGATGCCGCCCATGCCAACAGGAGTTATGCCCTGCAGATTCGCAATCCCAAGGGAGATATTGTTCTTGATCGAGACGTTCGCACGGACAGGTGGGCGGGCGTTGACGGAGAGTGGACCATTCCCGCAGATGCCACACTCGGTCGTTATTCCATTGCGATCGGTACACGGACCACCGTGCAACGGCAGCGAACTGTCAATGGCGAGAAACAAACTTATACGGAGAAACGGCTGAGGCAGATTGGCTCAGGAAGTTTCAAGGTCGAGGAGTATCGCAAGCCGGAATACGAAGTTGTGATCGACGCTCCTGAGAAACCTGTCATGCTGGGCGAGAAGATTCAGGCGAAGGTTGAAGCAAAGTACTACTTCGGTGCTCCTGTGACGGAAGCCAAAGTTCATTACAAGGTTGAACGAACCGCCAAAGATACTCGCTGGTATCCGATCGCCACATGGGACTGGCTGTACGCACCTGGCTACTGGTGGTTTGCACCGGACTACGAATGGTATCCCGGGTGGCAACGCTGGGGGTGCTTTGGGCCAATCCCACCATGGCGGGGCTGGAGAGCCGATCCACCGGAAATTATTGCTGAAGGTGATGCCGAGATTGGCCCTGATGGCAAATTCCTGATTGATATCGATACGGCTTCCGCAAAAGCCAGTCATGGTGATTCGGACCATAACTACGCAATCACTGCTGAGGTTGTCGACAAATCGCGACGCACGATAATCGGCAACGGAAGCGTACTT
>CAJWGB010000302.1 GCA_913031625.1 uncultured Planctomycetaceae bacterium | reverse complement strand
TTTGGTGGCGGTGGCTTTGGTGGACAGTTCGGTGGTGGCGGTCAGTTCGGTGGTGGTGGACAGTTCGGTGGTGGCGGCGGACAGTTCGGTGGTGGTGGCGGACAGTTCGGCGGTGGTGGCTTCCAGAGCATTCCAGCGGAAGACGTCAAAAAAAAACCGTAACTGAAACGTCACACGAATCCGCTGAAAAATCGAGCAGGGGCAGCCGGCAGTTCATTCCGGTTGCCCTTACTCTTGCGCAGCAGCCACCGAACCAACGGGGCGCCGACGAAGGCCCGTCCAAAGAACGTGAAGAAGCGCTCAAAAAGCTAAGGGCCATTCGCAATAAACAGGATCAGGAAGCTGCCACAAAGCTCATCAAACAGGTCCTTTCAGGCAAAGGGTCGTCGCCGGAACGATGGAATACAGTCTTCGAGAACCAGAAAACTCCATTTCGAGGCTCAGTTCTGTCCCTCGTCTTTCTGACACTTCACGATCGCAAACAGTACGAAGAGTGTATTGAGGCCATACAGGCGGCCATTCGAAACGACTATGGCCAGCCCTGGATGTACGACGTACTGGCGATCGAAATGTCGGTTGCAGGACGGCCAGCAAAGGACATCAATCGCGTGCTTCTTTCTCGGGTGGATTTTACCGGAGGCAATGAAGCTCAGATGCTGGTGACCGTCTCGGTTCTGTCGCAGTTCCAGGCATGGAAGGAGGCCATGGATATCTGTCAGGAGATTGCCCGCAGGAATCCGTGGCAGGACGCCATGTGGACGATGGCCTGCAGCATTGCCGACCGCTCCAAGAACCCGGAGTACATCTTATGGGCACGGACCGGAACTCTCCGGTTCATCTGGAGTCCGGGATATGCTCAGAAACATGCGGCAGCCGTCGAAGTACTAAAGGGCCTCGCAGCGGACCTTGATAAGTCTGGGAAAAAGGACGATGCAGAACGGATCAGAAGCAAAACCAAAGAAGCCCTCACACGAGATATTGTCGTGTCGATCAAGTGGGCCGGGTCTGCAGACCTTGAGCTGACAGTCACCGAGCCGGACGGAAGTGTCTGTTCATTTCGTAAGAAGCTGACGCGAAATGGCGGAGTCCTCGTTAAACAGGGAGATGGAGGACAACGAGGCAAAGAAGAGATCTATGTCTGCCGCTCGGCACTGCCGGGCGACTACAAGGTTGGTATCAAGAGTCTGATTGGCCGCGTGATTCGAGGAAAAGTCCTGATGAAGGTCACTCGGTATGCCGGGACTGACCGTGAAGAGACAAAAACGGCTTTCTACGAGGTCGGTGCAAAGGATCTGAGCATCACCGTCCCGCTTAGCAAGGGGCGGCGCAAACCCGGAAGTTAAGGCCGGGGCCGCACGGCCCGATTCGCCGCGGACTTCATGACTTCCGAGGCGAAACCAGCACTAACAGGCCCGGAACGAGCGATTCGAGATCAGGAATGCTGTTTTCGTCCGGAATTCAGGAGGATTGACGGCTCTACGGCTGAGAAAGGCGGCAATCGGTCTGATCGCAGTTGACCTGTTATGCCGCCACAGTAGGATGCCCGCTTTTCCGGCCCGCAATTGCCGGAACTCCTTCTTTGCCATCAGGTTAGTTCGCCCAGGATGCGGCTCTGAGCCGATTGGGCACTCAATGTCAGGAATGATCATGAGACGATTTCTCGTCGCCGGAAACTGGAAGATGAACACCGACCGTGCGAGCGGATCAGCGCTGGCCGGTGCCCTTGCAGAGAATTCGCCCTCAGAAGAGGCGGGGGTGGAAGTACTGGTGTGCCCGCCGTTCACCGGTCTTGAGTCAGTTGGCAGGGCGATCGACGGCAGTGCCGTTCAGCTCGGTGCTCAGGATGTCTATTTTGAGCCGGGTGGCGCCTTTACCGGCGAAATCTCGGTTGAAATGCTCACGGACGCTGGTTGTGGCTATGTCATTATCGGGCATAGTGAGCGACGCAACGTGCTGGGGGAGGATGACGAGGTCGCCAACAGAAAAGTCAAGGCTGCACTTGCTGGCGGGCTGAAAGTCGTACTGTGTGTGGGCGAACTTCTGTCACAGCGAGAAGCTGGAAACACAGAATGGGTGCTTGATCTCCAAATGGCTGGCTCACTTGCTGATATTTCGGAAGACGATGCGAAGAATATCGTGATCGCCTATGAGCCGGTCTGGGCGATCGGCACTGGTGTTACCGCAACCACTGAGCAGGCCGAATCTGCTCATCTGCACCTTCGCAACTGGGTGTCAGGTCACTACAATTCAGAATTCGCGGACCAGTTGCGAATCCTTTACGGTGGGAGCGTCAAGCCTGACAATGCTGAGGCTTTGATGAGCCAGCCAAATGTGGACGGTGCTCTGGTTGGTGGAGCAAGTCTCAAACCGGACCTGTTCATCCCCATCATTGATGCCGCCCGATCGCTCGCAAACGGATAGTTTTTGCGAGCGTGATTCTGACCGCACAATGCGATTCATTCTGGAGTAACTTCTGTCATGGGTGATTTTCTGATTGGCCTCCTCACCACACTGATGATCATCATTAGTGTGCTGATGATCCTCCTGATCCTGATTCAACGCGGACGTGGAGGCGGACTTGCCGGTGCATTCGGTGGCATGGGCGGACAAAGTGCGCTTGGTGTCAGAGCAGGAGATATCTTTACGAAGATCACTGCCGTCATGGCGATGATCTGGGTCGTGAACGCCGGCGTACTTGGCATTATGATTCGATCAGAGTCTGCAGATGAAAAGGAAAGTACGGCCGTCGGAGGACTGGAAGCAGGAAGCGAAGACGGTGACGGTGAATCAACCGAAGGCGATGGTGAAACCACCGAAGGCGAAACCACCGAAGGCGAAGGCGAAACCACCGAAGGCGATGGCGAAGCCACCGAAGGCGATGGTGAAGCCACCGAAGGCGATGGTGAAGCCACCGAAGGCGATGGTGAAACCACAACGCCGGAGAAGTCTGAGTAGAACCGCCAGCACCGGCCTCGAGCGGGTGGAAGGAATCCTGTGCTTCAGAGCATGACAGGTTTTGGCAACGCAACTTCCCAGTCGGAAGCAGCGTATGTTGCCGTCGAGCTTAAGTCCGTCAATAACAGGTACCTCAAGGTATCAATGCGGATGCCGGACTTTCTTGCGCGATTTGAATCAGATCTTGAACAGTTGGTTCGCGACCAGATCGCTCGAGGGACTGTCAACCTGTCAGTCAGGTGTCGCCTGAACACTCAATCATCCGGGTATTCGATCGACGCAGCGGTTCTGCAACGGTATCTCGAACAGAGTTCCCGAATCGCGGTGGAGACCGATTCCGCGGTACCGGCGTTGGCTGAACTTCTGCCGCTGCCTGGTGTTATCACCGAGCAGGAAGTCACTCCGGACCTCCTGGCTTCAGTCTGGCCGGTGATTAAGGAAACTGTTCAGGAAGCTCTGGATCAGTTTGACCAGTTTCGGCAGCAGGAAGGCCGGTCTATGCAGGCAGATCTGGATGGCCAGTGCACTGCAATCGAAACCCAGGTCAATGAAGTCGCACGGCATGCCCCGGATGTCGTGGCAGACTACCGCGAAAAGATGCTCGACCGGATCCGCAGGATTCTGACCGATACAGAGTCAGACGTCTCTGAGAACGATTTGATTCGAGAGGTCGCGATCTTTGCGGACAAGTGTGATATCAATGAAGAGATTACTCGTCTGCGGTCCCATATCGACCAGTTTCGTCAATTCCTGGCGAACGAAAAATCAATGGGCCGAAAACTTGAGTTCCTTGGGCAGGAGATGTTCCGGGAGATCAACACGATTGGGTCCAAGGCGAATAACGTGACGATTGCACATAGTGTGGTCGAAATGAAGGGAGCCATTGAACGTATCCGTGAGATTCTGCAGAACGTGGAATAACCAGGCGTCCATTCAGCTCGACCAATTATGACTCAGGCAGAAACAGCGGTGACCCCGCGTCCCTCTGAAAATACCGGACTGATGACTGACAGAATTGTGGTTCTTTCCGGCCCCAGCGGCAGTGGAAAAACAACCGTCGTTAATCGACTCGTGAACCAGTCAGCCGTTCCCCTGGTCAAGTCGGTGTCTGCAACAACCAGGCCGCCTCGACCAGCAGAAGAACATGGAGAAGACTATTACTTCCTGACAGATGAAGAATTTCGAGTCCGGCTGGGTCAGGATGACTTCATTGAGCACGCAGAAGTGTTTTCCAGCGGATTTTTCTACGGAACACTGCGGACTGAGCTGAATCGGGCGTGGGACCAGGGAGCATGGGCATTCCTCGAAATTGACGTGGAGGGAGCGTTCAATGTGATGCGGCAGTATCCGGATGCTGTTACGATTTTCCTGAAGACACCCTCTCCGGAAGAATTTGAGCGACGGTTGCGTGCCCGGGGGACGGAAAACGAAGAAACTATTCAGAAACGCCTGGCAACAGCGGCCAGGGAATTAGAATACGCAGACAGGTATCGATATTCGGTCGTCAACGAAACCGACGGTGTTGACCAGACCGTGAACCAGATCTGTGAGATCCTGAAGTCGGAGGAGACCTCAAAGAATGCTTGACGACTTTCGCGAAGACGAGATCGTTCGAAAGGTAGGCGGCCGATTTAAGCTGTCGACCCTGGTTCAGAAGCGAATGGTTGCCCTGAATCGAGGAGCAACCCCACTGGTAGACATGCAGACCAAAGATCTGATGCAGATCGTGGTCGCAGAAATCATGAACGATAAGATTTACCTCGACACGTCCGGCACAGTCAAGATTGCCGAAGACGAATCAGAAACCGTTGACAGCCTGGAAGCCCTCCTGGCAGATGATGAAGGACCGGGAATCGACGATCTGACATAGTCGTTCGACGTGTCAAAGTGACCGAATCTACGGGAGACACCGTGTCCGCTTTGACGTCCAGAGAAATCCTGTTGGGAGTCACCGGCGGGATCGCGGCCTATAAGGCTGCAGACCTCTGCAGCAAACTGGTTCAGGCAGGTGCAGCCGTCTCGGTCATTATGACTGAGTCGGCTCATCAGTTTGTCGGCCCTGTCACCTTTGAGGCTCTGACTCGACGCCCGGTGTGCACTCACCCGTTTCAGGCGCAGGAGCACTTTCAGGGCGAACATATCGGACTGGCTCAACGCGCCGAACTTGTCGTTGTCGCACCGGCGACTGCTGCCAGCATCGCGCGCCTGGCCAATGGGTTGTCGGATGACCTGCTCACGACAACACTGCTCGCCACCCGTGCTCCGATTCACGTGGCGCCCGCAATGAACTGCGATATGTGGGATGCACCAGCCGTTCGGCGAAATGTGGCTCAGCTGCGAGAAGACGGAGTCCGGGTAATAGAGCCGGAAGACGGCTGGCTGAGTTGCGGACAGATTGGCAAGGGCCGTATGGCAGCACCTGAAGTAATCCTCAGTGCCCTTGAGTCTTCAGTGGCCTCTCTTTCCTCATGACAGAATTGACCAGTGAGGAACGAATCCTGAAGGTACTGCGGGCGGTGCCGACTGGAAAGGTCGCTTCGTACGGGCAGGTTGCTCGCGCGGCCGGATTGCCGCGCAATGCCCGCCAGGTCGGCGCAATCCTTGGGAAACTGCCTGATGACTCCGATGTCCCCTGGCATCGAATTGTGAATTCACAGGGAGCGATCAGCGTTCGCGGCGGCGATTGTGAAAAACGTCAACGCATGTTGCTGAACCTTGAAGGGGTCAAAGTCGATGATCGCCATCGGATTGATCTGCATGAGTTTGCCTGGGACGGGCAGTTGCTCGATTCTGCGTCTTAACTATTCCTCAGCGGTGCCCCGTAATTCCCATCGCCAGACAAGTCCGTTACCAGGATCGATGCCATCACCCGTCTTTTCGAAGCCCGCTTTTTTGAGCACGGACGTGGATGCATTCTCCTGCGGGCATGTGTGAGCTCGCATGGTTTCGACGTCCGAGTGCCTGAGTGCAAACTCGGCCAGGTCCTGAGGAACCTCTGTCGCATCTCCACGTCCGCGATAGTGGTCCCGCCGTCCAGGCAGACAATCTCTTCCGCCTGCGGCTGCCGTTTAAACAAGGGACTATTTCCATGCCCGCCTGAGAAAGTCCACAACGTTGCGGTACATGAATCCTTCAATATCTGAATCGGTGTAACCTCTGGCACGAAACAGATCTGGCAGTGACTGCAGGTCTGCGATCGACGTCAGATCCATGGGGGTCTGCTCTGTTCCGTAGCCGCCATCAAGGTCTGTGCCGACACAGACATGCGCTGCACTGCCGGCGAGCTGGCAGATGTGGTCAACGTGATCGCAGATTCGCTGGAGCTTCAGCTGGAAGTCTTCCGGCTGGCTTTTGAGATGTGTCCAGCCGGGCACCATCATGATCGCATCAAACGCCATACCGAGCAGACCGCCTCGCTCGACAACCGCACGCACCTGGTCATCCGCGAATTGACGATTCCATGGAGCCAGAGTGCGGCAGTTTTGATGACTCGCCCACAACGGCCCTTCGTAGATGTCCAGAGCATCCCAAAAGGTCTCATCACACAGGTGGGTCACATCCAGAATGATACCGAGGCGGTCCATCTCCTTTAGCAGATCTTTGCCAGCGGGATGAAGCGGGCCAACACTGTCCGTTCCATCTGCATACCGCCCCGGTCCGTAATGCGCCGGGCCAAGCGCTCGCAGGCCGTCCTCGTAGCTTCGCTCCAGATAATCGAGGTTCACGATTGAGTCTGCACCTTCAAGACTCAACACAAAACCGATTGGCAGTTTTGCCGGCTGTGTTCGAGACTCAACCACGTACGGTGTTCCGTCATCACACGGGGGCGCATTTAGCCAGAGATCAAGGTGCGCGTCCAGTTCAGCCACATTTCGGATGGGAGTCATCTCTCGCTGTTCGGTCATGATGCGATACCATGCCAGCTGGCCCTGAGTCTGTGCCCACGCCTGCTCGGGAGACGCCCAGCCAGGCAGCTTATGAAAGTATGGCGAATGCCTTCCGATCTGTGTGGCCACACATAAACCAATGTTGCCACGACGCATCTCCGGAAAGCAAACCGTGTTGTTTCCACGGTC
>CAJWGB010000301.1 GCA_913031625.1 uncultured Planctomycetaceae bacterium | reverse complement strand
AAGCGGATACGCTCATTCGTGACCATCAGCCTGTTTTGCTGCGTAACTCCAGCGGCTACATGCTGCGTAATCTGCTCCAGAAAGATCAGCTCGACCTCACCCGACTGATTGCTGGTTCCGAAGGAACCCTCGCAATGGTGACTGAGGCGACGCTGCACACGATGCCCCTGATGCCGAATCGTGGCGCGCTGGTGCTGATGTTTGCCAGTATGGATGCAGCCATTCAGGCCATGCAGCAACTGCTGGTTCTGGAACCAGGGGCCTGCGATCTGATGGATCGCAGGCTGCTGAGTCTTGGTCGCGACGATGATCCACGCTTCCGAAGCGTGGTCCATCCGGAAGCCGAGGCTGGTCTGTTTGTCGAATTCAATGGCCATAGCCGCGCCGAGGTGGAACAGAGGATTCAGACGGCTGAGTCGATGATGGAAGCCAGTTCCTTTCAGTATGCTGTGACACAACGGGCTCTTGACGCAGAGGAAGTTGATCTGCTGTGGAGGCTGCCTGCACGTGTGGTGTCTCTGCTTGCGGGGTTGAAAGGGAATTCACGACCACTGCCATTTGTCGAAGACGTGGCTGTTCCTCCGGAGTCGATTTCTGAGTTTCTGGTGCTGGCGCAGCGGACATTTCAGAAGCACGAAGTGACGGCAACTTTGTATGCCCATGCGGCAAGCGGACAGCTGCACCTGCGACCAATGCTGCCGGTACCGAATCGCAGTCAGGGACCCCAGTTGGAAGCCATCGCACGCGACCTTTATCGGCATGTTCGAGCGATGGGCGGCGCGATCAGCGGCGAACATGGAGACGGACTGTCACGCACTGCCTTTCTGCGTTCGATGTACGGACCGCTGTATCGGACGTTCCAGCAGGTCAAGCAGATCTTCGACCCACAGTACCTGCTAAACCCGGACAAGATTATCAGCAATGACGGGCAGCTGACTCAGCGATATCTGCGCCGGATCTCAGTAACCCAGCCATCCACGACGGAAGACCCGGAGACGCTGCTTCCGATTCTGCAGTTGAGCTGGGATGAGGAAACGGCCATGCAGGCAGCAATTCGCTGCAATGGGTGTGGATCCTGCCGCACGCAGGGAGAGTCGGGGCGCATGTGTCCGTTCTTTCATCATGAGGCTCGGGAAGAGAATTCGCCGCGAAGTAAGGCAAGTCTGCTGCGACGAGTACTTTCCGGGGAGGAATCTGCGGACGTGTTGACTTCTGGTGCGGCCGGGGCAGTGCTCGACAGCTGTTTCAACTGCAAACAGTGTCTGCTGGAGTGTCCTTCAGAGGCCGACATTCCGCACATGATGCTGGAAGCCAGAGCACAGAACGTGGCGTTGAACGGTCTGGGAAAGACTGACTGGCTCTTGTCGAAGTTCCACACATATACCCGATTTGCGTCTCGCTTTCGGCGACTGACCAACCGCATGCTGCGACACGGGATTTTTCGCACTTTGCTGCAGAAGACGATTGGGATTGCTCGTGACCGTCGACTGCCACGTTTCCAGCAGCGACCATTTCTTCATTCGCCACGTGTTCAGAGCGAACATAACTCGGCGAATGTTTCAACAAGTATGCCGACCGTGGTGTACTTTGTTGACTACTTCGCAAATCACCACGACCCGGAGCTTGCTGAAGCGTTTGTTCGCATCCTTCAGCACAACGGATTTCGCGTGTACATACCGCCTCAACAGACTGTTTCCGGAATGGCGATGGTGGCAGTGGGAGATATGCAGGCGGCCCGTGAAGTCGCGGACGCGAATATTGCCTGCCTGAGCGAATCGGCCCGGGATGGATATCCCATCATCTGTACAGAGCCGTCCGCCGCGTTATGTCTCAGAGACGAGTATCCGTTGTTGTCGGCGAGCGAGGACGCAGCCATCGTTTCGCAGAGGACTCAGGATGCCGGGACATTTCTCTGGCAGTTGCATGCAAAGGGCAGTCTGAAAACTGACTTTGAGCCGGTTGAGGTGACAGCCGTTTATCACACCCCGTGTCATGTAAAAGCGCTTGGGCCGGAAGCTGGCCTGTATCGCGTTCTGGAGCTGATTCCGGGCGTGGAAGTACGGCAGATTGAGAAGGGGTGCAGTGGCATGGCGGGGATGTTTGGAATCGCTGCTGAGCACTTTGAGCAATCGCTTGAGATTGGAAAGGACCTGATTCAGGAGATGGCGACCGTTGATGTCAGTGCTGGCATGACGGACTGCAGCACATGTCGGATGCAGATGGAACAGGGGGCCTCAATTCCGACCGTCCATCCGATTAAGATTCTGGCATTGGCCTACGGATTAATGCCGGAGTTGCGGTCATCGCTCTCATCAAAACCGGCCGGATACCTGATGTCATGAAGCTGACGATCAAATGTTTTGCTGTCGTCGCGGACGTCGTCGGCGGTTCGGAAGCTGAATTGGACCTTGTGGATTGTGGGACAGTGAATGATCTGAAGCAGGCGCTTGTCGGTCGGTATCCGGATCTGGAGCGGCTGAGTTCAGCACTACTTTTTGCGGTCAACGGCGAATACGCAGTCGGTGGGTGTGTGCTTCGGGAGTCAGACGAGGTTGCCTGTATCCCCCCCGTCAGCGGCGGCTAGAGCGCATTTGACAGATTTGTAGCGTCGTGGATTGACGCAACGAGTTGATAGACTGGGAATCCGAAGGGGCAGTGAGGAAAAGCGAGGCATTTGGAAACAGATGCTTGGCTCACCGGTAAAATGCATCCGTTTACAGACCGAGCTATGCGTTTTTGCCCCAATCTCTGGTTAGATCAATCGTCAGGGGATACGACCAAAGGACGAGACGGGAAGGCGGTTTCCCTGCTGTTGAACGTCGCGTATGCAGGATCATGAGGCTGTCACCAAAAGCAATTCGCACCGGGACATACCACTTATCGAACACGTGCTGTACAACTGAATACAGTTTTAGGTGCCACATCCCCTGAACAGTCTGTCCTGAATCGACGGTCATCCCGAATGATGCGTACAACCGACTGCAGCTGGCCTGTGTGTTGCCCCGTGGAAACTGCCGCGTGGATCAGGTAAAACCAGTTGCCAGCGAGCAGGAAGGAGGTTCGGTTGTGAGTATGGACGCAGTCATTGAGTATCTGGAACAGCGGTTTGCCAATCAGATTGCCAGTCACAATGTGATTGAAGCGACGGACGGGGAGTTTGATTCCTTCCCGGAATCATTAGCGCCGCAGCTACGGCAGGCTTTACAGGCCAGCGGCATGTCCAGCCTGTACTCGCACCAGAGTGAGGCATACGAGTCAATTCGCCAGGGGCAGGATACTGTGCTTGTCTCGCGTACGGCCAGCGGCAAGACACTCTCATTCCTTCTTCCCATCCTTCAGGACTACGTCACCTCTGACGCTCCTTTCGGTGTGGCAATGCTCTATCCGACGAAGGCGCTTTCACGGGACCAGGAGGGTACGCTGGGACGCCTGTTGCAGGCAGCCGGAGCCGACATGCGTCTGGGCACCTTTGACGGTGATACTCCCCGTGAAGAACGGAATCGAATTCAAAACCAGGCAGACTTCATGATCACGAATCCGGATATGCTCCATTCCGGGATTCTGCCCAATCACAATCGTCGCTGGCGGACGTTTCTGTCTCGGTTGAAATACATTGTGATCGACGAGGTGCACACTTATCGCGGCGCCTTTGGGTCTCATGTCGCCAACGTTATGCGTCGTCTGGTACGTGCCTGCCGGATTCATGGCAGCGACCCCGTGTTCATCTGTTCGTCCGCCACCATTGGAAATCCGGCGGAGCACGTCGAAGCACTCTTTGATCGTCCGTTCCATGTGATCAACCGGGACGGTGCTCCGCGACCGCAACGAGACCTATATCTGGTGAATCCCCCAGTTGTTCAGTCGCATGGTCACGCGCTGTATCGGAAAGGCCCTAACTCAATCAGTATTCCTCTGATCCGCGAGGCCGCAGCGAAGGGAGTCAGGACGATCTGCTTCTGTCGCTCTCGCCAGCAGGTTGAACGACTCTGCCGAGCTGTCACTGATGGTCGCCCGGGCCTGAAGGAGAAAGTAAAGCCCTACCGAGGGGGGCTGTTGCCCAACGAGAGAAGGAAGCTCGAGCGAGACCTGGCAGAAGGGCGGGTCAATACGATCATCAGTACCAATGCACTCGAACTGGGAATCGATATCGGAGATCTCGACCTGTGTCTGTTGAGCGGACATCCGGGTTCAATGGCGAGTTTCTGGCAGCAGGCGGGGCGCGTTGGGCGCCGTGGATCCCGAGCAGTCATTGTCTACGTCGCGCGGGATACCCCCATTGATCAGTACTTCGTGAACCATCCGGAGTTTCTGCAGCAGGCTCCAATCGAACGCGCATGGCTGAACGCGGATAATCCTTACATCCTGCTGCAGCATCTTCCCTGCGCTGCCCACGAACACCCACTTCGCCAGGAGGAACCAGCCTTCCCGGAACCCTCTTATCCTGCGGCCCTGGAGGTGCTGATTGAAGACGAAACATTGAAGGAGTACCGCGGTAACTGGCGGTATTCCCTGCAGGACTATCCGGCCAAAGGCGTCAACCTGCGTGGGATGACTGACTACAACATTGATATCTACTGCGGCACTGAAGTTATTGGTGAAATCGATCCGATCGGTGCGCGAGGGGAACTCTACAGGGATGCCATCTACCAGCATCTCGGCCGTCGGTACATGTCGATGGAACTGGACCTGGAAAAGAAACTCTGCCGTGTTGACCCGGTGGATGTTGACTATTACACAGAATGTGTCTGGGAGAGCCGGGTTCAGATTACGGAGTCTCTGGATGAGTACTCGCTGCATGAAGAACAGGGCGGGGCGAAACTGGAGTTTGGCTACATCAATGTGAATCGTCAGCCGAAGCTCTATAAGAAGATTCGCGAGCGAACCCTGGAGAACATCGGCTACGGTCCGATTACTCTGGATCCGTTTATTTATGACACGGCAGGTTTCGCACTTTACCCCCCGGTGTCATGGCGTGTTGCAGTCGCCGAGATTGATAAACGGCATGTCGGCGCTGCGTTGTACGGGCTCGCCTATGTACTTAAACGAACGGCCCCCAGCCTTTGTCTGTGTGATGAAAAGAATATCGAGACCGATGTCAGCCTGACGGAAGTGAGCGCTGGTGAATGGAAGAGTGCTCTTTATGTCTTCGATACGATTGAGGGCGGAGTCGGGTACTCTGAGAAGATCTTTGAGGTCTTTGCTGATGCTCTGAAGCTTGCTCAGACCATCATTGAGGAATGTCCCTGTCAGGCGGGGTGTCCCGCCTGTGTGACGGCTCTTCCGCCCGGTGTCGAGGACGAAGAACTGGAACAGTTACTCGTTGAGTCCAATGCTGCTGTGGAATGTACTCGCAGCCTGCTGTCCGCGCTGATCACCGGAGAGATCGTATTGCCGGAAGTGACAGAGTTTACACTGGAAGAACGAGTGTCGATCGAGCCACCTGAGGTGGACGAAGAGCAGGAGAGACTGAAGTCTCGCCTTGGGAAAGCCAGTCGTATTCTGCAACAGAAGCGTGCTCGACAGCACTGATGTTCTATCCGCAGGGCTCTCTGTCGGCCGTGGTGGAATTGGTCGTTGATCCGGCAGTCGAAGGCGCATGTGTTCCATGCCGGTCTGGTGGATACGCCTGCGCAGTGACCCACCAGCCAGCTGCGGAACTCAATCCTGCGAGGCCTCACCGGTTCCGCCTGTCAGCGTTTCGAGGTCATCCGGAATCCGTACAGGTGTTCCATCTGAGTTGACGCAGGCGATTACGGAGTCGGCTTCGCAAAGGACGAGGTCGCCGCGTCTTAGTTCGTAATGATGTTCGATGCGTGCAGGCGTTTGGCGAGTCACGGTTGTGTCGAGTGTCAGCAACTCGTCATAGCCTGCCGGCCTGCGAAACCGCACGTTGATGCTGGCCACGACAAAGAACAAACCAAGCTCCTCCATGTGGCGGTAGTTCCCTCCCTGTGCTCGAAACAGCTCCGTGCGGCCGACTTCAAAATACGTGAGGTAGTTGGAATGATGCAGCAGTCCCATGGCGTCCGTCTCGCTGTAACGCACGCGAATCTGCATGGAATGCTGTTTGTTGGAGTCCGACATGGATCAGAAGCTCGTCTTTGTTTATGGATCTCTGAAAAGGGGATACCGACTGCATGACTTCCTGTCGACGTCGCGGTTCGTGGGGACGGCGGCCACGGAGAAGCGATATCGGCTTTATGACTGCGGTGAATATCCCGGACTTGTGGAGGTTTCAATGGACGGAGTGTCGGTCACCGGCGAAATCTATGAGATGGTTCCGGAAATGCTGGAAGTGCTCGATGACCTTGAGGGGGTGGAGTCCGGGCTTTATCGGCGAGTTCACATCCACCTTCAGGCGCCGTTCGATCAAAGGAGGGTTGAGGGCTATTTGTATGAACAGTCAATTGAAGGTCTGGCAGACTGTGGCGACCAGTGGCCGTCTGTTTGAATGTTACTGGCACGCACTGGCTTCGCCAGGGCGGAACGGTCTTACCTGTGTCTGAGGTGTTGGTCAGTCGAGGCTGCACTCGCAGAGCTCGTATCACTCGTTTGGGGGCTCATTCGCTCACCTGATCGACCAGCAGTTCCCCAAAGAGTTCCGGACGGCGGGTCCGGAGTGTGTAGTTCGGGTGACTTCGATTATGTGTCAGGCTTTCTGCCTTAAGCGTATGGACAATCATCTCATCGCAGATGCGGTCCAGTGTGGCGTGGCCCATGATGCGGCCCGACGCGCTGATCATCATAGCGCCACCGGGGTGATGTGGCTGATTGTGGTGATCTTCCGGCAGATCCGGCACGCGTCCTGCAATTCCGGACTGGTCCGCAAAGATGCAGTAGCAGGCGTTCTCACGTGCTCGTTGACGGTACCCGGTGAAGTAGTCAAAGACTTTCCGTCTTGCATCGCCCTGAGTCTCATCCGTCCAGCGACCTTCTCGGGCTGCATGTGGCATCAGGATGATATCAGCTCCTTTAAGAGCACAGATGCGAGCGATTTCCGGAAACTGATTGTCATAACAGATCACAGAGGCGACTTTGCAGAAGCCGATGTCAAATACGTTGATTTCACGTCCGCCGCGGTAGTACAGGTTTTCATCCCGCGACATATGAAGTTTTCGCTGTCGACCGATG
>CAJWGB010000300.1 GCA_913031625.1 uncultured Planctomycetaceae bacterium | reverse complement strand
CGATATGTATGGCTGAGTACAATCTCTCGAATCATGTGTTTCACCGACCAGCCGTTTTCTTTGAATTCCATCGCAAGGTGGTCCAGCAGTTCCGGATGACTCGGGTCCCCACCAGTGGAGCCAAAATTGTCCATGTTTCTCAACAGCCCCTGTCCGAAGAGGTGGTGCCAGATCCGGTTGACCATGACTCGAGCGGTCAGCGGATTTCTGTCATCCACGATCCAGTCGGCCAGTTGCAGTCGTCCGCTTGAACGCCTGCTGAATTGAAAAGTGAAACCCGGATTAACGATGGACACAAATCCGCGAGGCACCGTTTGTCTCGCACGCCGAGCCTGCCCCAGAACCAGCAGACGTGTGCCGCGTCCATAACCACGTTCCCGCATTCCCATCGCCTGAGGTTTGGCGGTGCCGTCTTCGGTGTAATTGTTGAGCTGCGCTGCAGCAACATTCATGCGATCTTTGACACGTCGAGTCCTGATGAAGTAGGTAAACGAATCGTAAGTGTCGTTTTTGCGATCCTCCCTCGCCTGAACAATCAATCTTGCCTGTTCTTCTCTGCTGGCGGCTACGACTTTCTTCAACGCTTCACGAGACTCTGCTGTGAGTGGTCTTGCCGGGGTTTCGGCAGTTTCGACGGGAAGTGTCCTGAGTCGAGAGTTTCTGCGGTTGCCCTGCGTCTCGACTGTACCGTACGAGGTCGAGGAGCTGTGGAAGATGCCAGCCATGGCATAGTATTCAGTCTGCGTAATCGGATCGAATTTGTGGTCGTGGCAGCGGGCGCAGGCAATGGTGAGCCCCAGCATTGAACGCGACATTGTTTCAATCTGCTCGTCAACCAGATCGGCCGCAAACTGAGACCGACTGCCTTCGTTGTGCGACTTGGGGCCAATGGCCAGAAAGCCGGTGGCCGTAATTAACTCGGCACGGTGCCGATCATCTTCTGCCGGCATCATGTCGCCGGCGATCTGCTCTCGAATGAACTGGTCATACGGCTTGTCTGCGTTAAAGGAGTCGATTACGTAATCGCGATATCGCCATGCGTGTGGGTATGTGATGTTCGACTCTTTGCCACTTGACTCCGCATATCGTGCCACATCCAGCCAGTGCCGTCCCCAGCGTTCGCCAAATCTCTCTGTCGCAAGCAGCCGGTCAACCAGCCTTTGCCATGCATCTGGATCAGTTTCACTCAGGAAAGCATCGACCTCTTCCGGCGTCGGTGGCAGCCCGGTCAGGTCAAAGTAGAGCCTCCGGATCAACGTCCGTCGATTTGCGTCTCCGACCGGCTTCATGCCTTCTTTGTCCAGTGCCGCCAGTACAAACCGATCGATAGCTGAAGCTGCCCACGAGTCGTTCGAGACACTCGGAATTTCTGGTTGCGTTGGGACCTTGAATGCCCAGTGATTTCTGGATTTTGTCCAGTCTGGCTTAAAGAACGGAGCGCCTTTCCCTTCCCGCGGGTCCGGCGCGCCCATCGTGATCCACTTTTCGAAATCAGCGATGACTGAGTCCGGTAGCTTCTTCTTAGGCGGCATCGCTAATGCATCGTCGCCGTATCGAATTGCCTCGATCAACAGACTCTCTTTAAGATTCTCGGGCACGACGGCGTGGCCCGAGACCCCTCCTTTCCGGATTCCCTCACGCGTATCCAGCAACAACTCACCCTGCACATCATTACTGTCCGCCGAGTGACATTGGTAACAGTGCTCGACCAGTACCGGCCGGATCTTCTTTTCAAAAAACGCCAGTTCTTCTGCAGTGGGGTCTGCGGCAAAGGCACCTGCTGAGTTTATGGAAAGCCAAATCAAGGCCAGGCACATGAAGGATGCGTTCAACGGCTTAGTCATCTAACAGATTCCTGCACACAAACCGAGGCGGTGAGTTGACGAGATGCCGGAACGGCAGACTTACTCGTCCGGGAGAACGCTACTCTCAGTGTAGCCGATTGCCCCGCCAGAACAGAAATGTCGGGGCGCATCGGTACCCGTATTTGAATCGGTACCGTACTCAAATGTGTCGCAGCAGTTCAGTAAGAATGCGTATCAGCGCGTAACCTCGGGTTTCATCCGAGTAAACGAGACCGGAAAGTAGCCCGACTCTGGAGAGTCGGGCTACTTTTCCTGTTTGGCTGCGGTTGTCTGTTCAGGCTCGAGGGTGCGATACAGGAATGCGTCTGACGTCAGCAGTGACACGAGCAGTGCCTTCATGCTGCCGCCGCTTTCTTTGTATGCCTTGTGAGCTGCCTGCAGGACTGGTCCGTCGTTGAGTGTTTCGTTGCGGCCCATCCAGAATCGGAACGCATGACGAACAAAGACCTGCTCCGCGCGTTCGCTGTCAGCAATCTTCTGAATCAGCTCCAGTGCGTTGGCTACTTTGCCGTCCAGTTCCGGGTCGCCGGAAGCGATAATCTCCCCGCTCGTATCGACGGGCTTGTCCTTTTCCGTTGTGCGATAGAGTCCTGCGTGGTTGTACATTTCAAACGGCAACCCCAGCGGATCCATTTTGGCGTGACAGTTCCAACAGTAAGAATCGCGAGTCACACGCATGCGATCCCGCAGTGTCTTGTTCGGTTCATCCGGAAGCATTGCATCAACGGTGATCGGTACATCCGGAATTCCGCCGCCCAGCAGTCGTTCGCGGATCCAGCGTCCACGACGAATGGCATGGTTGTCCATGGCGTCAGAATGGGACACCAGCCAGCTCGGATGAGTCAGAAGGCCCATTCGCTGATCCTGCGGCACAGTCGCCAGAATTCGATCCGGTTTCATGGATCCGTTGCCGAAACTGCGACGACTGACACGAGCGTAAATCTTCGGGCCGTTGAGAGTTGTCGGTGTGACGTTGTGATTGGCTCCGCCGCGTTTCTTCTTTCCTGCGTCCAGCTTCTTCTTTGCTGCAGTCAGCGCCTTCTTTTTCTGAGTCAGGTCTCGTTTCAGCTTCTTATCATCCGGTTTTTCAGCCACCTGAGTTTCAATATCTGCCACGGCCTGCCTTGCGCTCTCGAACTCGGCCTCTTCTTTCGCAATCTGATCGGCAGCGGCCTTCTTTGCTGCCGCTGCTGCTGCTGCCGTTTCCTCACGAGAATTTCGTTTGCCAAAGTAAACGTTGTCCGTTCGAGTGGCCACGACCTGGTCGGTAGTCAACAACTGGCGAAAGACGTCTTTGTCGTCCTTCAAAATCAGTTCAATCAATCGATCAGTACTGGCGGTCCCGTCAAACATGGCTCGATAGTGAGCCGTTCCTCGATTGCTGGCTCCTGTTTCTCCAAGTGCCTTCGCGTCCTTGCAGATATAGCCGCCGAGGTCGTAGTCGAAGTAGTCACGGAAGAATCGCAGGACCCGAGGTTTGCGAATCGAATCGTCGGCAAGGATCCGCTCGACTTCACGCCGGACATCTTCTCGTGTTTGCATTTTGCCGTCGGCGATAGCTGCTCTGAGTTGCTCGTCCGGTTTGATGTAGCTGAACGCGTGGTTGACGGCGAGTCCCAGTTCCCAGTCCTGCAGCATCACTCGGCCGTGTGCATCCGTTTTTCCGTCGTCCGCCAGTTCGGGACGGAAGAGCGAGTCACGATCCAGAAAGATGGAGGTCAGTCCCAGGACGCCACCATCCTTTTTGCCAAGCTTCTCGATGGACTGTTTCACGATGCCAACATAGGTCGCAGATTCATCTGCTTCAGGCGGTCGAAATGTGAGTGCTTCAAACAGGAAGTCAACGGCTGCTTTGATCCGCTCGTCCGTCACTTCCTCTTCTTTGAACAGTTCATAAACGGGTGTCAGTGGCCGTACGATTTTTGTGCTGTAGACGAGGGCTGTGGGCAGACCTCGCAGGTCACCCTTCATTTTGTCAGCGATCGACTTTGGGTCATCTGTGATCTGGTAAGGTTTTGCGATGCTGAGTGGACCATCTGCCATGTACCGGACGACGTCTTCAGCGACACCCATGATCTGCGTGGCTTCCGCGCTATTGACGGTGTAGAAGTCCGGATAGTTTTCCAGGCCATGTGCCCGAGCCGAAGAGAGCACTGCCGGAACGCTTTTGACAGACGTGGCGTAGGCAACAGTTCCGCCCTGCCACTGAATGATACGATCAGTGCCGAAATAGAGTTTTAGTTCGCCTCCGTGATTTGTTGGTACAACATCGCCATGAGTTCGCAGGCCCGGTTTCTCTGGATTGAATTCCGGCTCTGTGTTGATGAGCTCATTCAGTCGAGTGATGTGTTCCTGTGGAGTCACACGCCAGATGCGCGCGGGAGAGGAAGCCGGACGCAGTTGAATGCCTTTTGGCAGCGGGCCGAACAGAAGGTCATGGTCAACGAAGTTTGCCTTGTCCGGATCAAGATGAGCGTGAAACCCGCCCTTGTCACGCATCTCACGTTGCAGCTCCTGCACGATCCACGCTGAAAACTGGAGTCGCTCAACTGTCTCCGGCTGATCAACATCGGCCGGTGGCATTTCCTTCAATGTGACCTGCGCCCAGACGCTCTTCCAAACCGCCGCGTTGACCTCATTAATTGGCCCGAGGTTGTGCAGAGACAGGCCAGCTTCGGGCTGCTCTTTGCCATGGCAGTCGGCACAGTGGTTTGTCAGGAAGACCTTTGCAAAGGACTGATAGTCTTTGTTGACCTTCTCGCCGGGAACAAACTGGTCGGCTGCCTGCACACAAAGAGTGGTGCAGCAAACAGCGAGAAGGCATGAGTGAATGCGCGAGGTGAGACTCATGAGTCGATCCACAACTATCAAACGGGTTTAATTCAGAGCACCAAACAAAACGGCAGACGGCTGTGCCATCTGCCGTTCGTGGGCAAAGGTCGAAACAAAGTTCGACCGTTGATTCAGGTCAGGTGTCGTTACACCAGGATTTCGCCGAGCGGTCCGTTACCCGCATCAAACTTGCGGGCCAGCTGATCGTTCATATTGAAGCGATCAATGTTCTGGCCGGCTGCACGAAGCAATGTGGCCCACAGGGAGTTGATTGGGCGTTTGCCGTCGAGCTGTGTAAAGCAGCCCGTCTTGAACGCACCGTCAAAGTTACCCAGCAGGACGACAGGCCAGTTCGCTCCGTTAGTGTGCTGCTTGTCAGCATTGTTACTGGTGTAGACGATCAGCGTGTGGTCCATCATGGAGCCACTGCCTTCCGGAATGTTGTCCAGAGCTTCCATCAGGCGAACCAGCATGCGGCTGTTGTACTGACGAATCTTGATCCAGATGGGGTTGTCCGGCTGCTTCATATGACCAAGGTTGTGGCCCTGCTGTTCAACACCCAGCCCTTTCCATGCTCCGAAGATCTCGCCGCGACCGGAACCGATGGTCAGGGTGTTGGTGATGCCGGAGGTCAGAGCCGAGATCCCAAGGTCCAGAATGCAGTCGTGCCAGTCCGTTTCAAACTCAGGCTTTGTGTAACGTTCGTCGACTTCAGGAGCGAATTTGCGAAGGTGATCGGCGACGGTGTCGAGACGATTTCGCAGCCCATTCACATCGCGGAAGCCCTGAACATACTGGCCATAACGCTGCTGGTCAGCTGTCGGCACCGTCTTGCCTTTGTCGGCAGCCAGCAACTCAATCTGGTTCAGCACGTTGGATCGAGCTTCATGCTGTCGTCGAATGTCGCCTGACGAAATGCCGCCATAGAGCATTTGATACAGCTGATTCGGATTCGAGTGCATGAAGATCGGTTGACCGGCACCGCTTGCAGACAGAGTCGCAATGGTAGGCTTGGTGGTCATGTTTTCGATCGAATCCATTCCGACGCAAAGATGGGGCAGCAGGGTCTGCGGCAGCGCTTTGCTCATTTCGTAGTCGATGGTCGCTCCACTCGGCGGAACACCGTCTCCTCCTCGGTAGCCACCAAGGGCACCGAAGAACGAACTGTGCGACGGAGTACAGTGCATTCCGTGCAGGCCGTTAATAATGTGCATTCGCTCCTTGTATGGCTCCAGAGCTTCCATTGGCTCGGGAAGCTTTGCCCCGGCCAGAGAGCTGTTACTCGTCATTCCCTTTGGGATGCAGGTTGCCGGATCGAAGCCCTGATTCTGCATGAAGAAGATGATGCGTTTCGGCGTTGTATTCTTCGCAGTTTCTGCCATCAGGCTCTGGCCTGAGAAGGCACCCAGAGCAGCACCCGCGCCAGCGATTCCCTGGAGGGCGTTTCGACGATTCAGCATGTTCATTCTTTCCGAAGAGGAATGCCTGGTAATAAGTCTTCCCTGTTTTATCGGCGAGCAGGAAGGAACGGAATGAAGTCCGCGGTACGCCAATGCATGGGAAAACGGAAGGAAGGCCACCAGAACGACGCTGGAGACAGCTCGATTATTGTAACCAGCCTGCAAATCGTCGCAACTGGTTTTGCAACAACGGGTTATGAGCGCGCGAGCAGCTTGCGGCACATATGGGGCAAAGTGCCCATTCCATTAGCATTTGGCGGGGACTAATTGCCAATTCATCCTGCAGGCAGATTGATGGCAGCACACGAACGTGACTGAAACCCCGCGGCCTTAACACTCAGCAACGCATCCTTTTGTGTTCTTAAAGAACTCAACGGGCATATAGATTACCCAATCTGAACCGGAAAACCGAAGTCTTAACACTCCCAGAATGCCCAGTCTACGCAGCCAGAACTGGATGTTAAAAAAACACACTCGTGAGACCCGTTTCCTTCCGTCTTAACATTACAACCCGCGCGAACTGACGATTCACCTTAACAACCTTAACACGTGCAAATCTCCGTAATCCGTGGGACCGGATTGCATTGCACGATGTGTATTCAGACGAAGGAATATCAAATGCTGTTTAAGCGACTGGCGTCAGCAGCACTCGCGGCGGTTGTCGGCATCGGAGCCGTGAACAATGCGATGGCTGAAGATCTGGTGATCACGCCCAATCAGGTTCAGGCCCTGATACAGCGACTCGACGCCGCAGAAAGCCGTATCAACGAACTGGAAACTGAAAAGGCGGCCGCAGCACAGCGGCAGGCTCAGGCTCCTGCATTTCTCTCGGGAGACACGCAGGCGGCAAACAACATGCTGAGCCGCGTCCAAAACCTTGAGAGTCGCTGGCTGCAACTCGAGCAGACTCAGGCGTCTCTCACCGGAATGGTGGATCCGGAAGACGACGACTACTCCGCTCTGAAAGAGCAGGTCG
>CAJWGB010000299.1 GCA_913031625.1 uncultured Planctomycetaceae bacterium | reverse complement strand
CCGAGGCTTATGATTCTCCATGTGGACATGGATGCCTTCTACGCGTCCGTTGAAGAACGCGATCGACCGGAAATTGCCGGTCGTCCGCTGATCGTTGGTGGGCTTGCGGAATCCCGAGGCGTGGTGGCCGCGGCCAACTACCCGGCACGCGAATTTGGGGTGCACAGCGCAATGGCAACCTCGAAGGCACTCAAACTCTGTCCCGACGCAATCATCCTCCCCCCGAGAATGGATTGGTATTCACAGATCGCTCGACAGATTCGCGAAATCTTTCATCGCTATACGCCCGAGATCGAGCCACTGTCACTCGACGAAGCGTTCCTTGATGCAACTGGTTCTGTACGGTTGTTTGGTTCGGTCGAAGAGATTGGCCGGAAGATCAAAGAGGACATCTGGTCCGAGCTCAGGTTGGTGGCTTCGGTCGGAGTCGCTCCAAATAAGTTTCTGGCCAAGCTGGCCAGTGACATGGACAAGCCGGATGGATTCACGGTCATCACGCCCGACCGAATTCAGGAAGCTCTGGATCCACTGCCAGTCACACGAATCTGGGGAGTTGGCAAAGTCACTGCACGGAAGTTTCATGCTCTTGGAATCCAAACGATTCGCGATCTGCGTGCAAGGTCGCTCGAGCAACTCAAAGAACGATTCGGCAATCACGGCGAGCACTTCTGGAAACTGGCACGAGGCATCGACGACCGTATTGTTGTTCCGGATCGTGAAGCCAAATCAGTTTCTCACGAAACAACGTTCCCCACTGACATTGAGGATCCTGATCAGTTGCGGGCGTGGCTGCTGGAACTGACGGAGCAGGTGGCACGACGACTCCGCAACAGCAACCTTGTGGCTCGATCAGTGCAGCTCAAAGTACGCTACGACAACTTCGACACGATTACTCGTTCGAAACGACTGGAGCAATCTACCAGTTCCACGCAGGCGATCTGGCAGACTGCAATTCACATGTTTGAAGACAAACTGCCGGATCGTCGCCTGCGCGTCCGTCTGCTGGGTGTCGGAGCAGGCCTGCTCAGTTCAGCAGATTCCTCGGACTCGTTGTTCCCACCCGAAGAATCGCCGGCGGACCAAAAAAGCGATCGTCTCGATAGTGTGGCAGACAGCATCCGCTCCAAATTTGGATCTTCTGCCCTCAAACGAGGATCAATCATGCAGCACAGTGTTGAGCATCGGTCTCAGACACGTGCAGAAGACCTGAAGGATGAAAGGTAGGCAGATCGGCAATCTGTGGATCCACGACACATGGTCCAGGCGAGGCCACATAATTCCATACTGCAAATCCCACTACGCCCAAAGCTGAGTGCTCACTGTGGAAGCGTCTGGCTTCCGTTTCGGATCTGGCTGGGTTTCAGAATCCCAATCCGTCCGTCCGCGCCCGCCAGAACAATTCGGTCCGTCATCTGGTTGACTGCCATCGCATAGAACGACTCATCAGAGACATGCTTCCATGTTCGGCCGGCGTCTCGTGAAATGGCAACTCCCGTTCGGCCAACACACACAACGTGTCGGCTGGTGAGAAATCTCACACAGGCTTTATGGGGAAGCTTTGAACTTCCTGTTTGCCATGCAGAGTCGGCAGTTGCTCGCCACGCGTAGGTCTTCGTGTCAATGTCCGGTGACATGTAGTCGCCACCCACTGCGACGGCTGCTCCGGTTGAGTGGACAGCAATCGAGAAGATGCCGCTGCTTTGATTGCCGCGCCGCACGTGACTGTCAGCAGACATCCATGTTTTGCCAGCATCATTTGTGGTCAGGCCTCTCGCAGCCGCCGCTCCTGTCGCAACCGTTGCTGAAGAGTGGCCCAATGTCACGACCCCTGTCCCACTCGCGGCAAATCCGTATTCACCGTCTGCCATCTTGGGTCCGGGAATTCGCTTCCACTTCTGACCATAGTCGGAAGCTTTCAGAAGAAACAACTGACCGTCAATCGGGTCTCCGATCAGCAGTCCATCGCCGTTGGGCCAGAATGCCATGCCATTGAAAAACCCGTTTTCGAGTTTATTTCTGTAGACCTCGGCCCATGTGGCTCCGTGATCTCTCGAGAGAAACAAACACGACTTTTCTCCCGGACCGGCGCTCATCAGAACCATGTTTCCATTGCGCAAGACCTCCAGGTCACGGTAGTCAAGTTCCGCCGCATCGTCAGCCACCTGAACCTGACTCCATGAGGCCCCTTCGTCAGCTGATCTCAACAGCACACCGCCGGAACCACCTGCCAAAAGGATCTTCTGCCCGTAAACAGCGACCGACCGCAGTGAAGTCCCCGGTTGTGTATGCAACACCTGAACCGGCTGGGCTGACGCGTGGTGGACAGCTCCGACAAAAAAGGCCAAAGTCATGGTCAGCGATTTGAAGAGAGAGGAATTCATCACTCATTGCCTGCGGAGGTGAGACGGCGAGCTGGCAGCATAGGCCAATCGTGCAGTCATGCAATCCCTCGGAGCGGACTGGAAGTCCGCCCCGCGCCGCCGACTCCTGTCAGCCTCCAGACCGGAGCAAACGGAGAAGGCCCCCCGGCGTCCATTGATTGCGTCCTTCAGATCAAGCTGCCGTCGATGGTGTGGTTCGCCGGCAACGCGATGCGTCCCCCCCATACTGGCAACTCGTTCTTCATACCGGACGATCAACCCGATGACCGCTCCATCGAACGTCATCGAACCTGTGATTGGCTCATTTCTGAATTCATGCGGATTTCTGCTGTTCGTCTTCCGCAGACGGAGCTCGATCTGCCGTTGCCCCAGTCCCCGTGGGCTCATTTCCACGTTCAATAGGATTGGGGGAGTGGATTCGCCAGAATTGTCTTGTTAGCACTGGTCGCTGTATGCCCGTGACCCGGTGCGATTTTCTGTGATTTAACCGATTCTCGTGGAATACAGATATGCGACTCGTCCTTCGAATCAGTCTGAGCCTGCTCGCGGTTTCCTCAACGACAATGGCCCAGACGGACAACGCTCAAGACGACGGAAAACTCCGAATCATCTGCTTTGGGGCCCATCCGGATGATGCGGAATACAAGAGCGGCGGTACCGCTGCCCTCTGGGCCAAAGCGGGACACCACGTCAAACTCGTATCCGTCACCAACGGTGATATCGGCCATTGGCAAATGGCCGGGGGACCGCTGGCCAAAAGACGGGCGGCTGAATCAGCACTCGTTGCCAAACGACTGGGGGTCACCTCACAGGTGCTCGATATTCACGACGGCGAGTTGACTCCGTCTCTGGAGAATCGCAGGACCATCACCAGACTGATTCGCGACTGGAACGCAGACATCGTGATTTCTCATCGGCCATGGGACTATCACCCCGACCACCGTTATGTCGGAGTACTCGTGCAGGACGCTGCCTTCATGGTGACCGTTCCGTTTTTTTGCCCTGACACCCCGCCACTGAAGAAAAACCCACTGTTCCTGTATTCAAGCGATCGCTTCAAGAAGCCATATCCATTTGAAGCAGACATTGCCGTTTCGATCGACGATGTCTTTGAACTCAAAGTGGACGCCCTCATGGCTTTGGAATCGCAGACCTTTGAGGGCGGAGCACTCGGAAGCGCCGAGAAGATGGCAAAGGTACCACCCGCTTCGCTCCCCAAAGCCCGACGCGCATGGCTCAGAGAGCGGTGGGATCGTCGCGCCGGCGGCGAAGCCAATAATCACCGTTCAGCACTCCTCAAGTGGTACGGCGGCGACGCAGGGCAGAAGGTGAAGCACGCAGAAGCATTTGAGATCTGCGAATACGGTCGCCAGCCATCAACCGCAGAAATTCGAGAACTGTTCCCCTTCCTGCCTGCAGCAGAGAACTAACGACTCACAAGGCTTGCCGCTTACTCAAACTCACCTCCGGGCTGCCGATAAAATGAAGCGACTCATTCGACTCATCGTGACTACTGCCGGCAGAATCAAAGTTCGGAGTCGCAGTCCGCCAGGGAGGTCAGCCTCGGGACGGACACATCTACGCAGACATTCGGAAAGAGTTTGAAGGGGCCGCAGTGACCCTCAGTGCGATCAGCTTCCTCCGCTACAACCATCCACGACGTGGAGTTAAGCCACCGCGCGGACATCTGTCACTGAGGCTGGAAGAACAGAAACTGCCTCCGACTCTGTCCTTCCAGCAGGCACCGTAAGCCGCCGGATTTCGTTGCGCCGGCCCTCACTCCGCCAGCCCGTTGCAGGCCGGACTCAGGAGTGAAGCGACGTAAATTCGGCGTTGATCACTGGCACTACTGCAACTTTTCCTGACTTTCTTCAACATCCCACGAGCGGAGCGTCCCCCGACGCGTCAACGAATAGAATGTCCTGCTGTCACTCGACCATTCATTCCGCTGCGCATCTCCCGTGAGCAGTTGTCCAATTCGCCGTCGTGCAACGACGTCCCATAACCGGGCAGTCTTGCCTTCATAAAACACGACCACATATCTTCGGTCCGGACTGAAGACCGCACGCCCTTGAGTTCCGCCACTTTCCATATCGGCAAGCCTGTCTCCTGATTTCGCATCCCACCATGTAATCTGGTTTCCACTGACCGAGACAATCTGGTCACTATCCGGAGACAGTGATGCAGTAACACCGGATGGATGGTCGATTCTCAGGAGCTGCTTCCCACTGGTGGCGTCCCACACCCTCACGGAATGTTCGTCGGACGGACCACTGCCTTCATTCAGGCGAACTCCGTTGCTGGTCGCGTACCATGATGTGCGACCACTCGACGCTGTCAGGACGCGAGATTCATCCTGACTAAACTGGGCCGATGTGATGGTGCTCTCGTGTTCAAAGACATGAAGCTGCTTTGCGGTGCTCACATCCCACAGTCTCGCTGAGCCATCCTGGGCGGCTGTCAGCAGCAGTTTCTCGTCAGCGCTGAAACAGGCATCGTGATTTTGTCAGTGTGCCCTTTGAGCTCGGCAACGAATTCTCCGGCCCCGCCATCCCACAGACGGCCTGTGGTGATATTTGCGCCCGATGCCGTAAGCAGGTAATTCCCGGACGGACTAAACGTAACGAAACACAGGCGGTCGCCGTGGCCTTCCATGACAGCCTGCTGAATGCCGGTTTCTGCGTTCCACATTTTCGCAGTCTTGTCCAGGGACGCCGTGACGATCCGCAGCCCGTCGGGACTCCAGGTCAGCGCGGGAATCTGCCAGTCGTGGCTGCCGGTAATCTTCATCACCTCAGCCCCGGTTTCGACCTCCCAGACCGCGATTCTGTCGGTCCCGCCGCGGACGGGAGCCGCGACCTGACTGCCATTTGGGCTGATTGCCATTGCCGGCCATGAAACCGGAGGCAACGCAATTGATGAGGTTGCCGGAAGTACACCGTCAATCTCGTCACCTGCGGCATCAGTCTCCGACTTCCTGTACTGCCAGACTTCCACGCCGTTATTGTCACCAAGAACAATCGAGGATCCGGCGGCCTCCGCCCAGTGCAGTTTGTTCTTCCGCCACAGCTCCCGACCTGTCGTCAGATCAAAAACAAACCCGGAGCCACTCCTGTCATGCACCAGAATCCAGTTGTGCTTGCTCGGAATCCCTCGAACACGCCCGCTCATTTGCGGAATCTCTCGAGTCCACAGCGGCTTATCTGCCCCGAGTTTCCAGCACGTGACGCGATCGATCCGGACGTCCAGCCAGCGAGACCCAGGGGCATCCAGAACAAACCGATAGGGGTTGAACCGTTCCGGAGAAACGACCTCTGCCTGCTCACCCCTGGTTGCACTCATCGGAAGTCGATAAAGAGCCCGATGTCGTTCATCAGGTTTGGCCGTCTTCTTCAGACCGTCCACCAGCAGGTGCTCTTTGTCGAGCTGATGGACGTCCAGAACCTGAAACGGAAACACAACCCGACGCTCAACAGGCCAGTCCACTTTGGCGCTGGACCGGATCACCATCACCGTCTCGTCTTCCTCGTCTTTGTTTTCGAAGGTGTAGAGCAGTTGCTGTTCTGCGACGTATGTAAAGTGGCGAAATGCCAAACGGGAAATGATCCAGCGTGGTCCCGTCACGCGAGAATCCTCAAACGGCCCGGCCACACGTTCGCCGGTTGCTGGATTCCAGACGGACACTTCATATTCCTTATTCGCACGCCTCCAGATGAAGCAGTATTTGCCATCCGTCGAAAACGCCGCTTTGCTGATTTGAAGATCATGAAGTTTGATCAATGCGTGTTTCTTCACGTCCCAGAATTCCAGCTTTCCGGGCCGATTGGCAGACACCATCACACTGCCGTCGGGGCTGAACGCCGGAGCAGTCCCGTAGCTTTCGCCGCGAGATGGGCCCTGGTCATTTCGCAGCAATTCGCCGGACTGAGCATCGTAGAGACGCAGTGCCCCCCCGAAATCCATCGTCCAGGCGATGGAGGAATTCGGAACAAATCCGAGTTGGGTGCAGTCGAGATTGAGTTGCCGCTCCTCACTGGTGGGCTTGTTGTTCATGACGTCCCACGTCCGCGTCTTTCCACCGTAGTATGCCGCGACGACATACTTCTCATCATCACTGATCGCGATATCGCTAGCGCCGGTGAAGAAGTCCCGTCTCACTTCCTGCGGGCCAGTGAGGACTTTCGTGAACAACTCCCCTTCCGTCCCCTGAGCCGCAGTCGACCGTTTCATTGAGAAGGGAACTCTGTCCACAAACTCCCACGCCGTAATGGTGGCCACCCGGTTACCGATCTCAGTTCCATTGGAAATCGGACCACGGGGGTTCGTGGAAAACCTGAGCGGGATCAATGACTTACTGACCCGAATGACAGCGTTGTCTTCGGGGTGATTCTCAGAGGGTGTCATGCCATCCAGTGGCATCAACCCGAAGTTCTGCTGATGTGATTCCCCTGGCTTCAGAGTCACCTCACAGGAGCTGTTTGCAAGGACGATCAGCTCTGGCGGATGCCGGTGACCTGTGTTGTTGTAGACGCCTGCCTGATAATTGAACTTAACCCGCCGCTCGATATTGGAGGTATTCTTGATCTGCAGGAAGCCACGGTATTGAGTGAAGCCCGCCGACAACAGACAGCCGTCAACAACAGCCGTTGAGTTTGCCATTTCCACAAGCCGAAGCCTGATAAAGTCAGACGGTTTGACCGCCAGTTCCTTTTCCTCACTCATCAGCCGTGATGGAACCGAATTGTTGTCGGCCGCCACGGAGGAG
>CAJWGB010000298.1 GCA_913031625.1 uncultured Planctomycetaceae bacterium | reverse complement strand
GACCGGGCCATTGTCAGAGGAAAACAGCACCAATGTGTCGTCCGCCATTTTGTTGCGGTCCAAAGCATCCAGCACCTGCCCGACGTTGTCGTCAACTTCCATCGCAAAGTCCCCGTACATACCGGCTCCACTTTGCCCAAGAAACTTTTTCGACGGCAGCCAAGGCGTATGAGGTGCCGGATAAGCAACGTACAGCATCAACGGCTTGTCCGAATCCGCTTCCGCATGTTCATCGATCAAAGTGACTGCTTCTTTTGTGAAACGGGGAAGAACATCCTTGAGTTTCAGGTCAGGAGCAATGCCTCCTTCACGCCAAAAGGCTCCCTGAATTGGGGACCAGCCCGGACTGGCGTTCGCCTTAATGAAGTTCGTGGGTGGCTGGATTGCTTTCCTTCCACGTATGTAGAAGTACGGAGGAATATCCGTCGAAGCCCGAATCCCAAAGTAAGACCCGAATCCGCGATCAACCGGCCCCCCGGGAAGAGGGTTTTCATAACCGTTTTCAGCAAACCCAAGGTGCCACTTACCAACCATCGCCGTTTGATACCCGGCCGCCTTCAGCATGCCTGGTAACGTTGGCTGATCCTTTTCGATCACAGGTTGAGTCCGCCATTTTCCCACTGCAGCACGAAATGGATAACGACCAGTCATCAGACCGTATCGGGACAGGTGGCACAACGGGCCGGATGCATGAGCATCGGTGAACCGCATCCCATCCTGTGCAAGTGAATCAATCGCTGGTGTTGGAATCTTTGATTGAGCGTTGTAGCAACTGCAGTCGCCGTACCCCATGTCGTCGACAAGGATGATGACAATGTTGGGGTGGCTGCCCGCATTGAGGCTCGGCGTCCCGGCAAGTAACAGAGCGAGAGTAATCACTCGCATGAGCAACTCCATGGTCTCAGGATTTGTCCTGGATATCGTCAGCGGAGAAGCTGACATCGATGAGTGTTGTGACACCGTGGCCGGCTGGGCCAATCCCTTTTCGAAACTGCACCCGCCACTGCAATTCATCAATTGAGTCACGGGGAATCATTCGCACAGCTTCCGCAGAGGCGACGTACGAAAGCATCTTCTCGCCCGGTTTGAGCGTCGTGCCACTGTTCTGTCTGGTCAACTGCCAGGGGCCGTTGACTGTGTGAAGATAGTTCAACACCCGAGTCTCTTTTGAGGCGTCATCTTTGACCAGCAGCCAGGAATTTGCCCTGGTCTGTTCATCCTCGTCGTATTCGGGGAAGCGATGACACATCAGATGAGCGTCCCACGGCGCGAACTCGGCCGATTCGGAGACGTTTTTGAATTCGAGCCACAACAACAGTACGGGCGATTCCGTTCTCTGCTCATCTGCTTTGCGCGAGTCCGGTAACTCTGCCCACAACTGTTCGCGGGTCACTTTAACGGCAGTGACCTCTACGTCACCGTACCGCTGCGTCTGACCGATCTGAAGTTCGTGCTGTTCTGGCAGCGATGCCATGGATCCGGAATTTCCGTCCGTGGAAAACTCCCGAAACTCTCCTGTCGGAATGGGCTTAATATCCGGCAGACTTTCCAGCGGATGAATTGGACTGATGGTAATCCGCCCGGTGACCAGCAGGACCAAAAGGAGCAGCGTGATCGCGATCGCATAGCCAGCAACCACCATAAACAACTTTTGCGGCACCGTTGCTGCAGGAGTATCGGACTCTGGGACTGTCGCCTCGGGAGGAGTCTCAACTGTGCTCGGCCTCTTTTCACGATCACCTTCCGTAGCGGGAGGGGACTTCTTTGCTTTCTTCGGCTTTTCCTGAATGTTCGTCACTGGCGGTGCTGAGGGCTCATCCTGCACCGAAGGAGCAGCAACGGAGTCGAATGACTCTCCTGGACCACTCTCTTTCTTTACACCGCCAGCAAAGTCGGGCTCTGAAGTATCCGGGACTGCTCCCAACCCTCCAAAATCGGGCGTCTCTTCCGAACCTGCGTTTCCTGATGAGTTTCCAAGAAAACTGAAGTCAGGCTCCGAATCTTCATCCGAACTTCCCATGTCACTCTCCCGCTATGGACTCAGTCCGCTTCTTCCTCGCCGCCGGCTTCTTCCGTCACAAACGTCGCCGACACGACATAGTCAAGATCCTGAAAATTCTTCTTCAGGTAGGTGTTCCCCTGAGTCCGAATCTGGCCCTGGTCAGGTGTCTGGCCATACTGGCCATTAATCCGGCGAACATTCTCCATCCCCTCGATGACCCGACCAAACGGAGAAAAGCCCTGGTCATCGAGATTGGCGTTGTCTTCGTAGTTAATGAAGATCTGTGTGGTGCGTGAATTCGGGCCGGCAGTGGCGAAGGAAACATAAGAAGGCTTGTTGCTCTTCACCACGGGGTCGTCCGAAATCACTCCCCACCGAGCGATGTTGGCTGGATCTGCAGGCAGACCAAACTGCACCATAAAGTCTTTCAGAACACGAAAGAACCCCGCATCGTTGTAAAAGCCGCTTGCCACAAGGTCGTGGAAGCGCTGAGCGCCAATCGGCGCCCATGATCGATCCACCTCGATCGTGAAAGGACCGGCAGTCGTCGTGAAGGCGACCTGAAAGGTGCCGGTCTGAGGTACGTCCCCTGCCTCAGGGGCCTTGCCGCCACCAATGGGCAATTCCGCAGCGGTCTTGTTTCCTTCAAGAGCATTCTTGATAGACGGTTCCGGCATTGGTTCGTCAACACATCCGAGACACAGCACCGGGAGAACAAGAAGAAGACGACGCATTGCGCATCCCCAAATCAGCAAGAGTAAAGGTCAATAGACGGCGAAAACGCCACATCTGCATTCTGACACATTCAGGAGTGATCTCAAGAGCCCCCATCCGGTGCGACTCAGTTTTCCAGCACCGACTGTGACACGTATGCTGAGTCTCCGGATAGCTCACCCCGAACTCTCGCAGCAATGGTCTGCCCACGCAGCAATGGACTGCCCAACGACTGTCCCCCCAGCCACGATTAGCATGGCCCGTAATTTCGGTGACTGCTGCACGACTGTCGTGAATTGCATCCCAGACGATCCCTCGTCATAGTGTATCAATGTGAAGGCAACACAATCGGATCCTGACTCATTCAAACCTTCTTAGACGGGCACGAAGATGCACCCTGTACTGAATAACAATGTATTCCTTGTCAAGGAACACGTGGGAATGTTCAAGGCTGCCAGCAACTTTGACGTCTACGACCCTGAGACCGGCGAGATCATCATCAACTGTCGTGAAGAGCGACTCGGGTTCTTCACAAAGATGCTGCGGTTCAACAAGGATTATAAGCGGATGACGCCGTTCGAGATTGATCTCACAACACCGGACGGAGAACCTATCCTGACTGTAAAGCGCGGCGTGTCCTTCTTCCTGTCAAAAGTCGACGTGCTCGATGAAACTGGCGAGCGGATTGGCGGATTTAAACAGAAATTGTTTTCAATCGGCGGTAAGTTCGATGTGCTCGGTGCGGATGACCAGCCGCTCTGCATGCTGAAGGGCAGCTTCACTGGCTGGAATTTTCGATTCCTCGCCGGCGACGTGGAACTGGCTCACGTGACAAAAAAATGGGCGGGCCTCGGCAAGGAACTCTTTACGTCAGCAGACAACTATGTCCTTGAAATCTCCGATGAGGTCCCGGAGGACAATCCGTTGCGAGAACTGATCATGGCGTCTGTGATGTGCATCGACTTCGTCATCAAGGAGTAGCACCTACTCAGCCTTATCTTTGAGCTTTGCGAGGATAACCGGTCGAACTTTTCGGATCTGTTCCAGATCCAGCTTCGCTCCGATCGCGTTCTGCAACCCACGATAAGTGCCCGCGAGTTCATCGCTCCAGTCGGCACTCACCACATCAATCGGCGACTCACCTCGCCGATTTTTTGTTGTGGGATTCGCTCCGTGGTCGAGGAGCAAATCAACAACTTCCGCCCGTCCAAAAAACGATGCCAGCAGCAGGGGTGTATTCCCATCCGGGTTTGCCAGCTTAACGTCTGCTCCGTTCTTCAGGAGCAGCTCCGCCACAGGCAGCTGACCGTGCATTGACGCCGTGGCAAGTGCAGTGGCCCCTCGGCGTCCCTGACGCGCATTGACATCCATGCCACTCTTCAACAGCCGAGCGACTTCTTTGACGTTTCCGGTCCGGGCAGCGGACCAGAAATCGGTGTAGTTTTCCGCTTTTCGGCCAGCCTCAAGTTCTGCAAGTCGCCCCTCCGACAACGAGGCTCCCTCAGTCATACAATACAGCCGACCGGCTGTGCGGATCAGAAGTCGTTCGCCGGAAATAGCCGGGCACGACATACAAAGTTCCCCCAGTTTGTTGCGTCCTACAATCTCGAACTCAGGCCCCGCCTTCACGACATAAGTCAGCCCATCCTCGCTCAGAAAGAACAAGTGGCCGTTATAAGCAAATGGCGAAGAGGTAAATGAGGCCGTGGGTGTGAACCGCCTCTTTCCATACACCTCTTCTCCGGTCCGAGCATCATGACACGTGAGGAACCCTCGGTCGTAGAGCGTATAAAGGTAGTCGCCGTAAACGATCTGAGAAGGGTTATAAGGGGAGGATCGGCCCTGATACCACTCGATGTACTCACTGGAGGCGTAGTCGCCATCCTCCGGTGAAATGTCCCCGGTCGCTCCAGGCCTGATCGCAAAGGTCGGACGATGACTGTCCCCGATATAGCCGGACGCGATGTAGCACATGCCGTGCGCAGTGAACGGTGACGGAATCACCAGATTTGACATCTTTCCGTCAAAGGACCACAACACTTTTCCATTCAGCGAATAACTCCGGTTCAACTTTCTGCCGGGGACAACGATCTCGGTTCGCTGCCTGTTCTGCCACACCATCGGAGTCGCCCATGTGTGAGTCTCGTTTCGGGGCTGCTTCCAGTTCTCCTGGCCCGTCTTTGTGTCATAGGCCGCAATCCATGACTCCTCAAGATTGTCATAAACCACAAATACCTGGTCACCGTGAACCACGGGGGAGGCAGCGGCTCCATAGTCCTGAAACGTCTTCCTGGCCTCGATCGAGACCGACCACTCCGGATTTCCATCCATGTCGTAGCAATAGAGCCCCACGTCTCCAAACAGAACATAGACTCGCTCACCATCCGTTACTGCTGTTTCCGCCGCATAGGTGCTCTTCGGATGCCGCGGCACCCTGGGTTCGCCTGTGTGAGCCGTGTGCTTCCAGACTGTCTTTCCGCTCTTCAGATCAAAACAGTAGACCACCCAGTGATGGGTACCTTTGGCAGGCGTCCGAACGCCCTCCCCAAGATAGAGGCCCTTACTCGGCGTAAGATTTTGCTGCTCACTCACAACTGTGGTCAGGTAGACACGATCTTCCCAGACAATTGGGCAGGACCAACCCCAACCGGGCACATCGGCCACCCACGCCACATTCTCCTGATTTGTCCAACTGAGCGGCAGCTTTGAATGATCAGGAGCCGCACCGGTTCCGTCACTCCCGCGAAACCGCGGCCAGTTGTCTTCAGCATTGCCAGAGACAGAAAACGTAAACAGAAGCAGAACAGCGAGTGCGCGTCTCATGATCAGGTCCCGAACGACAGGATTGGAAGAAACGGATCTTAGCGTAATTCACCGCTGATGACTCAAAGAAGCACCGCGCTGTTACTGGAAGATACACGCCGCCGAATCCCAGCACCTATCTCGTTATAAACACTGCGGTCCCGCGACAAAACCATTCCGATATCGTCGCTTCCCGGAGTTTGCGGACGTCACGTTTTTCGCCGAATCGTTTTCTGGTAAAATGCGGATCAGACCGGAGAACCATTATGAACCGCTTACTCTTGCTGCCACTTCTGCTGACCTCATCAGCAGCAGCTCAGCAGTCCGTATCTTTCAACCGCGACATCCGCGCTATTCTGTCCGACCGCTGCTTTGAATGCCACGGGCCGGATGAAAAGAGTCGTCAGGCCGAGTTGAGGCTCGATCTGCCCACCGCCGACAACGGGCCATTTTCCGATCGCGACGGAGAACGCGTTCTGGTGCCCGGCAAGCCGATTGAAAGTCTCCTCTGGCAACGGATCTCCAGCAAAGATCCGGATCTCACCATGCCTCCGGTCGACTCTCACAGAAAACCACTGTCGCCAGAGGAACAGAAACTTATTCACCAATGGATCGAAGGCGGCGCAGAGTACGAAGACTTCTGGGCGTTTGTGCAGGTCTCAGACCCGCAACTGCCGCAGGTGCTCGATCCACAGTGGGATTCTGCCATCGACCGGTTTGTAACCCATGAACTGCAGCGGCACAAACAAACTCCACGTCCGGAATCCGACCGAAGAACTCTGCTGCGTCGCCTGACACTCGACCTGACTGGACTCCCGCCAACACTCGACGAACTTCAGAACTTCCTGAACGACGACTCGGAGAATGCATGGGAACAACAGGTCGATCGACTCCTGAATTCCCCGGCCCACGGCGAGCATATGGCCAGATACTGGCTCGATCTTGTGCGCTTTGCCGACACCAATGGAATCCACCACGACCATTACCGCGAAATGACTCCCTATCGTGACTGGGTCATCCGCGCCTTCAACCAGAACCTGCCTTATAACGACTTCATCACATGGCAGATCGCCGGGGACCAATACGAGACCCCCACGCTGGATCAACAGATCGCGTCAGGTTTCAACCGCCTTCACCTCGTGATTGACCGAGGAACCGCGCTGCCGGAAGAAAGCTACACCCGTAATGTTGTTGACAGAGTCACCGCCTTTGGCACAGCCTTTATGGGAATGACGGTTGGGTGTGCCGTCTGCCATGACCACAAATACGACCCGATCACTCAGAAAGAGTTTTACCAGCTCTTTGCATTCTTCAATAACATTGACACCGAACCGGAGACACCCGGACGGAACACGCACCCACCCTTTATTCATGTGCCGACGGACGAGCAGAAGAAGGCGTTGAGCGGGCTGGAGTCAGAACTCAAACTGATTCAGCAGAAGCTCACAGAAGCCAAAACTGCACTCGAAGCCGCGCCCGAGGAAGACGAGCCCAAAGCAACGGTCGCAGCAACTGAACAGCAATTGAAGAAGCTACAGGACCGAAAGACAGCTTTGGAAAAATCTCTGCCGGTCACACTGGTGTCACGAGAACGAAAAGACGTACGGCCCGCCTACATCCTTGTGCGAGGCGCCTA
>CAJWGB010000297.1 GCA_913031625.1 uncultured Planctomycetaceae bacterium | reverse complement strand
CTCGCCGATCACCAACAGTTCTTCGTGATCTTTTTCAGCCATCGATCATTTCCCATGATGTGGCCAGCCAGCGAAGTGGAATTGATCGCCGCCAGTCCTGCAAATCGCAAACGGATCGTGGACTGGGCCCTCAATGTTGACCCGGATGGCGAAACGAAGCCTCAGAAATCCCTGACAACAGCGCTTCGTCTCTCGCCCGATGTTCTGTACTTCCTGACAGACGGAGAGATCCCTCGCGAGAGCATTCGCATCGTTGAGCGACTCCGCACAAAAAATACGGTCGTGAACACAATTTGCGTCGGAGACGTTCGATCTGGTCAACTGATGAAGCAGATCGCTCGCAAGGGGAACGGCACTTATACGCAGGTTCGATAACAGCCTGACTTATTGGAGTGAAGTTCCTGATGCCAGCAGGAAAGCGAAGAGGTCTCTCACCTCCTGTGTGGTGAGGTTTTGCAGTAGCCCCTTCGGCATGATTGATGTTCTGCTCTCCTGATGAAACTCGATGTCGTTTTTCTTCACAGAAAATTCCTGGCCATTAACGCCGAGATAGGCCTCGGAATTACCGCCCTTACGGCGAGGCAGGCCGATGAGTTGACGTCCATCTTTAGTCACGATATTCCACGGCGTGTACTGAGGCGCCATGTCCCTGTCGGGATCCAGAATCGTCTCAAGCAACCACTGCTGAGCCTTCTTCCGGTCCGGGGACAGTCTGCGACCAATCAGTGACAGGGAAGGTCCCACCGCCGTCCCGCGACCGCTGTGCTGATGGCATCGTCCGCAGGTTGCGACGACCGAATGGAAAAACAACCTCTCTCCATTGGCAGCGTTCCCGTCAGCGTCACTGAGAAGCTCCAGCCACTCCTCGACTGTTCGTTCGTTCTGTTTCGCGAACTCCTCAGAGTGCAACACCCGCCGGGTCAGGGATGTCTGTTGAATGCGGGCAAGTTGTGCATGCTGTTCTGGTGAGAGTTCAGCTCCACTAAGGCCACGCAACGCGGCTGCAGCGATCTCCGCGTCCTTCCCGGAAGCCGTCTCAACAAGATGCTGAGTTGTCTTTGTTCGCCGAACTGCAATCGCGTCGACGGCTTCGATTCTTTCGGTAATGGATCGATCCGGGTTCAGCTGAATCCTGGTGAGTTGCTCAAGCGTACGTGCCGATGCACGCCCCGCGAGCTTTCTGATTGCCTCAAGTCGAAGCCCCTCCGCCGCGTGGTCGCTTAACTGAATCAACACATCGTCCGCCGGCTGCGAGGAATTGAGGGGCAGGAGCCGCAGGCAGGCCGTGCGAATTGCTGCGGATCGCTTCGGATCGCCAACAACCGCCGAAAGATTTTTCTCGTTCGGGATGTCTGTCATCCTGTTCCCCTTGAGTCGATCGACAGCGACTGACAGCATCAAAAACTGCTCTACTGTCAGGTCTGACCGTTGAAACTGAGCTTCCAGAACAGGAAGGTGCTGGGTGAGCATGTCATCAGCAATCCACTTGGTCGCGACAGCCCAACTTTCGGAATCCCCCGTTTCAAAGACTTCCCTCAGTCGCTCTGACGCCCCAATTCGCTGCCGCTCACCACTCCGCTTGATAGCAAGAAGATGATCGGCCGCACTAACTTCAGGCACGGTTTTATCCGCAATGCCTGCCGTACTGGCAAGAATCTGCAGACCGGTGTGTCGCAGCAGCGGATCACGACTGTTAACCGCGGCGACAATTCGCTGAGTGCTTTCGCTCAACGTCAACTTTCGGACCAAAGCAGCCTGAGCCGCCAGGCCATTCAGCTCTTCCCTGACCGGTGGTTCCTTTTTCACAGGACGAACCGGTCGAATTCTCCAGAGTCGTCCCTGCCCATGGAGCTGGTAACTTGAGGACACCCAGTCGGTCACATAAAGATCGCCATTGGGAGCACAATCGAGCCCAACCGGACGAAAGTCATTTCCTCCCACAATAAGAACGCTGCGACTGGCCGCGACCTGCCCCTGATCTTCCGGCTGGCTGATTTCGTAGCGTTCGATGCGATGGTCGGCCCATGATGCCACAAGAAGACTGCGATCCAGGTGCGCCGGCAGGCTCGTCTTGTGAGATGAAATAATATCGCAGGGCGCTTCACCTGTTCCGGCGATCATTGGAATGTTGCCCGGCAACTGTCCCGTCCAGCTAATCAGGGGATTGAGCCCTGTTCGGCCGTAACGATATTCGTAGCCATAGTCTGCCTGTTCGTGCACCTGTAGCAATCGGCACGGCGGCGAGGCGCCAGGATCATTGTCCGTTCCGAAGATCCTGCCGGCGTAGTCAACACACATCCCGTACGGATTCCACCACCCTGTTGTTACACGCCGCAGAGCAGTTCCGTCCGGCTTTACATGATAAGTACTACCACCCTCTCCGCCTCCACTGATTCGGACCTGGTCGGTGCCGACGAGCGTGTAGTTATGCCCGAGGTTCTCACCCAGTCCGAAGTTCAAAGTGCCGTCCGCGTTGAAACAAAGGCCAGACAGACCATTGTGGGGATACGTGCCCGTGGTCTCCATTTTCACGACAGGAACAATTGTGTCGGCGCGGCCGTCGCCGGAAGAATCCGTCATTCGATGGATGTCCATTCGCGTCGCAACATACAGCTGATCCCGATGATCAAACTCGAGATCCATAATGTGGGTGTACCCCTCATGAAATACAGTGGGAGAATCGACGGTGCCATCTCCGTTCGCATCCGAAAACATCAGGATTCGGTCTGCTTTCGGACCATCGTAGTCGTCCGGTCGAAAGTGAGTGTGACTCTCTGCAACAAACACTCGCCCGCGTGAATCCACAGCGATTCCGGTAGGTGTCACCACCTGTGGGTGTTCTGCCACCAGTTCGATGATGACCGAAGGGTCATTGCTCCGAGGTGGCTGTGCAGGGAGAAGGCTCGAAAAGACACACAGCACAACGATGAGGCGAATTGGCATGATAAGCTCCGAACTGAATTGCTGCGCTGATGTCACTGGGAGAAACGCCGACCTCGGAAGTCCGCCAAATACTGCTCAGGCTCCGTCCGCAGGTACGACACGTTACACAGCATTGGTCTCAGGACTTGTTCCTGTCTCTTTTGATCAGGTGATTTGGACGCAGTTCACCGGAAGGACGAATGATGCGATCGGCCGAGATTTCTCCATTCACTGTAACTCGGCAGGAGCATCCCCCTCAGCAGACAGCAATGGATAAACAACGCCTAAGCGAGAATGTCATTCACAAGTTCACCGTGCACATCCGTGAGGCGGAAACGACGTCCCTGATACCGATACGTCAGTTCTTTATGGTCGATCCCCAGCAGGTGCAGCAGTGTCGCGTGCAGATCATGCACCGAAACCGGGTTTTCGGCAATGTTGTAGCACCAATCATCCGTCGCACCGTAAGACGTACCAGGCCGAATTCCACCGCCGGCCATCCACATCGTGAAACATCGGGGATGGTGGTCTCGCCCAAAGTTCTTCGAGAATCCTCCCTGGCAATAATTCGTCCTGCCGAATTCTCCCCCCCAGATCACGAGTGTATCTTCGAGAAGTCCCCGCTGCTTGAGGTCACTCACGAGTGCTGCAGAAGCCTGATCCGTTTCTCGACACTGATTGGAAATGCCGCCCGGCAGTCCTCCATGCTGATCCCAGCCCGGATGGTACAGCTGTACGAAGCGAACCCCTCGCTCACATAATCGGCGGGCGAGAAGGCAGTTTGCAGCAAACGTCCCAGGCGTCCGTGCTTCTTTTCCATAGAGGTCAAAGATGTGGTCCGGCTCGCTGGACACATCGTTCACATCGGGAATGGAGGCCTGCATGCGAAACGCCAGTTCATGCTGCGCAATCTCAGTCTCCAGCACGGCATCCTGCTGTGGCCGAGACTCATGGAGCCGCCGCAGCGCCTCCAGCATTCTTGCCTTACTGTCACGATCCAGACCTGCCGGATTATTGACGTAAAGAACTGGTTCACTTCCGGCCCGAAACCGAACACCCTGATGACGTGAAGGAAGAAATCCACTCCCCCAGAGTCGCGAAACCAGGGGCTGGCCGCCTTTACCTTTTGTCACCATGACAACGAACGACGGAAGATTACTATTCTCTGTGCCGAGTCCATAGTCCAGCCATGCGCCCATGCTGGGGCGACCAGGGAACTGACTTCCGGTCTGCATAAAAGTCACTGCCGGCCCATGATTGATTGCCGGTGTATGCATCGACTTCACGAAACACAGATCGTCTGCGATGGCAGCTGTGTGCGGAAGTTTCTCACTCAGCCAAGCGCCGCTTTCCCCATGCTGTTCAAACTTAAACGGCGTTCCAGCCAGTGGAAGCGAAGCCTGAAGGCCGCTCATCGCCGTCAGTCGCTGCCCCTTGCGAACTTCCTCCGGAAGCTCCTGCCCTTCCATCTGCTTCAGGACCGGCTTGTTGTCAAACAAATCCATCTGCGACGGGCCGCCGCTTTGAAAGAGATAGATAACACGTTTGGCCTTTGGCTCAAAACTCCGGGCCGTAGGTTCAACTGCGGATGCGGACTGAGACAATACATCTGCGAGTGCGATTCCACCAAACCCCATGCCAAACTGTTGCAGCAGTTGCCGGCGGGGCATTCCACGAGGACTATCAAAGCCCGTACATCGAAAGCTATTTGTATTCATCGTGTGTGCTCAAATCAGCGTTTCATAATGCATTCATCGAATGCGAAGAGTGTGTTGGCGACGCTGGCCCATGCTGCAAGCCGAATCCTGTCTGCATACTTAGGCTTCGCCTCCCCGACCCCGAGATATTTTTCAGCCGCATCTGCATGTTGACCGAAATGCTGCCGCTGTTCTTCAAACAGTCGAGCAACAATCTCTCTATCGTCTGGACGAGGTGCTGATCCTGTCAGCACTCGAAACATCTCAGACAGTACGGCTTCGTCATTCTCGCCATGCGCTACAAGTAGTCGATCAGCCAGCATCCGAGCGGCTTCGACAAACTGTGGACCATTCATCAGCACCAACACCTGTAATGGAGAAGCGGTGCGTTCACGTTTCACCCGGCAGACTTCTCTTTTTGACGCATCCAGCGTCATCATGACAGGAGCCGGCGCAGTTCGTTTCCAGTATGTGTAGAGGCTCCTGCGATACAGACCGGCTCCCTTATCCGGGTTGGACGGCTTGAACGACGCCGCTAATTCGTATGGGCGAACCGGCGCTCCCCCAAGGTTGCGGTGTAGAAGCCCACTGACCGCCAAAGCGTTGTCTCGCACCATCTCTGCAGTCAGCCGTACCACAGGAGCACGTGTCAGGAGCTTGTTCTCAGGATCCATCTCCCGAACCTCCGTCGAGACTACACTTTGCTGTTGATAGGTTGCTGACATGACCAGCTGCTTCATGAGACGCTTCACATCCCAGCCATGGCTGCGGAAATCGCTGGCCAGCCAGTCGAGAAGCGCGGGATGAGTGGGGGCCTGTCCCTGACTGCCAAAGTCCTCCGGCGTTCTCACCAGACCGTTTGCAAAACAGATCTGCCAGAAGCGATTGACGGCCACCCGCGCTGTGAGAGGGTGGACGTCTGACGTCAGCCATCGCGCGAGCCCCAGTCGATTCCCGGGCTCTGCCGTGGTTCGCGGCGGAAGGAATGCCGGGGTTTCAGACGCCACCTTTTCCTGCCGCTTATTGTAGTCCCCGCGTGTCAGAAGCCATGCCTGACGAGGGAGCTGTGACTCTTCCATGACCATAATCTCGGGCAGGCCGTCCTGAAGCTTACAGTACGCCTGCCGTGCACTTTGCAGGGCCGCAAGTCGCTTCCCATATTCTTCATCCAAAGTCGCTGCAGCATACCGAGTCAGCCCCGCATCGGACTTAAGCTCCCCTTTCAGCCTGTCTCCGAATGACTGTGCTTCCCCAAGATGAGCAATCTCAGGGGCTGTCAGCTCCCTGTTATAAACACGAAGTTCATCAACCAGTCCGCCTTTGAATCCTCGGTCGCGGAAACGCTGACCAATCGTGATGTTGTCGCCACCGCTTCCGGTAATGTTCTTATAGAGCTTGTCCTGAATCACCGAAGTAGCAGCCGGCTGGCCATTAAGCCAGAGTTTCAGGCCCGACGCTGCACTGGAACCGTCCCATGTGATCGTGACATGAGCCCACTCACCCAACGGCACTTCATCCACGGTGCGAACACGAACCGCATTGCCGGGCCAGAAATGGATCAACGCTGCACTCAGTCGTCCGTCTTCAATCAGAAGCTCATAACCGCGGCTGGCCGAGTCCGTCCATGCACGGGATCGATGCAATACCACGCATCGCTCAAATCGAGTTTCTGTCTTGATCCACAGGGAAATTGAAAATGGCTGATATCGGGGAAAGTTGCCGACTTTGAGTCCCACGCCGTGGTCCCCCGTCAGTTGCACAGCAGATCCCCTTGGCGACTCAACCAGACGATTTCCGCCAACACCACCCGAGTCATAGGACTGGTGGTCGACCTGCCCCGGGATCAGTTTCAGCGGATCCGCGATTCGCTCTGACGATGCAGCTTTCAGTTGTACGAGCAGATCAGCGTTTCCTGACAACTCAGTCAAACGGGCGGCAAGCGCCTTCTCAGCTTCTGCGACCTGCTTCGCTGCGTCGTGCAGCTGCTTTTGCTGTCCCTCATTCGGCAGTCGCAGAGTTGGTGTCGGGACCGAGTTTGTGAAGTACGAGTACAGGCCCGCTTCATCAATCGTATTGAAGTAACTAAACAGCTGATAATACTCCCTCTGTGAGATCGGGTCGTACTTGTGGTCATGACACCGACAGCATTCGAGAGTCAGTCCCATGAACGCTGTTGCCATGGTTTGAGTACGGTCTGCCACGTACTCAACACGAAACTCCTCCGGAACGCTGCCACCTTCCACTTTCTGAGGATGCAGGCGATTGAATGTTGTTGCCAGTCGCTGTTCTCGCGTCGCTTCAGGCAACATGTCTCCGGCCAGTTGCTCCGTGATAAATCGATTGTGGGGCATGTTGCCATTAAACGCCTCGACAACCCAGTCGCGCCATGGCCACACATAACGATCTCGGTCCACCTGATAACCATAGGTGTCGCTGTATCTGGCGACATCCAGCCACTGTGCGGCCATTCGCTCCCCAAAGTGCTCTGAAGCCAGCAAACGATCGACTACTTTCTCGAATGCATTCGAAGAGTCATCCGCAAGAAAGGCATCGATCTCTTCGAGTGACGGAGGCAGGCCGGTCAGATCG
>CAJWGB010000296.1 GCA_913031625.1 uncultured Planctomycetaceae bacterium | reverse complement strand
GGCTGACTGTGAAAGTTGCAGAAGTTCTTCACCTGCAGCAACAGGTCGCGAGGCTGGCAGAGTCGAAACGGGCGTTCCACCTTCAGGTAGTGTGTCTCAATCAGGTATTCGACACACTCAGGCTTCTCTTCAAACTTGAGATTACGGCTCATGATGCCAAACAGTTCCCGGAACTCATCAACGCTCGGATCCGGCACTTCGATTTTGTAGGGGATACGGCGAAGAAACGCACCGTCCACAAGGTCACGTGGCTCAAGGTTTGTACTAAATACAATCAACTGGTCGAACGGCACCTTCACCTTTTTGCCGCTCGGAAGATTCATGAAGTCGTATCGCTTCTCGAGTGGAACGATCCAGCGATTCAACAACACTTCGACCGGCATTTTCTGTCGACCAAAGTCGTCGATCACCAGCGTTCCGCAGTTGCTCTTTAGCTGCAGTGGCGACTCGCAGATATTGGAAATCGGATTCTTCGTGACCTCCAGCTCATCCATCGTCAGCTCCCCGCCAGCGATCACCGTGGGGCGTTTGACGTTTACCCAGCGGCGGTCAATCTGTTGTGAGTCCAGGATGCCACCCTGATTCTGTTCTTCAACCTACTCATGAATGCCGGGGTCGAAGACACGGACAATTTCACCTTCGATATAGATGGCCCGTGGCATCCAGATGGATGAACCGAACGCGTCCGTTACTCTTTCCGCAATACTGGTCTTACCATTACCCGGCTGGCCGTACAGGAACATCCCTCGACCGGAATTGACTGCGGGACCAAGTTTGTTCAGCATCTCCTGATTGATGATCAGCCCATCAAACGCCTTCCTGAGCTCATCCGCGGTAACGACCTGTCCGGCAATTGTCTGTGCACCCACTGAGCAGATGTAGTCGTCAAGCGACACAGGCGCCGCACCAAAATAGGTGCATTCCTGACTGTACCTCTTGCCGCGGTCACGCCCCATCTCCGTGATACCCCATTCCGAGTCACCCGAATGAGTTGTCCCCGTGAGGTCAATGAATTTGTCATGCCTCAACTGCTTCAGAATCGGCTCAATGATCTTGATGGACAACTTTACCTGCTGAGCAATCTGGCGGCTGACAGACATGCCGACCTGAAACAGATACTTCAGAACCAGACGCTCGACGAGTGAAGCGGAAATCCCGGCTTCCTTCAGCGTCTGTGGCTGTCGCGGCATGAACACTTCGTCTGGTGCCGACGTCTGGGATCGCAATAGGTCGGCGTTCTCCTGCTGCTCATCCGCAGAACGGCCTGAACCACCCAGCAACTGGTTTACCCGAGCAAACAGATCGTCCAGTCCGTCCTGTTTTGAATCACCCGCTGATGTACTCACAATTATCCTCAACACAAGGAGCCAGATGGCTCAACCGCCAGGAATCGGTCTGCAATCTCCAGACAGAAAACGCACTCGATTCTCAAAACTGTCCACTCTGACTTAGGTCGAGAAACTTTGGTGGTCAAACTGATAGCCTGCAATCAGCCGGGCCGGTGAATCTGACTCTGTGAGATTGCCGAAGATTCGAGTCCTGCGGTTGTTTCTCACCAGACCATCGCAAATGATGTGGCCCGCACAATTCGTGCAGACCACACATTGCGTAAAATGCAACGTCAGGCAACGCGAAACACTTGAGACCGGGAACAGAGATGAAGTTTGCAATCTGCCAGGAAATGTTCGAAGACACACCATGGGAAGAACAGTGTCGGATCATTGCCGAACTGGGATACACGGGTGTGGAAGTCGCCCCATTCGCGATCTCGGACGACCTCGCCTCAGTGCCGAAATCCAGACTGCTGGAGATGAAACAGACGGCAGAATCGCACGGTCTGGAAATCATCGGCCTGCACTGGCTGCTTGCCAAGACAACCGGGCTGCATCTCACTTCTCCGGATCAGTCTGTTCGAGATGCGACCGCGGAGTATCTGAGGCTGCTCGCTCGCGTTTCAGGCGTCCTGGGGGGAAGTGTCCTGGTCTTCGGGTCTCCCTTTCAGCGAAATCTGCAGGAAGGAGTTTCTCGAGAGCAGGCGATGGAGTTTGCGGCCGAAGTCTTCCGCAATGCAACAGCCGAATTTGAGGCCACGGGCAACGTACTCTGTATGGAACCGCTGACTCAGAAAGAAACAAACTTCATCAACACATGCGAGGAAGCAGTTGAACTGATGCAACTCGTTGATCACCCGTCATTCATCCTTCATCAGGATGTGAAAGCGATGCTGGGCGCGGAAACAGAATCGATCCCACATCTGATTCATAAGTTCCACGATCAATGCGGACACTTCCATGTCAACGATACCAATCTGCTCGGTCCCGGCATGGGTGAAACGGACTATCATTCAATCCTTAAGGCATTGATTGAGTCCGGTTACGAGGGCTGGGTGTCAGTTGAAGTGTTCGATTACACTCCCGGCGCAGAAAAAATTGCAAAAAAAAGCATCGACTACATGCGCGAAGTTCTGGCCAGCCTAAAGCAATAAGCAGGCATCGGCTCACACAACAGACAACACGCAAATCAACCGTAGCCAGTCAACGACACACACGACACGCAACACGTTCGGGAATGGCAACAAAACCCTGACACACAGAACGTTACCAACACCCACCGAACGCACATTACCAGTGTTTTTTGTGGTCAAACCACAACCCAACTCAGATTGGCCAGTATGTTGGTTTCAGAAACAGTTCTGTTTGCCGCCAGCGAAGCGCGGAACCGTTTGTTATTGCGACCATACGGTGAGCAAGCCGAAAGTAAGCGTGACCCTACCGGCTGAGTGAATAAATCCGTCAACAGCAACCAGTATTTTTTTTTGAAAAACTTTGCAAACCTGCCGCTCGTCAACGCAGAAGTCTATTGCAGTTTCTCACGCATTAAATACGATTCCGCCCGAACGTTGACAGCAGATTCTGTTGTGTTGCATTGAAGCATCGTGGCGAAGGACTTTGCCTTACAGCAGACTTCACGACGGTCGTCAGGCAATGAAGGAATCTGCGTCGCCATAGCCTTGGTGGCGTGGTGATTTATTTCTTGACTGTGGTTATTTCTGTCGTCGGTAACAAATTTGAAGCCCGGTGATTGCGGCAGGATGGCCATCCCGTTGATCGTTTAAGGAGGAATTCGTGGCCAAGAAGAAAGCAAAGAAAAAGGCTGCCAAGAAGAAGGCTGCTCCAAAGAAGAAGGCTGCTGCTAAGAAGAAGCCAGCTAAGAAGAAGGCTGCTAAGAAGAAGGCTGCTAAGAAAAAGCCGGCTAAGAAAAAGGCTAAGAAAAAGGCTAAGAAGAAAGCTGCCAAGAAGAAGAAATAGCTTCTGGCTCAGCTACATAACGGCTGGTGGTTCTCCGGGACCTCCAGCCGTTTTTTCATGCGCGGCTGCTTCACGCTCTCGGATCACAGCCCCCACAAGGTGTACCAGCCCTCGCCACTTCAGAGACGGGGCCACGTACGATTCCAGGACGTGGAACAGAAAGTAACAGAAGCGGCAGAAGCTCCAGATGACGGTCAGAAGCAACAGCACCGTGACCCACCCAGGAGACTGCCAAACAATCAGAGCGGCCGCCAGCAGCCCGGTCAGCAGAAACAGGACGCCCTTCGTAACAATGAGTGATCGATTTCTGAGGTCGCCCAGCACGTGACTTCTCCTGACATGTTCTCAGCAGATCCTGACATGTTCTCAGCAGAAGTACTGAGTCCACACTGGCCGATGATTGTTTGAATTTCCGGCAGAGCCAGGAAGAAACGGCGGGCAATGCAGATACACTGTCCCCCGGACCATTTGAGATGGAGAAATTGATGTCTGCCGAAATAATTGATGGCAAAGCGATTTCCGCAATCGAGCGGCAGCGTGTGACTGATGAGACAGCAGCATTCACTCAGGAAACCGGAGTGATTCCGCATCTTGCGGCAGTGCTTGTGGGCGATGATCCCGCCAGTCAGGTCTACGTTCGAAACAAGGAACGCGCATGTGAACGCTGCGGACTCAAGAGCACACTTCATCGGCTGCCTTCTGAAACATCTCAGAGTGAACTGGAGTCGCTCGTTGCTCAGCTGAACAATGCCTCCGACGTTCACGGCATTCTCGTTCAGCTGCCGCTTCCATCGCACCTCGACGAAACACCCGTGCTGGACGCCATCCTGCCCGCAAAAGACGTCGACGGATTCCACCCGGAAAATGTCGGCCTGATGCTACAGGGACGTCCTCGTTTTCTGCCATGCACTCCTCACGGTGTCATGAAGATGCTGGAGCACCATGGTGTCGAAACGTCCGGGAAACATGCTGTTGTGATCGGACGCAGTGATATCGTCGGAAAGCCGATGGGCGCTTTGCTCATCCAAAAAGGTGCAGATGCAACGGTCACCATCTGTCACAGCAGAACCATAGACATTGCTCAGGTCACTCGACAGGCCGACATCCTGATCGCTGCCGTTGGCAGACCTGAATTCGTGACGGGGGATATGATTCGCCCCGGAGCGGTTGTCATTGACGTCGGTATCAACCGGGTTGATGATCGGCTGGTCGGTGATGTTGACTTTCAGGCAGCGTCAAAAGTCGCGTCGGCCATCACACCCGTTCCGGGCGGTGTGGGTCCAATGACAATCGCGATGTTGCTCAGAAACACGCTGACGGCGGCACAGCATTCAGTTTCATAACAGCGGGCGGAGTCATCGAATGCGATTCTGATTTTGCGCCGTTGCATCGGAATTGCCACAGGCATTCTTATACTAAACGGCATGCACCGGACCCTTCAGATCCTGATTCTGCTCCCCCTTCTGTCCATCGCCGCTGCTCAGGACAGTGCGGTGGATCACTTTGAGCGACGTGTTCGCCCCATCCTGAATGAACACTGCATCAGGTGTCACGGTCCCAAAAAGCAGGAAGGCGGACTGCGGCTGGATTCACGCGCCGGGGCACTCAAGGGGAGTGACCTGACGGGCGCCGTTGTCGATCCCGCCTCCCCACTGGAAAGTACGCTGCTGAAGGCGGTCCGACACGAGGACGGACTCACAATGCCGCCTGACCGCCGACTGTCGGATAGGCAGATCCGAGACATCACACAATGGCTCAAAGCCGGTGCCCCCTGGCCCGACAGCAAAGTTGACGAACAGGTGGCTCCGTCTGAACTATGGAAAAGGCACTGGGCAGCTCAGCCGATTCAGCCTGTCGAAGTTCCCCACAACGTCATACGAGGAAGCACTCATCCGATCGACAGCTTTGTGCAACGTCGCCTCACTGCGTCCGGGTTGCAATTGTCGCCACGAGCCAGCGCCCGTGACCTTATTCGACGAGCTCAATATGTATTGACGGGCCTTCCACCGTCTTACGGGCGTGTGACAAAGTTCGAGAAGGCGTTTGAGAACGAGCCTGATACCGCAATGGCGGAACTGGTTGACTCACTTCTGGCCTCTCCTCACTACGGTGAACGTTGGGCTCGTCACTGGCTGGACGTTGCACGCTATGCAGACACTCGAGGATACGTCCGTCTTTCTGAGGAGCCAAATTTCTATTACGCGTGGACCTATCGCGACTACGTCGTCAGAGCGTTTAATTCAGACATGCCGTTTGACCAGTTCATCAGAGAGCAACTGGCCGCTGACCTTATGCTGGAAGGGAACGATAATACGTCACTGGCGGCACTCGGGTTCCTGACACTGGGACGCAGGTTCACGGGTAACCAGCATGACATCATTGATGACCGGATTGATGTGGTCTCCCGAGGTCTGATGGGGATCACGGTATCCTGTGCACGGTGCCATGATCATAAATTCGACCCAATTCCCACGGACGATTACTACGCACTCTATGGAGTCTTTGCCAGCACCACAGAACCGGCAGATCTGCCATATCTGGGGACATCAGCCGCCCCCACAGAGTTTCAAGGAGACATGGCCGAGTATCGTCGCCGTCGTGCCGACCTTCAGCAGAAGATTGACCAGTTCATCCCGGCCACAATGGACGCGCTGCGAGCCGACACCTCACGGTATCTGGAAGCCGCACTCAGGGGAAGAAAGGTGTTTCTTGTTCCTCTTCCCGCAGCGAAGGGAGAGCTGAGGCAGACCTTTGTCGAACGATGGATTGAATACCTCGAGGGAACGCGGCGAGATCCAACGTCTGTGTTTGCACTCTGGCATCGTCTGCGACGTCTTGAGCCCGGTCAGTTTTCCAGTCAGGCCCGTACAATTGTCCTGGCTGACCGGGGCAACTCACGCGTCAGAGCTGCACTTGAACAGTCCGATCTGAGTGAGATGACCGATGTTGCTGAAGCTTATGGTCAGTTATTCGAACAGACTCATGCAAAGTGGAGGACGCTTCTGGCTACGAGCAGCGAAGCAGACTCTCTGCCGTCCGCTGAAGAGGAGCAGCTGCGGCAGGTGCTGTATGGACCTGATTCTCCGTTTGCGATGTCGAATCGTGAGATCCTCGAAGCCTACCTTGTCGATGCTGCGGATAATGAAGCAGTCGCAGCAGCATACAAATCGTTCGACGGCTGGCTGGCAGGTTCGGGGAAGGCGGCGGCTCGAGCGCATGTCATTTACGACTCACGACGGATTCATGAGCCACACATCTTTATTCGTGGAAATCCGGAAAGACGCGGACGCCCCGTTCGCCGAGCCGCTCCATCACTGCTGGGCCAGCCGTTTGCCTCACCCTTTCGGATTGGAAGTGGGCGTCTTGAACTTGCGAGGGCAATCGCCAACCCGTCGAATCCTTTGACGGCGCGAGTGATCGTAAATCGAATCTGGAAGCACAGCTTTGGAGAAGGGCTGGTCACCACAACCAGTAACTTTGGCTTACGTGCGGATCCTCCTTCACACCCGGACCTGCTCAACTATCTTTCTCAACAGTTTCTTGAGAATGGCTGGTCGATCAAGCAGTTGCAGAGGCAGATCCTGCTATCGCAGACGTGGCAGCAGTCGAGTACTGATCGGCCCTCGGCAAGAGCCAAAGACCCGGAGAATCGTCTGTTGTGGCGAGCCAATCGAAGAAGACTGGACTTCGAATCCCTGCGTGACTGCCTGCTTTCAGCTGCCGGACGGCTGGATCTGACACTGGGAGGACCGCCCAGTGACCTGACATCGCCAGGCAACGTTCGCCGTACACTTTATGGCCGAATAAATCGCAGTGCCCTGCCAGCTGTATTGCAGCTGTTTGACTTTCCCAGCCCGGATATCCACGCAGCCCGACGGCCTCAGACGACGTCACCACAGCAGGCTCTTTATCTGATGAATA
>CAJWGB010000295.1 GCA_913031625.1 uncultured Planctomycetaceae bacterium | reverse complement strand
ATGCGTGCGGGGACATGGACGGTGACGGCGGCGACGGAGGCGGGATGGGTGGCGGAGATGGCGGCGGAGGGCACCCACCCCCCCTCGTAGGGCGCGTAGAAGTCGTCGGTCCCGAGGATGTGGCAGATCGCGGTGGGCTGCGCGTCGTCGCAGTCGGCGAAGGTCCACGGGTACATGCTCGCGGCGACGGCGGCGACCGCGGCGTCGTTTGGGCGCTGGCTGAGACGGATCGGGAGCTGATTGTTGTGACGGTGTTTCTGTGTTCATGGCCTGTTTCAGGCAAGTGTTGCTGGAGCGGCGACTGGCGGAGGCTGATCGACGTATGTGCGATGCCATAGCTCCAGGCACAACAGATTCCAGAGTCGATATGCGTGATCGAATTGTGACCTCGTATGCTGCTCGATGAGCGTCTGGACAAAGTCCATGTTCAACAGGCCACGTTCTCGGCAACGTTTTGACAGCAGTATGTCATGCAGGAGTGGCTTCAGCTCATTTCGGAACCAGTGGTCGATCGGTACTCCAAAGCCCATTTTCTTTCGAGTCTGAATGTCGTCCGGAATCAAATCACGAAACGTCTCCGTCAGGACTCGCTTACCCTGTTTCATCGATTGTTTGACCTCGATCGGCATTCTTGCTGCAAGTTCCACGACGCGATGATCGAGCATTGGGCTGCGACATTCGAGTCCGACATGCATGCTGGCAATATCAACTTTCGTCAGCAGGTCTCCCGGAAGATATGTCTCCAGGTCAACTGCGGTTGTGCGGCTGACGAAATCTCGATTGGGATACCGGGCGTAAGTGTCAAAGATACATTGAGCCGGATCGATGTCGTTGGTTAATTGATGCAGATCAGCAGAGGCCACCTGCTGGAGTGCGACCCGATTAAAGATACTGATCCAGTTGAGGTAGCGTTCTTCAGAATCCTGAGCCAGAGTCTGCAGGAGCCGTTTGCCTCGACGCAGTAGTGACTTCTGTCGCACGGACGTCGGCAGAAAGGATGCAGCTGATGCAAACATCCTGCGGATCCACTTTGGAGTGACATTCATTGAGTTGGCAATCCGCACGGCGCGATAGCGGTCGTAGCCACAAAAGAGCTCGTCGCCGGCATCCCCAGTCAGCGCCACGGTTACATGTTCCCGCGTCATTTTTGAAAGGTACATCGTGGGAACGGCAGAGCTGTCACTGTACGGCTCATCATAGTGCCAGATCAGCCGAGGCAGCAGTTCCAGAGCATCCGGACTGACAACCGACTCGTGATGGGCTGTCCCCAGCATTTCGGATGCCTGGCGAGCATAGTGACGTTCGTCAAACGCCTTCACCGGAAAACCAATGGAGAACGTCTGGACGGGTTCATTCAGCTGAGTCTGCATCAGCCCGGTGATTACGGTCGAGTCGATACCGCCCGACAAAAATGCGCCCAGTGGCACATCACTGCGGAGCCGCAATCGCACAGCCTCGGTCAGTTCGGCTCGTAGCTCTTCCTGCCAGTCTGAGATCTTCGTTCGTGATAGTTCCGGTTCATTCCATGGCGGCGACCACCACGTCGACAGGGACAGCTGTCCGTCTTTCAGGACTGCCATGCCGGCAGGAGGTAGTCGCTCAAACCCCTGCAGTATTGAATGTGGAGACGGGACATACTGAAGAGTCATGTACCGCAGTACGGACTCGCGATCTACAACACGTGGGATGTTCGGGATCTGAAGAAGTGACTTCAGCTCACTGGCGAACGACAGCCGTCCGTTGTCCATGCGAAAGAACAGTGGCTTCTGTCCTAACCGGTCGCGGACAAGGACCAGTTGGTCTTTCACTCCGTCCCAGACCGCGAACGCGAACATGCCTCGAAGGTGCTGGACGAATTCAAGTCCGTACTCTTCGTACAGGTGTACGATGACCTCAGTGTCACCATCCGTGGCGAACGTGTGGCCGCGCTGAACAAGATCGGCTCGCAGTTCTCTGTAGTTGTAGATCTCCCCGTTGAAAACGATCTGGATCTGACCGTCTTCATTGCCCAAAGGCTGCCGGCTTCCGGCCACATCGATAATTGAAAGTCGACGATGGCCAAGCCCAACACCTGGCGATTGCTGCGTCCGTTCCACATAGAGGTGTCCCTCTGCGTCCGGGCCGCGGTGAGAAATTGCGTCCGTCATTCGCTGCAGGACTTCGCGGGTCACTGTTTCCTGATCGTTCCACCAGACGGCGCCGGCAATGCCACACATCAGACAGTCTCCGCCGAGGATGTTATCTCGCGGTACAAATCGATGTGACGCTGAACCATTGAGTCGACAGAATGGTTTTCAAGGATGGCTTGCTGAGCTGCCAATGCGCGGATCCTCGCTGTTTCCGGATCCTGCAACAGCGCTGTTGCCTGCCGGCAAAGCGCAACCGGATCGCCAACGGGAAACAACCACCCCGTTTCATCGTGTGTGATTAGTTCTCGATTACTGTTGATGTCACTGACAACGCAGGGAACGGCCGCCGCCATGGCTTCCATCAGACTGTTGGACATTCCCTCAAAGCTGCTGCAGAGACAGAAGAGATCCAGCTGGCTGATGAGGGCTGAAGCGTCGACACGATGTCCGCAGAAGAAAACTTTGTTTCGTGAAAGTGCACTCCGGGAAAACTCAGACAGGGAGTCGCGTTCCGGGCCGTCTCCGATAATGACAAGGTATGTGTTGTCGACTACCTGCTGAAGAAGATGAAATCCCCAAATGAGATCTTCCAGTCGCTTCTGCGGTGCGAGCCGGCCGGCAAACCCGATCAGCTTTGCATCAGGGCCAAGTCCGATCTCCTTCCGAAGGCTTGATTCGTTGTGTGGCACAAGTGGCAGTCCGTTGGGAATGACCCGGATCTTTTCGTCAGGCACGCCAACCACGTCGCGGTAGAATTCGGCAACACTCTTCGAGTTGGCGGTCATCAATCGCATGTTGCCTCGAAGGCGTCTGTCCAGAGCGAGCTGCCACCTCTGTTTCCATGAATCGACACATCGTTCTGCAACAATGATTCTGGTGCCATTGGGGCAAACACCCGGCGCACGAATATAAGTGTTCGCGGCAAACAGCCATGACTGTGCGATGTGTGGTCGCCGCCTTGCGAGATGCTGTCGGAGATGCAGCCACGTGAATGGATCAAACCGAAATCGCTTGTGAAGAACTGTTACCGGGATGCCGTTTCCTCGCAGTTCCTCGGCAAAGTACCCGCCTCGGTTGAGTGCCACGACATCGACATCGAATTCATTTGCAGGCAGACCTTTCGCAAGCAGGGTCAGCTGGCGTTCGGCTCCGGACTGGTCCAGTGTTGGAACCACAAATGTGATCCGCATCCGGTTCGTACCGGAAGTCGGTGTCGTTGCTTGCGATGTGGAGGCAGAAGCTGTGGTCACTGGCCCGATCAGTTAATTGACTCGCGGGGCGATACTCTGATGAGAATCACTGAATGTGTAAACGGCGACTCTGTGTCGTACGCCGGAATGGGAGACGCTGCGAGCCTGAGCGCATAAAAAAAGTGCCGGGGGGTCGCCCGGCACATGAGGTTCCTGACGGGAAGGGTCTGATACCGTCAGGAGGTTTGGGTTGACGGCTGCTAACTGCGAAGTCCGTGCCAATTCCATGAGAAAAACATGGCGGTTTGTCGTAAGTGCTTGCCATAAAACGGGTTGCAGTGCGCCGCGTGTGGTGTGCTGGAATCGCGCCGCCTTTTGTTCCCGTTGGCCGAAAGCAAAGTGCAGCTCCGGAATGCCAAGTATGTGACGTAACTCATTTCATAATAATACTTTGTGGCTATGTGGCCAAAAGTGGACATCTGTTGCTTTTGGGAACGGTGGGATGGGGCGATGCAAGCATTGCAAACTGCACTGAAAAAATGCACGGGAAAAGGTTCAGTACCATCAAGGTGGCGGTGTCTAAATCCGATTTGAATTGGGTTCGAATCGGTTGACGTGAGGTGTCATTCCTTGATAATGCCCGGTCTTCTGCTCCGGCAGAAACAACTTGATTCGTCTGACCGCCGGTCAGACAACGATGCGGATGTAGCTCAGTGGTAGAGCACCACGTTGCCAACGTGGCTGTCGAGGGTTCGACTCCCTTCATCCGCTCTTTTTTTTTGGCTTCACCTTCCGGCCGTCGGATCAGCATTTGCAGTGGAGCGAGCGGCGAAATCAAAAGGTAAATCGAATGAGCGCTGATGGCGAAGAAACTGTCACTTCCGAAGGTGAAGCGACCGCCGTCGAATCTGCTCCCGAAGAACAGGAGCAGACCGAGACGGTTGAAGAACGTCTTGAGCTGAAGGTCAACATTGAGAATATCGGCCCGTGCCGCAAACACGTGTCTGTGACCGTTCCGGAATCTGACATCCAGCGACTCCGAGGTGAGTCTTTGGATGAGTTTTCTGAGCAGGCAGAAGTTCCGGGATTTCGAATTGGCCGCGTTCCTCGCTCGTTGCTGGAAAAGCGGTTCAAGTCTGAGTTGTCTGATCAGGTGAAGCAGCGCGTTCTGCTTCAGAGTCTTGAGCAGATGTCTGACGACAACGAAATTGATCCGATCAATCAGCCTGACATTGATGTTGAGAGTCTGGATATCCCGGACAGTGGCGACTTCTGCTACGAATTCGACGTTGAGGTACGCCCTGATTTTGACGTGCCCGACTACAAGGGTTTCGAAATTGATCGTCCGTCCGGTGACGTGTCTGACGACGAGTTCGAAGCCTTCAAGGCTCAGTTTCTTGAGTCTTACTCCACGCCGGGGCAGGTAGAGCGGGCTGCTGAGTCAGGTGATTCCGTTGTCTGCAACCTGAAGGTGACTCACGGCGATAACGAAATTCGTGACACTGAAGATGTGGCGATCCGGATTCGACCGTCTCTGCAGTTCCAGGATGCAGAGATCGAAGACTTCGAAAGCCTGATGACAGGTGTTTCAGCGGGCGACTCGAGATCGATCGATGTCTCCATCTCTGTGCAGTCTTCTGTCGTTGAAATGCGCGGCGAAACTGTGACGATTACGTTCGACGTGACCTCCGTGCGGGCGCAGGAACTGCCGGAACTCGACAAGGAGTTCCTTGATCAGTTTAACTGTGATTCTGAAGAAGAGCTGAATAACCAGATTCGCGAGTCTCTGGATCGCCAGGTGGAGTACCAGCAGCGTCAAACTGCTCGCGAACAGGTCCTCGAAAAGATTACGGAATCAGCCGACTGGGACCTGCCAGAGTCTCTGGTTCAGCAGCAGACTGAAAATGCTCTGCGGCGAGAGATTCTGGAAATGTCTCAGGCTGGGTTTACCCGTGAGCAGGTAGCTGCTCGAGAGAACGAAATTCGCCAGAACGCGATTGAGAATACTCGCCAGGCACTGAAGGAACATTTTGTTCTTGACCGAATCGCCACAAAGGAAAATATTGAGTGTGGGCCTCAGGATATCGACACAGAATTGATGATGATGTCAATTCAGAGCGGTGAGCCGCTGCGTCGGATTCGAGCTCGTATGGTAAAATCCGGGATGATTGACAACATGGAGGCACAGTTGCGGGAACGTAAGGCTGTGGACTTCATCCTCGAGCATGCCAGCTTTAATGATGTGGATCGAAAACCTCTGGTGGAAGAATCCTCCTCTGCGGTAGGATTTGCCCTCTGCGGGAACATGACTTCCAGCCTCATTGACGAATCGGCCGACGAATAGTCTGGTCGATCACTGAAGCTCAGAGTCAGCTGATAACCAACACACGGAAGAACAGGAACGCACAATGATGGACCCGACGGATTTCAAGGGTTTGCGGCCGAACTACGAGCCCCAGGCGGCGCGGGAATATACAGCCCAGCGCCAGATGACGGTTGGCGACCTCCTGCTCGACAATCGCATCATCTTTCTGGATGGCCCCATCTACGATGGCAGTGCCAACCAGATCGTGATGAAAATGCTCTTTCTGCAGTCAGAGAATCGGCACCAGGATATTCACCTGTATGTCAATTCACCGGGCGGTTCAGTCACGGCCACACTGGCCATCTATGACATCATGCAGTTCATCGAGTGTGATGTTGCGACATACTGCGTCGGGCTGGCAGCGAGCGGTGGAGCCATCCTCGTCGCCGGCGGCACAGCCGGTAAGCGATTCGCGCTGAAGCATTCCAAAATGATGATTCACCAGCCGCATGGACAGGTTGGTGGCCAGGTGTCTGACATTGAGATCCAGGCCAAGGACATTATTGAGACTCGTGAATTGCTGAATGACCTGCTGGCCGGACACACCGGACAGGCTGTCGATCGCATCGCCGAAGACACTCAGCGCGATCACTATCTGACTGCCGCTGAGTCAAAAGAATATGGACTGGTGGACGAGATCCTCGATAAGTCAGAACGCAAGAGCTGATCGTCGCCCCGTTTCTTCTCATACAGCCTCTGTCGGACGGAGTCCAAAATGACAGTTCTTGTTCCTTATGTCGTTGAAAAGAATGAGCGCGGCGAACGCGCGATGGACATTTATAGCCGACTGCTGAAGGATCGAATTGTGATCCTGGGCAGCGGTGTTAACGATGAAGTGTCCAACAGCATTGTGGCTCAGCTGCTGTTTCTGCAGTTTGATGACCCCAAGGCAGACATCCACTTCTACATCAACTCGCCCGGTGGCTCGATCACAGCCGGCATGGCGATTTACGACACGATGCAGTACATCAGCTGTGATGTGGCCACGTACTGCATTGGTCAGGCAGCAAGTATGGGAGCCGTTCTGCTGACTGCCGGTGCGGAAGGCAAACGGCATGCACTTCCCAACTCCCGAATCATGATTCACCAGCCGCTGGCCGGATACGAAGGGACAGCGACCGAGCTGGAGATTCATTACAAGGAAGTGCTGCGAATCAAGCACCGCATGAATGAGATCCTTCTCAAGCACACCGGGCAGACGCTCGAGAAGATTGAAGAAGATACGGATCGCGATAATTTCATGACGGCAGAAGAGGCCAAAGAGTACAAGCTCATTGATACGGTTCTCGAAAAGCTTGCCTAAAGTCGACTTCCCGGGGCACGAACTGCAGGCTTCAGCTTTATGATGATCCACCGTCGCCCGCGCGACGGTGGACTGTCGCGGACTTCTCCAGAAGTCCCGTCCGCGTATTGCGTCGACGGAATCCGAACGCAACTCATGAATGGTTGTCGCCAAATCGAGTAGGGTTCGGGGCTTTCCCGGTAACAGGCAATGTCAATTCCTCAGCTGAATGTTCCGCCCGATGCGTTGGGCGGGATCGTCGCCATTGGCAATTTTGACGGCGTTCACCGTGGCCATCAGGCCATGCTGATGTGCGCACGTCG
>CAJWGB010000294.1 GCA_913031625.1 uncultured Planctomycetaceae bacterium | reverse complement strand
AATCAGACAGCCGAGCGACAACAGAGTGTCATCGCTGGTCTTCGGGCTCGTAATTCATCTCAGGACGTCGAAGTCGCTCAGATGATGCAAAAAACGCAGTCCGTTCCTGAGTAACCGCTCTTCATGCCAAAGCTGTGAGAACGATTCTCCGCGTCAGGAAAAGTGCCGAGCTATAGGCTCGACACCTTTTTTCTCGAAGGCGGTCTATTGTGCTGGTGGGCGAATCAGGGTGACTGATCGTGACTTCCAGCCTCCGTCGTCGGTGTCCTGAGTCACACTAAAGCTGGACTGAATGAAGTCGAACTTTCCGACGATCCTGCCAATCGAAGGCAGCAGTGTTAGAACTTCCTGAACTGGTTCCAGATCCTGCTGGGACTGCCCGGTCATTGACAGCGCGAGGGGAATCATGGCCCCTGCCTGCTGCAGACCGGTTGCCGTGTCGCGAATTGACTTGCCCGTATCAGAAAAACTAACTGATCGAACGGGCCCTTCGATTTCCAGTCCGAATCGGGTGAATCGTTCGGTGTCTGCAAATGCTTTGCCTTCGCCCGCTCGCATCTTTCGGAGTGTTGTCACAAAGTCTGAATGTGAACTGGCGACCATCCAGTCATCTTCAAACCCGATCACAGGAGAAGCACCGCCAAGCAGTGCAAGGAAACTGGCTTTCAGTTCGCGAAATCCTTTCAAAGTTGAAGACTCTGCCACAGAGATTCCCTGTGACTGAAGTTCCGGCTGATTTTTGACCGCATCCCATGCTCGGTCCAACAGTTGATTGATACGAGCCGGGTTGCTGCAACGGGTCATGAAGATACTCTTGCTCGTCGAGCCGAATGGCGAGAATCCGCCGGCAGCACTGATCGAGACAGTCTCACCACTGAAAGAGCTGAGCAGGTCCTCGTCGAGTTTGACGTCCAGCATTTCTTCTGCACCAGCCAGCTCGACAAAGAACTCTTCCGATCCAGGAAAGGCCTGCTTCACCTCATTGGTGACCCATGCGTAAAGAGGCTGAATGTTGGCGCCCGAGCTGAGTGAAAAACCTGTCGTGTTCGCCGGGATCCAGCGTGTCCAGTCTTCGAACTGCTTTTGGCCACCAAGCATCCTCCCAGCCACTGTGGAGGCTGCTTCTGCAGACGGATAGCCAACAGACTCGGTGACGTTGCGATTGCCGTCCGTGTATTCGACGCTGATTTCATGATCGACGGCAATCAGCTGGCTCATTGCTTTATCCAACAGGTCCGCTACCCGAATCGCTTCTTCATTGCCTCGAGCAACTCCCTTAATGAAAGCCGGGATGCCACTCAGTTGCCCGGACAACATCCTTCCATCAAAGAAGACCAGTGCGTCTTCCGGAGCTGGCAGATGTTTGAGAGCAGCTGCCACTCGAGCATCGTCAAATTTTGAAGCTTCAGACGGGTTGTCAAGAAGAGTGAACCCGGTTTCGGCAAGATCCGGACTACTGCAGAATATGAATGTGTCGCCACGAATCCCAAACACAGGACTGATTGGGGAGCCGCCGCCCAATCCAACAAGTATCAGCTTGGCGCCGTTTGTTTCATGGTCAGTCAGTGTGATATTGCCCTCGGAAGCTTTGGCACCGAGTTCAAGCAGGTTGCGAATTCCTTTGAGCAGCGATGCTGAACCACCTGGCTGCGATTCGAGCAGCAACAGCAACTCTACCATGGGGCCATTCAGTTTCTGTCCGTAGGCAATTTCCTTTGGCTCCAGCTTCTCCCATTCAACAGGCTCCAGCGCCGCCGTCAGGGCGTCACGCACCTGAGACGCCTGCGCGGATTCGTCATCACTCATGCGAGCACTGATGAGAGCCGACACCTTTTCGATAATCTGAGTTTCCTGAACGGTCTCCCAGATCTCGCCGTAGTATTGCTGCTGATAGTCGCGTTCCGGATTATGTTTGCCGTGGATGGCCAGAAACATATCTGTCGGAATCGCTTCCTTCAGGTCTGCCTGAACAACCTGGCCCGGTGTCCCGACTGCTGCCAGAGTAGACAGCAGAAGACACGAAAGAGAGGCATGAAACTTCATAGTGTGCTCCGGAGTTGGTTGCAAAAGCCGGGCGCGTGAGATTGGGTGTTATTGACGCCGGACGTTTATGATACGCTGCCAGGGGACAAATCTTGACAGATCGGCGAAATTCGGCCGAATTTCGCCGTCAGCCGGAATTCTGCCCGCGCAGTTTAACTGCGGTCAGAATCTCACTGACGAACAGACCAGCCGCAATCCCGCCAACCAGCACCAACCAGAAGATCCATGCCGGAGATTCTTCGAGACCACTCCTCAGGTTCATGCCAAAGACACTGGCCACAGCTGTAAGAGGCAGAAAGACGGCCGCCATCGCATTCAGCCGATGCGTAGCCCGTTCGACTTCACGAGAATGTCGGGCCTGGATCTCGCTCTGCATGGCAATCTGATAATCCAGCGCATGACGAGCGTCATTCTGCAGGAGTTCGGCGTTGCGAGTCACTTCCTGGGCCAGGTCCAGCACCTGCTGCAGGTCCCGTCGGGCATCCTGATCTTCCGGAATTCTTCGTGCCCGGCGAAGCGTCTCGGTAAGGTTTCGAATCGCACGAGTCACCGGCGTGATGTGTTCAAGTACTGCAAAAATCTGCGATGCTGTTTCTCCAGCCTCATGCATCTCACTGAGCCGCAAAACGGTTAGCTCATACTCCTCGACCAGCTTCATCAATTGAGCTTTCGATGCCCCACGACCACTGGCACGCCATTCATGTTCAGGTGGCTTCCAGAAGTAGACCGGTTCTCGCGCACGCGACTTTGTTTCGGGGACACGATGCAGAATGAGTACAAGGTGACCGTCTGCTTCAAGTTCACGCTGGTGGCCGCCTCGGTCCCCAATATGGATCCGCAGCTCAACAGGAAGGTCCCAGCCCGGAGGGATTTTCATTTGCCTCACCCACTAATACGGTTGGAATTTAGATTGCCCTTTAACGCCTCCCTCCAGAGCGGGGATCATCGGTTCGGCGCCGAATTCAGAATCTCCGGCAGATGACGTAAACGTCTTAAGCACAACGTGTTACGATTTGCCCTGACAGGAAATGAGAGTCTTTCCGAATGGTATTTCCGGAGAAATCATGCCCGTTGTTGTGATCACTGGAGTTTCCCGCGGACTGGGCCGGGAAATGGTGCGTCAGTTTGCTGCTGAGGGCTGGACGGTGGCAGGGTGCTGTCGATCTGAACAGGCCGCCAGAGAACTCGGAGCTGAGTACTCGAGTCCCCATACATTTGCCTCCGTAGACATTGCCTGCGACGCGAGCGTACAGGCATGGGCAGTTGGCGTCATCGCCGCCTCCGGAGCACCAGACCTGCTGGTGAACAATGCAGCACTCATCAATGCAAATGCTCCGTTGTGGCAGGTGTCAGCGGAAGAGTTTGATCAGTTAACTGCCGTGAACATAAACGGCACAGCAAACACGATTCGCCACTTTGCCCCCCCAATGATAACAAAAGGGACCGGAGTGATTGTCAATTTCAGCAGCGGCTGGGGAAGGTCAACGTCTCCGGATGTTGCTCCCTATTGTGCCACCAAATGGGCCATTGAAGGACTCACACGAGCACTGGCGGACGAACTCCCGAACGGCATGGCGGCCGTTCCGCTCAATCCCGGCATTATCAACACAGACATGCTGCAGAGCTGTTTTGGTGCCAACGCTGACATGTATCCATCGGCGGTCGAATGGGCTCGGATTGCTGTACCAACACTGCTTGGGATTTCGTCTCAGGACAACGGACGCCCCATGACAATTCCGGGAATGTAATGTGTTTCGGGAAACAGATTTCATCGAAGGCCTGAAGTTGCGATTTGGGTCCGGCGATCTTCCGGTGGGGATTGGAGATGACGGAGCAGTCCTGCATTCAATCCAGCAGCCCGTTGTTGTCACGGACATGCTGCTCGACGGCCGACATTTCGATTTAAGGTCATGCACACCTGAACTGGCGGGCCGCAAATCAGTCGCCGTCAATCTGAGCGACCTTGCCGCCATGGGATGCCGCCCAGTCGCGGCGTTTGTGTCCATTGCTGTGAGTACGACAGGCGGCGATGCGCGTTCCTTTCTGGAACGGTTCTATGACGGCATCGGGGATCTTGCGACGGAGTATGAATTCAGCATTGCAGGTGGCGATACCACAGCATGGGACGGTCCGTTTGCAGTGAACGTTTGTCTGATCGGTACGCCTGTGTGTAACAGTCCGGTATTGCGGTCCGGCGCCTGTGACGGAGATCAGTTGTATGTTACAGGGCCACTGGGTGGCAGCCTGGAATCGGGGCATCACCTGACGTTTGTTCCAAGACTCAATGAGTCTCGGTGGCTGGCTGAAACAAACTGTGTGACGTCCATGATGGACATCAGTGACGGCCTGTCGCTCGATCTCCATCGACTCTGTCAGGCATCCGGTGTCGGAGCGACGCTGATTGCAGGGCAGATCCCTGTTTCAGATCGTGTCGACTCTGAAAAATCGGCCGAGCAGCGACTGTTGCATGCACTGGGGGACGGAGAAGATTTTGAGTTGTTGTTTACCGTTCCGCCGACGTCAGTGGCCGACTTAAAGCGGGCGCCATTCACTGTGCATCACATTGGTGAGATGTGTCAGGCAGGCGGCATTTGTCTCTCTCGAAATGGCGCAACAGAAAACCTGCCCATGACGGGCTGGCGATCATTCTAGACCTTCCGTAATCCGATTCCTGCTGCGTCTTAACCCGCAGCATCGGTTCCGGGGCAGGATCTAGCGAGACAGCTTGACGTGACGTCGCTTCAGCTTACGTGCCTTGGCACTCGCAGGGCGTCGGCCTTTGTTGGCTTTCGTCAGTTTTCGTTGTGTTTTAGCCATGAGAATGTCTTCCTGGTTGCCAACCTTGTTCTGAGAACCGGCTTCGGCAGTCTTCATTCCGGCAGCAAGGATGGATTTTTGTGCCGGGCTGCGTAGAGTATCGGCCGCCTGTCCCATGGAAAAGGGCCATCCTTTTCAGTTTTCAAGTTTCCCGGACAGTTCCTGGCTCAGGACACCATTCATGCCCCGCAGGGTCATTTTCTTCGACATTGACGGCACTTTGCTGAATTCCGGCGGAGCCGGCCAACGGGCAATGGAGGCCGCAATTACCTTCAGCCTCGGCATTGACCTGCCATTCGACGGGATATTGACTGCCGGACGCACAGATCGAGGCATCGTCCGGGAGATCTTTGAGCGGCATCAGGTCGAGGATACGCAGGAGAATCGAGACCAGTTTCGCGACGGCTACCTGCAGTGCCTGCCAGGGTCACTCAATGAATCCCCCGGACTATTGCTGCCCGGAGTTGAGTCGCTTCTTGATGAACTTGAGGCGTCTAATCATCTCCTGTTGAGTCTCCTGACGGGAAACTACAGAGCTGGTGCGAATATCAAGCTCCGACATTATAACCTCCACACCAGATTCACCGCAGGTGGCTTCGGAGACGATGAACCCAATCGAGATGATGTCGCCAGAGCGGCGCTGGAATCTGTCCGGAATTTAGTGCCCGGTGTCAGGGGAGCAGACACGATGGTCATTGGCGACACGCCGGCCGACATCCGGTGTGCACGGGCAATCGGCGCGGTTGCAGTCGGTGTCGCGACAGGGCATTACAGCCTCGAGGAGTTGGAAAAGACTGAACCGGATCTGCTGTTTGAAGACTTTTCCAGACAGGACACCAGTGACAGACTCCTGAGTGCATTTGAGGGTCGTTCGGCATCATGACAGAGCAAGTCGAGCTGAAATCGGACTCAGGCAATACACAGTCCTCGCCTCGTTCCAAACGCTCCGTCATGTGGTTCATTGTCCATGCGGCCGTCTATCTGCCGCTGCGACTGTGGTGCAGGACTCACGCCATCGGCAGAGAAAATCTGAATCCAGACCGAGGCGGCATTCTGCTCATCAATCATCAGAGTTTTTTTGATCCACTGTTTGTGACTGTACGGCTAACGAGAGCCGTCTCATTTCTCGCGCGCGACACGCTGTTCAAAATCCCGTTTCTGTCATTCATCCTCCGGACCACATTTGTAATTCCCATCAGCCGAACAGCATTTCGTGGCGGAAGCATCCGAACTGCGATCGATCGACTGAATGCGGGGTACCTTGTCGGGATCTTTCCGGAAGGCACACGTTCGGCAGGGGCCCCTGAACGCTTTCGACCGGGCTTCTTGTCCCTCGCACGGCGGACAGATCTGCCGATCTACCCGGTTGCAATTGTGGGTGCTGACCGAGTCCTGCCGAAAGGATCCTGGTTTGCGCGACCAGGTCGAGTCACTGTTATCTATGGTGAGCAGTTGACACCGAAAGAACGAGAACAGGTGTTGGAGGGCAAGGATGACAGAGCCATTGCAGCAATGATGCATGAGAAGGTGAGTGCCCTGTATTGGTCCGTTGCTGGTGACGTCACACAGGACCAGACACCCCCTGAATCGACAACCGAAGCCCAGGAACAGACTGGGGGGTAAACCGAAGTCTTTGTGTCGCAGAAGTGACGTGAACTGCGATAACCCGCACCACCCAACCGCTCTAATGGAATTACAGGGACCAGCCGGACAATCGCTCCATGCGTAATCCGCCTCAGAGCGATGAACAGCTTGTCAGGGATGGGCTGGAATGAGTCTCACGGGACAAGTTCGCCTGGGCACTATGCAGATCGATTCGGTAAAGGATTCCGGGATGTCAGTAAAACCCCTCTCGTGGGCAGCCGTTCTGTTTCTGCTGTTCGCGTCTGCTCAAGCACAGGAGTTCAGCTTCTTTAAGTCGCCGCAGATTCCCATGCGGATTACGGCTTCCCAGGAGTGGATCTACGCTACCCGCCAATACATCAGCCAGAACGCACCGGTGGTCCAGGGCGGTGACAACGCGCTGCTCGCCTTAAATGACCTCGCTGAAAAATACAACAGCGGCTATCGGCTGTCTCTCGGTCTGGAAAATGACTGTCAGCGAATTGAAATCCTGTTTACAGACTTTCCGGGATGGGGCACACAGCATAGCGGCAGTCTGACTACCGGACTTTCATTCGATAATGCAGTCGGTGGCGCATGGCCCGCAGGATCCAGCTTCCTTGACGGCAACACGCTCTTTCCAGCCCTGCAGGCAGCAGCAACCTCGGCCACCGCGACTGACGAAAATGATGGGCTTGGGCCCGATACCGCAAATGGTGGTGATATTGTTCCAACTTACCGGCAGTACTATCGGACAGAGCTTCAGGACCTGCAGGTCAACTGGAAGGCACGAAGCGCCTTCGCCAACATTCAACCCGGCATCGGCTATCGAAACGTGCAGCTGGACGAACAGGCAGGAGCCACAATCGCAGGCACGTTTCGTGCT
>CAJWGB010000293.1 GCA_913031625.1 uncultured Planctomycetaceae bacterium | reverse complement strand
GGAGCTGTTTGACGATAAACCAAAACTCACGGAGCTATCCGGCCAGAAGCCTCCGGCAAGTTTCATGAAGGACCGGCGATTTGCGTTTCTGAAGGGGACAGAAACTCTGCTCGGTTCGCGGCGCACGTTTGGACGCTACGGTGACAGTGATGTGTCGCTCAGCGACCTGCTGCCGCACCATCAGTCAATTGCAGACGAAGTCTGCTGGCTGAAGGGAATGCACACAGATGTGTTCAATCATGGGCCGGCGAAGATCTTCATGCAGACCGGGTCGCCTCAGCCAGGCCGCCCGTCCATGGGGTCATGGGTGACTTATGGAATTGGCAGTGAGTCTCAGAATCTGCCGGGGTTTGTGGTCCTCCAGTCGGGCCCCAGAGGACCACGCGGTGGATCTGCACTCTGGTCGAGCGGATTTCTGCCGACCCAGCATCAGGGGGTGCCGTTCCGAGGGCAGGGTGATCCGATTCTGAATCTGCGGAGTCCGGAAGGCTTTGATCAGGATGCACAGCGTGAATTTACGGATGCAGTCCGAACACTGAATCAGGCGCGTTACGACGCTGTTGGAGACCCGGAAATTCAAACACGGATTGCGTCCTACGAAATGGCTTATCGAATGCAGCAGAGTGCTCCGGAACTGATGAATATCTCCAGTGAGCCGAAGCACGTTATCGAGTTATACGGAGCAGAACCCGGGAAGGCTTCTTTTGCGAACAATGCACTCCTTGCCCGGCGCCTTGTGCAGCGAGGTGTTCGGTTCGTGCAGCTCTATCATACGAACTGGGATCAGCATGGTGGTGCTGAATCTCTGGACGGTGAATTACCAACTCGCTGCAGAGAAGTGGATCAGGCATCGGCTGCGCTTGTGACCGACCTTCAGCAGCAGGGGATGCTGGATGATGTGCTGGTCATCTGGGGAGGAGAATTCGGACGCACGCCAATGGGGGAAGAACGCACACCCACCGGTCGAGACCACCACATCGATGCATTTACGATGTGGCTGGCAGGTGGCGGAGTGAAGAAAGGATTTACGCTCGGAGCCACAGACGAGCTTGGTTTCGGAGTTACGGAAGGCAAGACACACGTGCACGATCTTCAGGCCACCATCCTGCACCTGCTGGGACTTGACCATGAACGGTTAACGTTCCGATTCCAGGGACGCGATTTCCGACTAACTGACGTGCACGGTAAGGTGATTGAGGAAATCATCGCCTGACGGACGTTATGTCGCGAACTACAGGCTGGATTGAGTGTCCGTGCCCCCGGCCATTCGTAGTGCGGAATTCTTCAAAAGGGGCGCCCTGGCTGCGAGATGTGCGGCAACTAACGGCCGAGGCAGATTTCATTTCCTGATGTTTCCTATCGGGTTGCACTCCGCTGACTCGCGCAGAATCGACAGATCATGAAACGAGTGGAACTCAAAAAGTCATGGGTGCGACGTTCTCGTGAGCGTGCTGTTCTGAATCCTGAAGAACAGACGTTGCTGGATGAACTGATGGAGGCCACCAAAGGGCAGGCTACTGCCACAGTGGCGATCGAGGAATATCCCGATGCGTTCTGGAAGGCGATTCTGGACGAGGCCAACCTGACACCCAGTGTGCGAACGGCAGTCACCCTGCATTTGTTTGGAATGCGGCAGGAGGATTGTCGGCTCGACGAGATGTACGGGATGTCTGCAGAGTCTGCCGTCGAATTTGGCACGGCGCTGCAGCTGACGTCCGGATCTCCAAACTGCGAGTGCAACATCAACGGACGGTGGTATCCCGTTGTCGTCAGTGCTGAGTTCGTTGAAGATCGAGAGAACGTAACGCGGGCCGTGCGACTGAACTGCAGAATCATTATCGGCGACCAGTCGTTTCACGAGGCCAGCATGGTTGGCCGGGACACGTTTCTGGATAGCAATGGTGATTCCATGACGCGGACCGTCCTCGACGTCCTTGAACTCAAGGGGTATCGGCGACTTCAGACGTCTGCGGCTGAATACAATCTGCGACTGGTGAAAGCCGAACGTGCCGCAGCAGAACATGGACAGCTGGTCTTCGTGACCAACAGCGTTGTTGCTCCCGATCGTTATGCATGGTGGAAGGGGTTCGAGGTTCAGGCACTTGGAACTGAAGATATGCCAAGTCGCTGTATCGTGGAACCTGCGCTGGAGGTCCATGAAGGCGAACGTTACCACTATTCCCTGTCGGGGCACGGCAGCGAACCGGAAACGCAATCACCTCTACCGTTTGTGCGCCTGTTCTGCCTTGAGACCAAGTCCTACGTCTATGCAGATGTGGATGACATCGTCGAATACGACTTCGATCATGAAGCGTTGAATCGTCTGCATCTGCCCGGGGACATGCACAGCATTCTCAATCGAGTTTTCCAGACGCCACCGGAAGACATGTTCGGCGACCTCATGAAAGGTAAGCACGGGGGCGTAGTTGTGCTTGCAAGTGGCAGTCCCGGAGTCGGCAAAACGCTGACGGCCGAGATCTACGCGGAAACGACTGAACGACCGCTCTATGTTCTGGAACTTGGTGAACTGGGAACCTCCGCGGCGGAAGTGGAAGAAAACCTGCGCGTCGTTTTTGCGCGGGTCACACGGTGGAACGCGGTCCTTCAGTTTGACGAGTGTGAGATCTTTCTTGCTCGTCGCGGAACGGATCTTGAGCGATCGGCGATTGTGGGTATTTTCCTCCGGTTGCTCGACTACTACCGAGGCCTGTTGTTTCTCACGACCAACCGGCCCGATGTGCTTGATGACGCGGTCCTGAGCCGAATTATGCTGCGTCTGCGATATCCGGATCTTGATTCGGAGACCCGGATGAATGTCTGGGAAACCATGTTCCGGATGGCGGGTCTGGAACTAAGGGGGGGTTCATGGACCGAGCTTGGTGATCGTGAACTCAACGGCCGGCAGATTCGTAATCTCACTCGACTGGCAAAGATCCTCTATCCCGAAGGAGTCGTGGACGCTTCCGGAATCCAAGAGATTTTAAGTTTTGGGCTTGCTGCAACGTCAACAGAAGTCCGGCCGGAATTGCCGCCCGATTAGGCTCTCTTGAACGGGTTATTGTGGAACCGGTTTCAAGCAGAGTTGCTGGTTGTTTGTGTGGACATGTTCATAAACGTGTCACCCATTTGCTGAGTTGTGGTGAGGTGATTTCCTGAATCGCACGACTTTTCTGCCCGGCGTCTTTCCGTTCCGGCAACGCGGTGACCAGGACTGCCTTATGTCTCGCAGAAACATGCGACTGGCTTCAAAGATCCTGGATCGAACGACGAATAACTGTCGGTTCGCCTGCTCATTCTCTTTCACGTACCAGAACGTGCATTCCGTGCGGAAGATCTGCGGGGATGCTATGCGCCAATCGGGCTGCCTTTATGAAACCTCAATTGATCGTGATTCCAGTGCTGTTGACGCTAACCGCAGCATTGGTCATCAACATGAATCCTGCGCCTGAGTCTCCGGCAAAGACTGTCGAAGAACAGCAGGCTCTCAGTTTTACAGAAGACTTCCTCAGGAGATTCACAGGCAGTGACACCGATCTTGCCACGTGCCGATTCTCACAGAAACAGTTTCCCGGACACTCACACGAGCATGAAGAGCACGCCGGGATGAGACTCAGGTACTTGTTGAAGGCAGCCTCTACGATGACCGGACGTTTCGGTGTTGCGTGCTGTTGAATCCCGAAGCGAATCAGGTGGAAATGGAGCGTGCGGAGATTTCCGGGCGACAGGTTTTTCCGAGGTATGTCCCTCAGTTTGAAGTCACTCCTGAGGACCTGCTTGAGTCCATGGAAGGGATTACGCCGCTCATTGCCCCTGGAGGTCGCCGAGCGTTTCCGGGAGGCCCTGTGCAGTTACAGCTTCAACAGCCAACATTGAATGACTCAACTACCATGCTGTTGAATATCTTCATGACTGTGCCGACATTGTTTTAGTGTCGGTTGGAGACGCATTGCCGTCATCGGCCTGGTAAAGCAGCAATACGCAACCGGTTCATCTATGGACGCGTGAGTGAGGAATCTGCACACAAGGGCAAGGTTATCTCTCGTTGCGAATCGGGTTAATCTTCCTCGCCGTCCTCTGCTTCTTCCGGCCCCATCGCCCATCGCATGCCTTGTACGACAACGCCAGGTGAATCTCGATAAGGCCCGGACTCAATGTCGATCTGCAGGATTTCGCATAGTCCCCCGGCGCACTTCTGCTGCCAGTCTTTGGCGCGTTCCCCTGCATCTTCTTCGTCCTCTGCAAGCACAGTCCACTGAGCGAGGTAACTCTCCCAGTGTTCCTGGCCCGCGAGGCACCCTCTTGAATCTTTCCAGTCTTCATTAAGTTCCTGACGGAGCAGAACAACGAAGCAGTGAACGTCTGGTTCATCTTCCTCGCGGTTTGTCAGGTCGCGCGTAAAGAACTCGTCGGGGGCCAGTCCGGCTGCCACCATCGTGGACTCAAACTGAATCCGTTCGGCATGGTTCGCGGGAAGAGCACTTTCGGCAAGCCTGCGCCACAGCATATCGAACAGTCGGCACAGCGCATTAAACGTCAGTTGATCGGCCTGAGTCAGGCGGTGTTGATTCACCTTTGCCAGCCATTGCTGCCCTTCGTTCAGATTTCCAGAGTCCACATGAGCGCACGCTCTCAGGATGTCCAGGTGAAGTGAGTTCTCGTGTTGGTGTCCTGCTTCCAGTTCGATTGATGCCAGCGCGTCTGCCTGTCTGCCCAGTTCGATCTGAGCGATCGAACGATAATAGTTCAGCCATGTGAAGTCCTCTTCGCTGAATTTTTCAGCGAGGTCGGCATAGCTGAGCGCTGCTTCAAACTGGCCAACCAACAACGCCATTGTCGTGGCTTCCATTGCCAGATCCGGATCTTCTGCGCCTTCGCGCAGGCAGATGTCCAGGACTTCCAGAGCATCACGTGGGCGATCGGTGTGCCGGTAAATGTTGGAAAGCTGTGAGGCTGCTGGAGAGCATGTTCTGTCGAGTCGGAAAGCACGTGCGAGGCATCGCTCTGCTTCCCCTTCGTTGCCAATGTCCAAATAGAAATTGCCGGCTCGCAGATGATTTCCGACTCGGTCGCGATCCATCGAAAGAATCAGCTGATGTCGCCGCATGAGTTCGTCGTCGGAGAGTTCTTGTGCCAGACTCGAGTCGGGCGCATCGCGAAGGTTCTGCGCCATGACTGCCACCATGCTGAGCACACTTGGTTCATCAGCATATTGAGTCTCAAATTGACGTGCCCATACCCAGAAGTCGTTCACGCGTTTACTGTTGACTGCAACGATTGTGGCCAAATGAATGGCCATCGCTGCATCCTCGTACCCATCTGTCTGGCTTGCCTGAATGGCGAGAAACTGCTGAACAACTTTCTCAAGCTCCTCGGGTTCTTCATGAGCAGTCACAAACTCGTTCATCAGCTCCATCAGCATGGCCTGAAATTCCGTCTGCTCGCGTTCCTGCGGTTCTGAAGTTTCAGCTTCTGCAGGCACCGTCGGTGTCGATGCCGTTGCGGGAGCAGGAGTTGGTTCCGCATGGGCAGCAGACGGATCGGCAAACAGTCCGGACAGGAACGGCTCGACTGTGGCCAGAGGTTCCGCGGGAACCGACTCATCGAGCAGGCGGCTGAGCCGACGAAGTGTGAGGTAGTCGCTTGCCTTCTCTGCATGCTGCTTCAGTTGCTCGGCCACTCGTGTTGCCTGAGGACGCCGATCAGCGAGGATCATGGCTGCGACCAGACGGAGACGCAATTCGAACCACACGTGGGCCGACTTGCCGGGGTCCAGTTTACGGTCCCATTCTGTCAGGATGTTGATCGCCTTCTCGGCTTCGCCCCCGCAGCATGCTTCAAGGGCATCGTTCAGGGCAATGAACATTTCCAGTTCCGGCCACTCGCCCTCCGGAACAGGGTTGACCGGGAGTCCGCGGGGATGTGCGGCTGACCAGTTGATTCGCTCAAGTCCGGCCAAAATGTGAATCGTGTCCATGATGGACAGAATTCGCATGCGGCAGTGCATCTTGTAATGGACGCCTTCGATATCGATAAGTTTCAGAGCCTGCTGGATTGACTCCAACGCCTTCTCGACGCGTCCTTCCAACAGATGGATGCGGGCGACTTTGCTGGCAGCGAAATAACGTCGGTCACCTCGATCTGACCAGCCGCTTTCACGAGCCACCAGTGCCTCACACTGGTTGCGTGCCATCAGTAGGTCGTCAGCTGAGTAATAGCAATCGCTGGCGTATTCTCGGAAGCAGGCAATGCACTGCAGTTTTCCGGTGCGGCGGCAGACCTGCAGGCCATCGCTGATGCACTGGTGCATGCCGTCAGAGTTGTACCCGTTGGCCATGCCCGTGGCGTCAGCAAGATTCTCATAGAGACACGCGGTCATCCAGTGCTGCGCGTGTTCGAAGTGCGGCACTGAGAAATCGGGTTGAATGGCGCGGGCACGATCTTCATCTTCAACGACTGCGATCAGCTCAATGGCGCATTCTTTCTCGGTGGCAAAATCGAGGAGATACTGCGCCTTCCACATCTGGTGAAATCGTCCATAGATGTAGGGCAGTAGCCGGCCGTTGGAACGGGCAAGACGGGCGGTTTCGGCACTTAGCTGGGCAGAGGAGCGAAAATGGCATTCGTCGATCAGCTGATCGGCCTTCTCCAGCATTTGTTCAAGTTGTTTGTCCAGCTCTTCAACGTCTTGAGATTCATCCATGGTTGATTCCGGGTGCGGCCTCGGTCTGGAAGCGAACTTCCATTTTCGGTGAATCTTTGAAGGTACAATCCTGATCGCAGTTGTCAACGAGACCGGGGCCGCCGTCTGTACCGGCTCGAGTATGATGAGCCGATAAAAATGCAGGATTTAAGCTGGTCTGTTCGCTAATCCGCTCATATCGAAGCCGTATCAGCCTCCACCTGGTTCAGAAGGTTCATCCAGTACGCGCAGGCCAGTGGCGTGCTTGAGTGGGTGATGCTTTTCATGTTACTCGCAGGCATTCTGATCTTTTTCTTTCTGCCGCCGATTGAACAGGGCGCGGTGATTGGCTGAGTAAGCCTCATCTCAGGGCGTGCAACCACAGTCCTGCTGCCAGGCAGTCAGGAGCCTTTCAAAGACGACAAGGTGCTCGTTGAGCTGGCTGGATGTCATTCGGCCAAGGTCTTTGCCCTGAGTTGTGGGGGCAAACCTGGGACCTGTGTCCCACCGAGGACCGTTGATCATCAGGCTGTAGCACCTCGTTCGAGGGACGATCTTGTGCCATGCTCCGGGCACACTCATGTCATAGGTGGATCCGGCTGCCAGCTGGAGGGAGATCACGTCGTCGGGTTGCCGCGATTCAGGGGCTGCCGCATAACCGACATGCATGTCATAGCTGCCGTCCAGAACAAGCATGGCAGACGGCCATGGGTGCGGATGCAGGA
>CAJWGB010000292.1 GCA_913031625.1 uncultured Planctomycetaceae bacterium | reverse complement strand
CCTCCGCCGCCGCCGCCGCCTGATGTGGAACCGTTGTCTCCTGACCTGCGAAATGCGAAAACCATTCGGGAGCAGCTCCAGGTTCATCGTGCTCAGCCCGCCTGTAATGGGTGCCATCAGAAGATTGACCCACTCGGCTTTGCATTCGAGAACTTCGATCCGATTGGTCGCTGGCGAACCCACTATCCGAAGACCGGCCCGGTGGATCCTTCAACCACCCTTCATGGGAAGGAAGTGCCGGACATTCGAGCCCTGAAGGATCTCCTGAAAGGTCGCGAACGCGATGTTGCGCGCTGTCTCGCGGACAAACTTTTGTCGTACAGCACGGGCCGGCTGATGGAGCATGATGATCGAGGAGCTGTCGAAGCTGTCGTGGGCAAGGCAGAGGGGAACGGCTACCGACTTCGTGACATCATTCACGCAGTCGTGCAGAGTCCAGCGTTTCAGACGAAGTAGAATCAACCAACGGCCGAAGATCGTTTGATCAGATGACACTCCCTTCCGCACTGCCTCAGCTCCTCGACAACGCCAGGCAGGCTGTCGCAGACGACGAAGAGGGGGGCCTGCGGCTCGGGCTTCGTCAGCAAATCTGGCGGGAACTTGGGCCAATTGAACAAAAACGCGGGCGGTCCACGTTCCGGGGTGGTCTCCCGACCGCCCCAGCATGACTCGTTCTGGACCGGTGTGATTCACCAGGTGGGCTGGTCGGGAGACCTGCCCACAACAAGACTGGTAACCCGAAGCGTCACAGGGAATTGCATCCGTCGGCATGAGTCGCCTGGCAGCCTTGCTGTTTGTGAGCCGAGACGCGTAAGCGGCCGGGTGAAACGCACCGTCCAGCCGCTCGTTGGCACCCGAGGCCTCACGGCCTTCGGCTCACAGGGACCTCATGCAGCAAGGCTGGCTGTGGAAACAAGTTACAACGACGGATGCAATTTCCTGGTCAGCGAGGGGCAACGCTGCATTTTCAGCCAGATCCCTCGCTGACACTTCGGGTTCCCATTCAAGCACACGCCAGGCTTAACTCGAATGCGGCATCAGCCGACTTTCCGCCCCAACATCCGATCAAGCGAGTCGGACGTTTGATGGATCAACGCTTCTGGAAAATGCTGCCAGGGGTGAAAGTATTCAAACGTCAGGTATCCATCGTATCCTGTCTTTGCGAATGCTTCGAGAACCGCCGGCCAGTTGGTTGTCCCGTCCAGCAACGGACGAAACGCCTCCAGAGAATGGTCCGACCCCTTCTTGGTGTATTCCTTCAGATGCACATTTTTGATTCGTGTGCCCAGCATCGCGATCCAGTGTTCCGGGAACTGATACTCCATAATGTTCCCCGTATCAAAGTGGACGCGTACATGGTCGCTGTTAAAGCTGTCCACGAAATCGATCATTTCAAACGGGGACAGCAAATACCCGTTGAAGAAGATGTTCTCGATATTCAGGTGGACGCCCAGCTTCTCCGCGTTGGGTAAGAGTTTGGCAATCGCGGCACGAGCCCGCTGATCGCAGACGTCATTGGGAGTCGGGTCATGGTCTTCACGCCAGGGCATGTGGACGGCTCCCGGAACGACGAGCAGGTTTTCCGTTCCCAGTTCATGGGCAGCCTGAGTCATCAGGCCGGCCAATTCCATTCCTCGCGCGCGTTCTGCAGGGTCGTTACTTGTCAGCGGGTAGGGCCAGAAGAGAAAAGAGCAGAGGCCACTGATCTCGATCCCGATGTCCTCCGCCATCCGGCGAATCGCGGTGAACTCCTTTGTGCCAGACTTCGGGGACAGGTCACTCTCAAGATCATAGTTGAGTTCGATGGCGTCGAACCCGGCGGTCTTCGCCAACTGCAGGCAGTCTCTCAGAGACATCTTATCCGGGTACGGAAAGGCCCAGAGATTGATGGACTTCTTCATATTGTATCGAGGCGGCTCAACATTCTGAGCCGCCGACACAGACGTCCCGGCAGCACTGAGGCCGGCACCAAAGGCAGCCCATGAGAGCATCTGACGCCGATCGACAAATTCTGAAGTCATGCTGGTTCCCTTCTGAGTGACGTGCGGTGGGTGTCGGGCATTGTAGCCGGAGTAAGTGAGGTGAACACCGGCACGCGACTGGCAGCATCAGGCCGGACGGCTCGGGCCGCTCCGCTATGAAGCTACAAACCGGTCTTAGCGGAAGTGCGCAAGCACTCCGGCCGAGCCACCGTTCGACTCTGAAGTAGCCAAACCGGCAGCCAACTCGTAACAACGCTCGGTCGGGCGGCTCGCGCCGCTCCGCTAAGAGGCTGCTATCAGCCACGCAGCTTGCGCTGCTCCGCGATGATTCCGCGGCCTGGGCGACCCTCGCATGGCGTGCCTGGACAACCTCGTCGTTTCTGGCTAAATAGTTTGCTGGAATTCAGGCCTAAACACGGCCGTAAAACAGCAAACAGGTGAAGCCAGGAGTGGATGGAATGTCCGAAAACGCAAGCATTGAGAGTGTCCTCCAGGAAACACGGACCTTCCCGCCGCCATCAACGTTTTCCGCTCAGGCCAATATCGGCAGTGAAGAGGAATATCAGGAACTGTGGCAGCGGGCCAAAGATGATCCCGCCGGGTTCTGGGGGGATATGGCTCAGAACCTCAGCTGGTTCCAGCCCTACGAATCCGTGATGGACGGCGACATGCCGAACACCAAATGGTTCACGGGCGGCAAGATCAACGTAAGCTACAACTGCCTCGACCGTCATCTGGAAACCGATCGTCGCAACAAGGCAGCCATCATCTGGGAAGGGGAAACCGGAGAAACCCGCGTCCTGCGATACCAGGACCTGCATCGCGAAGTGTGCAAGTTTGCCAATGTCCTGAAGGGACTCGGAGTAGAGACAGGCGATCGAATCACGCTCTACATGCCGATGATTCCCGAACTCACGATTGCCATGCTGGCCTGCTGCCGCATCGGTGCCGTCCACTCCATCATCTTTGGCGGCTTCAGTGCAGACGCGGTCGCCGATCGAAACAATGATGCTCAGGCAAAGCTCGTCATCACAGCCGACGGCGGCTGGCGACGAGGCAAAGAGATTCCACTCAAAGCTGCCGTAGACGCCAGCCTCGAAAAGTCCCCTTCTGTGGAAAACGTCGTGGTTGTTCGCCGAACCGGAGGCGACGTCGATATGGTCCCTGATCGCGACCACTGGTACCACGACCTGATGCAGGGAGCGTCAGCAGACTGTGATGCGGTTGAGCTCGATGCCGAACACCCGCTGTTCATCCTTTACACTTCAGGAAGCACCGGAAAGCCAAAGGGGGTTCTGCATACCTCTGCCGGATATCTGCTGGGCACCACCATGACATCCAAGTGGGTGTTCGACCTCAAGGAAGACGACACATACTGGTGTACGGCCGACATTGGCTGGATCACCGGGCACAGCTACATCACCTATGGCCCGCTCTCAAACGGAGCCAGCGTGGTGATGTACGAGGGAGCTCCCAACTGGCCGGATGAAGGCCGCTTCTGGGAAATCGTCGAGAAGTACCAGGTCAGCATTTTCTATACGGCGCCCACAGCGATTCGCGCCTTCATTAAATGGGGTGACCAGTGGCCCGAGAAATACGACCTGTCGAGCCTGCGTCTGCTGGGAACGGTTGGCGAGCCGATCAATCCGGAGGCATGGATGTGGTATCACCAGGTCATTGGCCAGGAACGCTGTCCGATCGTGGATACATGGTGGCAGACCGAAACAGGCGGCATCATGATTTCCCCGCTGCCCGGGGTCACGCCGACCAAACCCGGCAGTTGTGCTCGACCGCTTCCGGGAGTCGTGCCGGATATTGTCACGGAAGCTGGTGAGAGCCTTGATGCCAATCAGGGGGGCCTGCTGGTAATGACTCAACCGTGGCCACACATGTTGCGAACGCTTTACGGCGACCACGACCGATTTCTCGAGACCTACTTTTCGACGATTGACGGCTGCTATTTCGCGGGTGACGGTGCTCGCCGGGATGACGATGGCTACATCTGGGTGATGGGCCGCGTGGACGACGTGATCAATGTTTCGGGGCACCGCCTGAGTACGATGGAAGTCGAGAGTGCTCTCGTGGCCCATGACAAGGTGGCGGAAGCCGCGGTCGTGGGGTTCCCGCACGAAATCAAGGGCGAGGGTATCTGCTGCTTTGTGACGCTGAAGGGAGACGACGGCACTGACGAGTTGAAAAAGGAGCTGATTCAGCACGTCCGTGAACAGATCGGCGCACTGGCGACTCCGGACCAGATTCGATTTGCCGCCTCAGTGCCGAAAACCCGTAGCGGAAAGATCATGCGACGTCTGCTTCGCGACATCGCAGCCGGTCGCGAGTCCACTCAGGACACCACAACTCTGGAAGACTACACGGTGCTGGCCAAGCTCCGGGCTGAAGAGGAATAATCCGAAATTGCTGTGGTCTTCCATAGCCTGAATGTCGTAGTCGAACTGCTGGCGAGCGGAGGGACATTGAGTTCTGCCGCTCGCCATTCTGCCGAATTCCTGATTTCGGCGAATTGCCATCGGACGGGGGCCCGGTTCTCTCTGCATCGGCGGGATTCGCCGGTCTTTATTCCCGCCTCTGAGACAGCCGGGAAAACTTTAGGATCTCGTCTCTTTCTTGCCTCTGGCAGCCTTTCCTGGGGTTTTTTTTAGCTGACCAGATTGTCAGAATGCCCACCGATTTTGAGATCACAGGTGCGCGCGTTTTTCCACTCACCTCTTCCTTCCTACATTCGCAATTGCTAAGCGATCGGAGTGTTCCGAATGTCTGTCGCGGACCCGCCCCCTTCTGATGGGCGTCATAAAGAAGCCGTTGATACTGTCGTCATTCGTTTCTGCGGAGACAGTGGTGACGGCATGCAGCTCGCAGGGACTCAGTTCACCAATGTTTCTGCAGTGTTCGGAAACGACGTGAGCACACTGCCGGACTTCCCGGCTGAGATCCGTGCTCCCGCGGGAACCATTGCTGGTGTTTCCGGGTTCCAGATCTGCTTTTCAAGTCGGGACATCTTCACCCCGGGTGACGAAGTCGACACTCTGGTGGCGATGAACCCCGCGGCACTGAAGTCAAACATTGGCGACCTCAAACGCGGCGGAACGTTGATCGTCAACGAAGATGCGTTTGAGAAGTCCAACCTGCAGAAGGCGGGTTACGAATCCAATCCGCTGGAAGGCGATGAGGATCTTGCTGCGTTTCGAGTGCACAAGGTTCCCATGACGCGTCTGACACGTGACTCAGTCGAAGGACTGGGGTTGTCGACTCGCGAAGCAGATCGCTGCAAGAACTTCTTTGCACTGGGGCTCGTTTACTGGCTGTATGATCGCGATCCAAAACCTACCGAAGATTGGGTGCAGAGCAAGTTTGGTAAGCGCCCGGAAATTGCGGAAGCAAACCTGCGAGCTCTCAAAGGAGGATCCAACTTCGGCTTCTCCACTGAAGCGTTTACCGTTCATTACGAAGTGCCGCCCGCCAAACTGGCTCCGGGCAAGTATCGCAAGATCACCGGAAACGAAGCGCTGGCGATGGGCATGGCAACCGCCGCCAAACTGTCAAACGCCGAACTCGTCTTTTCCGGTTACCCAATTACGCCGGCCAGTGACATTCTGCATGACCTTTCAAAGTACAAGCACTTCGGGGTCACTACGTTCCAGGCGGAAGACGAAATCGCGGCAATGTCAGCCACCGTCGGCGCCGCTTACGGCGGTCAGCTGGCAGTCACCGCAAGCAGTGGCCCAGGTATCTGCCTGAAGGGCGAAGCGATGGGGCTCGGTATGATCACCGAGTTGCCAATGGTCATCATTGATGTCCAGCGTGGCGGTCCGAGTACCGGCCTGCCAACCAAGACTGAACAGTCGGACCTGCTTCTGGCTCTGTTTGGTCGAAATGGTGAGTCACCGATGCCCATCGTGGCCGCTCAGACTCCCGGCGACTGCTTCTGGGCAATTCAGGATGCTCTGCGACTCGCAGTGGAATTCATGACCCCTGTCGTGCTGCTGTCCGATGGTTACATTGCCAATGGTGCTGAGCCATGGGCGATTCCCAAGGCGAGTGACATCAAGCCAATCACCGCTGACTTCCCAACGGAAGCGAATCATGAGGATGGATACATGCCATACCTCCGAGATGAGCGACTCGTACGTCCATGGGCGCGCCCCGGCACGCCAGGACTTGAACATCGCGTGGGTGGCCTTGAGAAGAAGGATGTGACTGGCAACGTCGAATACAGTCCTTCCAACCATCAGCACATGTCCGACACACGTGCACGAAAGATCGCGAACATCGCCGACTTCGTCCCTGAACAGGAAGTGGACGGCGAAGAGAGCGGCGATCTGCTGGTTCTCAGTTGGGGCGGCACCTTTGGATCTGTCCGAACGGCCGTGCGACAGGCTCAGCAGGACGGCAAGAGTGTGTCTCACGCTCACCTGCGTTACCTGAGTCCGTTCCCTAAGAACCTGGGCACACTCATCGGAAACTTCAAGAAGGTCCTGATTCCGGAACTGAACCTCGGACAGCTTTCGCTGGTGATCCGAAGCCAGTTCCTGGTCGATGCCATCGGCTACAACAAGATTCAGGGCAAACCATTCAAGGTTGTTGAACTGTACAACAAGATCAATGACGTCCTGAACGGTTAGTTTCAGTCTGGATTCACCATCACCCGCGACATAGTCGCGTTTAAATGAAGTAACAGGACCAGAGAATGACGACTCTGCTGCCACAACTCAAAGCCAAGGATTTCGCGAGCGATCAGGAAATCCGCTGGTGTCCCCGGTGCGGCGACTACTCCATCCTTGCACAGATGAAGAAAGTGCTGCCGGAAGTTGGACTGCCCAAAGAGCAGTTCTGCTTTGTCTCCGGAATCGGCTGCTCAAGTCGATTCCCATACTACATGGACACCTATGGCTTCCACAGCATCCACGGACGAGCTCCCGCGGTTGCCACTGGAGTCAAACTGTCCAATCCTGATCTGCAGGTTTGGGTGATCACAGGCGACGGAGACGCACTGTCCATTGGCGGCAATCACCTGATGCACGCCATTCGACGAAACCTCGATCTCAACATCATTCTTTTTAACAATCAGATCTACGGGCTGACCAAGGGACAGTATTCGCCCACAAGTCCGATCGGGGCAAAAACCAAGAGTACTCCATACGGCTCCCTCGACAATCCGCTCAATCCGCTCAGTGTTGCGATCGGCTGCGAGGCAACTTTCGTAGCTCGCTCGGTCGATGTGGACATCAAGCACCTCGCAATGACTCTGAAGCGGGCCGCCGAACACAAGGGAACGTCCTTCGTTGAGGTCTACCAAGACTGCAACGTATTCAACTCAGGTGCCTTCTTCTACGCCTCCAAGAAAGGCGAAAAAGAAGACAACATCGTATACCTCGAGCACGGCAAGCCGATGATCTTCGGCAAGGACAAAGACAAGGGAGTTCGACTGAACGCCCACGGTCGGCCGGAAGTTGTTGA
>CAJWGB010000291.1 GCA_913031625.1 uncultured Planctomycetaceae bacterium | reverse complement strand
CACAACACAGAATCAACATTATCGATACACCAGGTCACGTAGATTTTACAATTGAGGTAGAAAGATCGTTAAAAGTTTTAGACGGCGCTGTTGCTGTATTTTTCAGGCACCGAAAAGGCGTCCCGCTATTGGCTGGCCGTTGTTGCGGGAGTCGTCCTCTGGTTTGGGTTATTCATGAGCCTGGCCCACCTTCCAGTGCTCGCAGTGTTTGGGGCGTTCGCTGGCTTGCGCTTCGTGAAGGACCGAAAGAACCACCACCCGATCACTGCGTTGTTCTTACTTGTTGGGGGCACGTTCTTCTGTGCAACGGCATTTCACATTAAAACGGACTGCAACCTGTTGGAAGTCTGGAAACAGAACCTGACGAACCACTCAGGATTCTATCTGCAGTTTCCAAGGACGTATTGGAAGTGGCTGCTGGTCAATCCGCTTGAGCTGGCATTCGCAATCGGGTTGCCTGTCTACGGTGCATTTGTCTGGGGTTATTTCAGGGTCATGCGATCTGCGGCCCGGAGAGGTCCGGATGTGGATGCGAATAAAGCAGATGGCGGCCTTTCTGCAGCTCTGTTGTCGGCAGTCTTGTTGACGTGGGTTGCTCTCTGGCTGTCCGGCAAGAACATGGGGGAGGCTGCTCGCCTGTGGTGCTTCCTGACTCCCATGATGATTCCGGCAGTCGGTGGACTCTGGTGCCGGCAGGGGAAAAGTGACGAGCGGCAAGCAGCTCCCGGTTTTTCTCTGCTGCTGGGAGCTCAGTTAGCGTGCTGCATTTTAACCGTAGGAACAATCAGTGGCTTTTCGGCCCTGACTGCTGGACAGTAACTGCCTGGTCCTTCTATGGAAGTTTTGATGGGAACACTAACGCTGACTATGGAGACGTCAGCGGGTGGACGCGAGTTTCATCGCACGTCCCATTCATTAGTGCGACAATGAGCAGCACAGTTCCGGAACCATCGTCATTCGCAGCAATCGCAGTGCTCGCGGGAGCGTTCCTCGGTGCCCGCCGATTCCGCCAACGCCGCAACGTGACAGATTCAGTTGTCTGATTGTGATTGATCAAACATCAAACACGTAGCTCAGGATTCCTGAGGGTTCTGTAGAGCACTCGGCTGAGAAGGAAGATACTGGTCGCTGCGAGTCATGGCACCGGTTGATGAATTCACAGCGAGAATGGATGCAGAGGTTCTGCGCGGTTGCTGACTGATCGGCAACCGATGCTGTCCACTCCTGGAACAGTGTACTTTATTCTGGCAGAATCTATGCATTCCGTCGCACTAAGGCGGTCGTCATGAACTCGCGGGGAGCAGGATATGTTCAGGAACCTGATTACTCTTTCACTTCTGTCGCTGACATCCGTCTCCGCGGCAGATCCAGTGAACATTGGCAGACGCCGGGAACTGTTCGTGGACAGATTCCTGATCGATCAGCTTGAGGATGCGCGACTCACTCTCCATCGACCAGTCCGGCGTGAAGTCGTATTTCGAACAGATGCTGACTGGGAAGGGAACGGCAGCGGATACCAGACAGTCTTCAGGGACGGTGATCGGTTTCGCATGTATTACCGTGGTGGAAATCACCCCGCATCAAAGGCGTATCAAGAGAAAGCAAATTCATGGGAAACTCTGTGCATGGCTGAAAGCACAGACGGAATCCACTGGACGAGACCGCAGCTGGGGATTGTTGAGTTTAATGGGTCTCGCGAGAATAACCTGATTCTGGATGCCGCGATGGTCGCTGAGATCAAAGGCAGCCCGGCTCATACGGCTGTCTTTAAAGACGGGAATCCAGATTGCCCGAAAGACGAGGTCTACAAACTGGTCATTGTGGGCCGTAAGCCACACGGACTGTTCCTGATGGTCTCCGGCGACGGAATCCACTTTCGCTTAAAGAGCAGGCAGCCATTCGCAACGGAAGGCGCATTTGATTCGCAGAATCTGATGTTCTGGGATCCGGTTGCAAAGTCCTATCGGGAGTACCACCGCAGCTTCGCCGGTGCGGTTCGCGGCATCATGACGGCCACATCATCAGACCCGACCAGATTTCCCAAACCACAGTGGCTGAAATATCCCAATGCAGCCGAACAGCCACTTTACACGAATCAGGTTCAGCCCTATTTCCGTGCGCCTCACATCATGATGGGGTTTCCGATGCGGTATAACGATCGAGGCTGGTCACCATCGATGGCGGCGTTACCGGGACTCGAAGAGCGTAAGTTTCGCCGGGCACAGCATCCGCGTTACGGCAGCACCATTACTGATGCGGCCTTCATGGCCAGCCGAGATGGAGTCGAGTTTCACCGCTGGGGCGAGGCTTTCATTCGCCCGGGACCGTCCCGCAGGGATACCTGGGTCTACGGAGACAACTTCGTTTTCTGGGGAATGCTGCCAACAAAGAGCGATCTTGAAGATGCGCCGGATGAAATCTCACTCTACGCTACCGAAGGCTACTGGGAAGGCGACCACACGAGTGTTCGGAGGTATTCGATTCGCACTGACGGATTCGTTTCAGTACAGGCGCCACTCTCCGGGGGAACTCTCGTCACCAGGCCACTCGTTTTTGACGGGAGCTACCTGACACTCAACCTGTCGACGTCGGCTGCAGGAGGTGTTCGTGTCGAAGTTCAGGACTCAGACGGCAAGCCCATCTCGGGGTTCGGTATGGCTGACTGTGACCCTCAGTTCGGAGACGAGCTTGCTCGCGTCGTGACATGGAAAGGAAATAGCAGCGTCCAATCCCTGAGCGGACAGAGTGTCCGTCTGAAGTTTGAGATCAGGGACGCTGATCTGTTCGCCATTCAATTCACTTCGACAGACTGAGATCCGTGAACCAGGAGCCAAAGCAGAAGTTGTCACCGGCTCATGGTGGGATCACCAGAACCTCAACAAGTGGCTGATGACTCGACTGGCGTTATTGAAAGCAGCGTACCTACCAACAGAAGATTAATTCCTGTTACACACATCCGTACAAGCCGTCAGTTCCTCTTGAGGAATTGACAGCGGAACAGACTTCCACAGCACGGGAGCCGCGGACGCCGTTCAATACATACCAGGGCGATCTGCATCACTTCGGGTTCCGAGTGCCCGCCACGTATCAAGGGCGATGTTCTCCGACAGGTTTCGCACAGAACCGTCGGCCAGCAATAGATTGACAGTGCCGTCATGATTACTGGAAGCAGGGATTGTTGCATTCCCCAAAGTCGCAAACCACGACTTTCGAGGATTGTGCTTATAGCGAAAACAACCCACTGAGTTTGGGTTGGAGGTGTGATAGTAAATGGCACTGACATCAGTAAACGTTCGTCCCGGATCACTATAAGTGCCAACGGCAACCCGATTCTCAGGGAACTGACAGTCAGCAGCCAGCACGGCTGACTCGGACTGCAGATAGTCTTCGTCGGTCGACCACAGAAACCGAACAGGGCTGTTCCGGGCGAAGGCAGTCAGCTCTGTTTCAGATCGGAATGTGCCCCTCGGAATGCCCAGTCGCTCGCAATAGAGTGCGGTATTGGACAGCCCGTCCCGGACTTCCTAGGCGCGCACAGGCTTCACAGCTCGATAGTAACTGCCGGTCGGCCTCTTCACCATGCCGTTCGCCTCGAAGACGCTGATCGCCGTGCCGCCATTGAGAAAGTAGTTGGTCTGAAACTCGCCGGAACGCCGCTCACCGTCAGAAGGGCACTGAAACAATCTCACGTCTCCAGTCAGTTTCGACAGCGAGACACCGCGATTCTCGTAACCCTTCAGCTGTTCGTGCAACGTGTTTTGCCCGAGGTGTGGAAGCAGGCTGATCAGGTGACCGTCCGGATGAGGAAAACTATTCGTCACTCCCTCAAGGTTGTGAACGGCAACTCCCAGCTGTTTCAGATTGTTGACGCATTCGGTTAGCCGCGACGTCTCGCGTGCCCGCTGTACGGCTGGAAGCACCAGTGTCAGAAGGAGCCCAAGTACTGAAATGCACACCAATACTTCTGTCACTGTGAGCCCCTGCCTGCCGTCGTTGGAAACAGGTGCCCAAAGTGTACCTCGAGCGATTGGTGGGGCAACAACGCCGTTATTGTGCTTTCGTTTCATCTGTTGATCCGGATTTGTTTCGTGCGATCGGCAACGCGGCGTGAGGTGTTGCCAGCTGGTCTGAGAGAGGTCAATTCCTTTAGTGGCGGACCTCGATCAGGGAGTTGTTGGCGGAGTCTCCATCTCTTCTTCCTCCTCCGATGCTTCCGTCAGGTCAACAGTGACGTGTTCAACCGCATTCCCGTCCGGATCAAACATCTGCCCGGTCCCATCAATCTCGAAACGAACCTGTTTCAGATGCACAGGCACCCTGACCGGCGCTTCAACAATTTCCTGCTCTTCAAACACGGCATAGATGTCGGCCGTGTATTTGCCCGGTCCAAGCTGGTGGAAAGAGGCGTAATGTGACGCTGACGAGTCGATGATCAGGTCAAATGGGTTGTTCTCTGCCGGCTCACGTGTGATTCTGTCAAACTCGTAGAGCACTGCCGGTCGAGGAGGCGGTGTGTAGTCCACATAGCCCGTGCGGACTTCCATGTTGTAGCAGACATAGTGATCGATGTTCTGGTCTTCAAAGATCTGAGGGACAGCTGGATCACTCAGGCCAAGAATACGGATCTCATAGTCGAACTTGTCAGATTCGGTTCCGCACCCGACAACGAATAAGGTGACTACTGCCAGAAGAATGTGAACTCGCCCGGTCCTGAAGTGCTGCATGACCTGTCTCGTGTCAATGTTGCTGGTTTCAAGTGACTGGCAGACATTCATGTCTGCCAGTATTCAGGACACGTCGGAACTAAACCGCTTCAGTCGACACGAGTTGTTATCCCAATATTCCCGCATTCATCGAAGAGTCTCATTAGACGGCGCATTTACCGGTTAATTGAATCCGCTCAGGGAATTCCCCCTGCTCGTTTACCCGCCACCAATCACACAGCAGATTCCCCGAACACGGCTGTGTACTGTCATGTTTCGATCGGTACTGAACGGCTGTATGATGAGGGTGACCGTCATTCCCAACCCCGTTTCATTGCCGGGCACAATATGACCTTCATTCGATCAGCAATCTGTCTCGCGCTCCTGTTCACCTGCACACAGGTGTTTGCGGCAGATTCGCTCGCATCATTTCTTGGCAAGCCTGCGTTCGAACGACAGCGGGTTTTTGACGACCAGCGATACCCAAACGTAGTCGTCACCAACCGGGGAACTGTGTTAGTCGTGTGGGGAAATTCCGGTGTCGTTGTTCGACGAAGTGCAGATGGTGGGCAGTCGTGGGAGAAATCCATCACGGTTGCCGAATCCGGGTACAACGGAGGCGGTGCCACGGTCGACCGGACGACGGGGGACATTCTTGTGTTTGTTGAGGATCGCCAGCCGCCCGCTCCTCTGAAGGTGTTTCGGAGTCAGGATGACGGGCGGTCATGGCAACTTCAGTCGACCGAAATCGCCAGCGACAGCAATGGCAATCACCCAAGCATGCACATGAATGAGCACGGGATCACGCTGATGCACGGTCCGCACAAGGGACGCCTGTTGCGACCGACGCGGTACTATGCCGGTGGTGGTGAGCAGAACTGGCCAAAGCAATACACGAACGCTATCTACAGCGACGACGGCGGCCGGACATGGAAAACAAGCGGACCCTTCCCGGAAAACGGCACTGGCGAGGCAGCACTGGCCGAACTGGCAGACGGTCGGATTTACTACAACTCTCGTGTTCACTGGCCGAAGCGTCCCCGCAATCGCAGACGCAGAGAAGGGTGGAGTGCAGATGGCGGAGCCACATGGAAGGACTGGAAGATTGTGGATGTGCTGCCCGACGGTGATCAGGGCCGAGCCTACGGATGCATGGCCGGGCTGACACGGCTTCCGCTGGGGGATCGGGATATTCTGTTATTCAGTAACCTCGACACCGCCGCCGCACACCGTGAGCGAGTCACCGTGTGGGCCAGTTTTGATGGCGGCAAAACATGGCCGGTCAAGAGGCTCGCCGATGCCGGCCGCAGTGGTTATTCCTCGATGGTCGCCGGCCAGCCGGGAACACCGTCTGCAGGCTGGATCTATCTGCACTACGAACATGATCCCTTCAAGGGCGCACACATCGTTCGCTTCAATCTGTCATGGTTGCTGGAGGGACAAGCCACCGGCGATGGGAAGATTCCGACGCTGGTCACGGAGTGATCTGGCACTGTGCCGCATGAGTTCATGGACGGGACCAGCAGGGTTTGTTGGCAACCGTACACTGCCTGATCGGCTGAACCAGTGACATTCAATGTTAGATCCCGATGCTGAGCCCAGTCTGACCGTCAGCCAGTGTTCACGTGAATGGCCAGATGTTTTCGGGTAAGCCCTGCGCGAATCAGTACGTCACCGGTGAGTGATTTCCATATGAGGTTTCTTACCTCTGCTCGGAGGATCGTTCTTTCTCAAATTGCTGCAGAGAACGATACTGCCGTTTGGGCATTCGATGTGTCGGCTGTTGCTCTGAGGGGCCTCAGCCGACACAATCAATCTTCCAGCGATTCGAGCGAAGGCATGTTTTCAATCCAAAATGGCAACAGCAGACTGTGTGATGGTCTGCCACGAAGAGACTGGCTGCACATGGGAAGTGTGGCGGGCCTGACTGCATTGACGGCCGCACGAGCGGCAGCTGACCCTGCGAAAGGAGTCACGCACCCGGGGTTCGGCCGAGCGAAACGCTGCATCATTCTGTTCCTTCTGGGAGGACCGCCTCAGCAGGAAACGTGGGACCCGAAACCGAATGCACCAGCCGAAGTACGAGGCCCTTATGGTCAGATTGCGTCCGCGCTGCCAGGACTGCATGTCGGTGAATTGATGCCGTTGACAGCGCAACGGGCGGACAGAGTTGCCGTTTTGCGTGCCATGTCGACCGATGACAACGCTCATTCCGCCAGCGGTTACTGGATGCTGACCGGACGGCCACATACGCCAAAAAACAAAGAGAACGCAGGAACCGGGCCACCGAACGATGACCCCTGTGTCGCAGCTATCGTTCGACACCTGAAAGGAGATCTGCAGACTCTGCCAGGATCGGTCGTCCTTCCAGAGGAAATCTGGAATACGGGACACATTATCTGGCCCGGACAGACGGCCGGCTGGCTGGGGCATGCAGCAGACCCATGGCTTCTGACCTGTGACCCCAATGCTCCCGACTTCAGGGTGAGTGACATCACACTTCCGTCAGAGATTCCCTCACTTCGCTTCGAACGTCGTCGATCACTGGTCAGTCAGATTGACTCTCATGTCGGGCAACTGGACCGAGTCAACGCAGTTGGACGCTGGTCAGGCCTGCAGCAGCAGGCACTTGATCTGATGAATTCTGGTGCGGCACGAAGTGCATTCGCAGTTGATCAGGAAGCTGACACAGTGCGAAACAGGTACGGTCGCAACCGATTCGGACAAAGTGTTCTGCTGGGACGTCGACTTTTGGAG
>CAJWGB010000290.1 GCA_913031625.1 uncultured Planctomycetaceae bacterium | reverse complement strand
GGAGAGCAACCCGGAGAGCAACCCGGTCAACAACCCGGTCAGCAACCCGGTCAACAACCCGGTCAGCAACCCGGTCAGCAACCCGGTCAACAACCCGGCGATCCCAACTTCCTGCTTAACGGCGGACGTGAGGCCAATAACGGGGGGCGTGGTATTAACCAGGGACAGCGCCCGCTAACCGGCGACAATTATCGGGACTGGTCCAATCGGATGCGTGAGGTCGAAGAGATCCTTGAAGATCCAGACCTGCGAAATCAGGTTGCTCAAGTGCGGGACCGAGCTCGCTCAATTCGGGCGGAGTTCCGTCGCCACGGCAAAGAACCTCAGTGGGACCTGGTCAAGTCTCAACTCCTGGACGAAATGGTTGATTTGCAGAGTCGCATCGGAGAAGAACTGGCGAAGCTGAGCAATGATCGTTCTATGGTCCCACTTGATCGTGAACCTGTGCCCGAAGAATACGATGAACTGGTCCGGCGATATTACGAACTTCTTGGGCAGAGTCGTCGGGAGGAGAAGAAATGACCGACGTGCTGCCACTGCTGGCTGACTTTCAGGTCGGCGATCAGGGCTGGGTCTGGCCCGCGATCGGCATTGGAGTTGTCGGTGTCGGGGTTTGTATCTGGATCAGTCGTAATCAGTTTGCGCAGCTGAGCCTCTCGATGCTGTTTCGAATCTTCGGCTGGTTGTTACTCGCCACATGCCTGATCAATCCGCTCTGGAGCAGCTCAAAGCCACGCAGTGGTGCAAATGTATTTGCCGTCGTTGCGGATACGAGCCGCAGCCATCAGGTATTTGCCAACGCCGAGGAAACTCGAGCCGCCCTGCTGAAGCAGATTCTGGAACGCGGTGAGCAGGAACAGCCGGACAATGGATGGCTGAATCGGATTGGTCAGGACTTCGAACTGCAGCGATACGTGTTCAGCGAACACCTCCGTCGCGTCGAATCGCTCTCCAGCGAGGAGTTTGAACAGCCGGCCTCCAACCTCTGCACGGCGCTCACTCAGATGCAGCAGAGATTTGACGGTCAGCCACTGGCCGGTGTGATCCTGCTGTCCGACGGCAATGCAACGGACCACCTCGAGTCGATGGATGAGCTCCGCAACCTCGCTCCGGTCTATCCCGTCATCCTGAAAGACGAATCGGATCGAGCGGATGTGGCTGTTGGGACTGTGTCGGTCAACCAGACGGCTTTTGATGACGCTCCCGTCACAATTCAGGCACAGCTGGAACAGCGGAATGCAGACGGAAAAGAAGTCCGTGTCACTCTGCTCGACGGGAACGGCACTCCCGTGCAATCGAAGACTCAGGCGGCTGGCGACGAGTCTGCCGTGAGATTTGAAGCGCGTCCGGAAGCAGCGGGCACCGTCTTCTACACTGTCAAAACAGAACTCCTCGATGAGAACGGTGAGTCTGTCGACGAAGAAGCGACCAGCGTCAACAACCGGCGACTTGTCGCAGTGGATCGTGGCAGTAAGAAGCGCCGCATTCTGTATGTAAGTGGTCGTCCCAACTGGGAGTTCAAGTTTCTGCGGCGAGCCGTGGAAACGGACCCTCAAACCGAAATCGTTGGACTGATCCGAATTGCCAAACGCGAAGCCAAGTTCGATTTTCGTGGCAAGAGCGGTGACGATACCAGTTCATTCTTCAAAGGATTCGATGAAGTCGAACGCGAGCTGGCGGAAGACTATGACGAGCCAGTCCTTGTCCGTGTCGGGACACAGAACGATGACGAACTGCTGGGAGGTTTCCCGGAGGAGGCTGAAGATCTGTTTGAGTACGACGCACTGATTATTGATGACGTCGAAGCCCGATTCTTTCTCGCCGACCAGCTGCAGCTCATCTACGAATTCGTCAGTCGTCGTGGTGGCGGTCTGCTGATGATGGGCGGGCAGGAGTCATTCCGTCAGGGCGAATACGACAGAACACCAGTCGGCGAACTGTTGCCTGTCAATCTGCATCGGGACGTTGCTGCACCAGCCGGCCCCGTGAAACTTGAGTTAACACGACACGGCTGGCTGCAGCCATGGGTCAGATTGCGTGACGACGAAGATGAAGAACGGACCCGAATTGCTCAGATGCCAGCATTCGTGACGCTCAACCCAACGGAGTCGATTCGTCCGGGGGCCGTCAAGATGGCTGAAGTCGTCGACAGCTCAGGACAGAAATACCCAGCGCTGGTGACTCAGCGGTTTGGTCGCGGCCGTTCCGGAGCACTCCTTATCGGCGACCTGTGGCGATGGCGGATGAACGAAGGACGCCGCAAACTGGCCGAGTTTGCACTGTCAGCACTGGATCCCAACCGTACACCCGTCGATCCCGGCGATAAGCCGGCAGAAGATCTGAATGATCAGGCGCGAGCCTGCCGTCAGATGATCCGCTGGCTGACAGCCGATGTGCCGCGACGACTCGACGTCTCCGTGGAACCAGAACCGGAACTCGGCCTTGGAACTGTCCGAATTGCTGCAGAACTCAGGGGGAAGGACTTCCTGCCGCGGGAAGACGCAGTTGTGACTTTCAAAGTAACTCGTCCGGACGGCACTGATGTAGAAGTCACGGCGGAACCGTCTGAAGAAATGCCAGGTACGTTTGAGTCGGTGATGGCAGCACTTGAGCCTGGGCCATGGTCCGTTGAGGTAACAGCAAAGGTGACTGAGCCGGACAAACCGGTGGAAGCCCTCACGGCTTCAACAGGCTGGGCCAGTCAGCCCGATCAGGAAGAGATGGCATCCGTCAGCGTGAATCGCGCTCTGCTTGAGCAGATTGCTCAGACGACAGGCGGCCGGATTCTGAGTCCCGAGGAGATTGATGAATTCGTCGATGAGTTGCCCAACAGCACAGCACCGGTCGTGGACATTACATTATCTCCCCTTTGGCATCAGTGGTGGGTGTTCCTTCTGGCAACCGCATGTTTTGTTGCCGACTGGACCATTCGACGACGGGCGGGCATGCCATGATTGTTAACCACAAAGATGGAATTCGACGTGTGAGTTTTCGACGGTCGTCATGTTTGATTCTTGTAATGTCGGCATTGGCGCTCATCTGTAGCGCGGCCGCGCAGGAATCACAGCATGTCATTGTTGTTGTTGGAGCATCCGGTACTCAGGAGTACGGAACTCAGTTTGAACAGTGGGCAGATCGCTGGGAAGCTGCTGCTCGACAGGGTGACGCCACGTTTGAGCTGTTCGCCGGCAACGGCGATTCAAGTGATCGGGAGGCATTGAAGGAGCGTCTGGCTACTACCTCAATCGTCAAAACCAGTGAACCCCTGTGGCTCGTCCTGATCGGCCATGGAACCTTTGACGGCCGCACTGCCCGTTTCAATCTGCAGGGCCCTGACATTACTGCTGCTGAGCTGAAGGAATCGCTGCAGGACTCCGCAAGACCACTGGCCATCATTAACTGCGCCAGTTGCAGTTCACCATTTGTGAATGCGCTGGGTGGTCCTGATCGCACAGTTGTTTCGAGCACCAAGGATGGTGGCGAAATACAATTTGCCCGCTTCGGAGATTTCCTCTCTCAGGCGGTAAGTAATCTGGAAGCGGACATCGATCGCGATGGTCAGACATCACTGCTCGAAGCATGGCTGTTCGCTTCTCGCAAGACAGCCGAGTTCTATGAGTCTGAAGGTCGGCTGGCTACGGAACATGCACTGCTGGATGACAGTGGCGACGGCAAAGGAACCAGATCCGAAGTATTTGAAGGTACGAGGATCAAGGACTCAGTCAGCAATCGCGATGAGCTCGACGGACGGCTTGCTGCAAGATGGCACCTGGTTCGCAGCGACGGCGAAAAACGACTGACGCCGTCCCAGAGACAGAAAAGGAACGCGCTCGAAGATCAGCTCGAAATCCTGCGAACGAAGAAGAAAGATCTCGCTGAGTCTGAATATCTTCGGCAGCTCGAAACAATTCTGCTGCCGCTGGCTCAAATCTACGAATCAGCAGACAAGAACGGTGCAAACCCGCCCCGGAAAGTAAACTGATTCACAATTGACCCGCCTAATTGAACATCCGCCGAGTGGGCTGCATATTTTTTCAGGTAAACAAATCACCTCCGGCAACGTCCGGGAACAATGACGGGTAATATCCGTCTATTCACAATTCACTCTCCAGGGGTAAGTAATGAATCGTTTTGGATTTGCAGCGACTGCTCTGGCTGCCGTTGCAGGGATCGCCCTGATTTCACCGGCAACGATCGCAGACGAAGAAAAGAAGCCGGAACCACCGCAGTTTGAGCTGCCGAAAGACGCAGACATCGATGCACTGTTTGCATTCATGAATCGTGTCAAGCAGACGCCGCCAACCGAACGCACAAAGGAAGCTGTCTACGCACATGCTGCGAAGCAGATTAAAGCCGTACTGGCCGCATGTGACGTGATCATGAAGCAGAAGCCGAATGATGAACAGGAAACGCGCGTCGTCATGGAACGATTCGCTGCTTACCAGACTCTCGAGATTGTTGAGCCTGGTGCTGGTGCAAAAGGCCAGACTGCGCTGATGAAGCAATACGCAGAAGACAAGCGGGCTGAGATTCAGAAAGTTATTGGTTTGCTGAAGTTTCAGGCTCGGGCTTCCGGTCTGCAGCAGATGAAGGCCGATGCACAGACTGCACTGGCCAACGATTTCGCAACATATCTGTCAAAGCACGGAATCGGTCAGCAGAGTATGCAACTGGCTCAGGGGTTGGCTCAGGGGCTCGAGTTTATGGGGAATTCGAAAGCCGGAGCTCTGATTTACAAGGCAGTCATCGGTGAACTGAAGAAGCTGAAAGCTCCCGGCGCAGATGCTGAAGTCGAGCGTTTGATGGCGACGGTTCGAAGACTCGAGTTGCCCGGGAACGTAATGAAAGTCGAAGGCACCACAGCTGATGGAAAAGCGTTCGACTGGAAAGCTTATCGCGGCAAGGTGGTTCTCGTTGACTTCTGGGCCAGCTGGTGTGGTCCATGTCGAGCCGAACTGCCCAATATGAAGGAACAGCTTGCGAAGTACGGCGATAAGGGATTCGCAATCGTTGGTATTAACCTCGATGACGACATGGAAGCCTATCAGAAGATCGTCGAGTCTGAAGAACTGTCATGGGTTAATTTGGTGGGCACCAATGAAGAGACGCGTGGCTGGAATCATCCGCTCGTCAAGTATTACGGAATCCAGGGAATTCCGACAGCAATTCTTGTCGGCAAAGACGGCAAGGTCGTTTCCCTGAGTGCTCGCGGTGAAGAGCTGAATCGACTGCTCGCAGAACTGCTGGACAAGTAGACCTGTTGGGCAGAGCTACCTGACCGCCGCTTCTCAGCGGCGTTTTTTTTTGCGTGTGACAGAGCGATGTGAAGGGGAAAACCTAATGACTCAGGGATCCTCAATTGGGAGCGACAGGCTACTGAGGAGCCGCGACGATCAGGAAGAACTCATTCGCACTCCCATTGATTGGCCTGAGGCAACGTCGCTGAATTCCAACCGCACGGCAGCCGCCCTTAGACGATTAGCCTGAGTCAACGAGGCTGAAGTCCCATCGCCCCAACGACCGCACAGCCGTTACTCCTCCTCGCTGGAGGATTTGTTTCTGGATGGCACCCATGTATTGGCGCTGCTGATTCGAAGTTCATGAGCTTCGTCGGCAGTGATGGGCTGGTTAGTCCCCTCAGCTTCATCGTGGCGATTCTTAACCAGCCGCGGTTCGTATTGATGAGCGGCGATTCCGTCGTCGGGCTTATTGCGAGCAATCGACAGTGAGAGTTCGAGGCTGTTGTTGCCGTGGTCTCGAAAGTACCGATACCAGACGAGTGCCATAAGCGAAAGAACGGCAAGCCCGACGGTGACTCCCATTAGGATGGCACCAGCATCAGAGTTGGCTACGGCACAAATAAAGACGAGCAGCATTGTACCGGCGATGATGACCAACACGGTGGCCAGCATGCTTCCCGCATCGTCTCGTTGAATCTTTCTGCCCATCGTTGTCCTGCTCAGACTACTCTGACACTTTTGTGATCATATCACGACGTGATCCGGGCTGCGACGATTCTTCAGGATTCTCCTTTGTCCGTGTTCAGGACATCCTGAATCCGTGATTCTCCTCTCAGGAACAGCCATGTAACAACAGCAGACACTGATGACACGATCCCCAGGGCGATCAGGAATGTCTGCCAGCTTTCATCCGCAAGCCCACCGAGGAAGAAATAGAACGCCGCGGAAGCTGCAAATCCGGCTGCGTCAAGAAGTGACACCAGAAATCCCGAATGGGGGCCCCCGAACTGAATCGAAAAGATGCTCATGGGGATGTAATAGCATGGGGACACGCAGAGTCCGAAAACGAACAGCAGAACTGAAGCCAGTCGAATCGCTTCGGTGCCGCTGAGACCCATCTGGGGCATAGCGCAAAACGTTCCAATGCAGGACGTGGCGACAATCAGCAGGCAGCCCATGACAACGGACATTGTTCTCCGGGACAGCCGGTCAAACAGAAATCCGCCGGCAAGAACTGAAACGAGGCTCCCCATCGGGAACGCCGAGGACGTCACCGAAGCGGCAGCATCCGTAACCTGAAACGAATCCGTCAGAAAGATTGTGACCATTGACAGAAAGTCCCACATCACTGTCAGACACGCGACACTCAGGGCGATCAGCCAGAACCGAGCGCTCATAAAAAATGCAAACGTGGCGTTGAGCGGGCTCTTTCCAGCGAAAGGGTGATCGGCATGACCTTCGCGCAGTTCAGGACTCTGGTGTGACATGGCGGGCAGTGAGAAGAACATCACCACAGCAATGGCCGCCCCCACGACAGATGTGACCTGCAGCATTGGTCGCCAGCCAAACCATGAAAGCAGAAACCCCAGCCCCAGCGTGGCGATCAAAGTTCCCACACGAGAGCTGGTCGAAAGAACGCCCCAGACCCGACCGTAAGTGCGAGGTTGAAACGACCCAACAACCAGCTGTGTCATTGCCGGCCAGCCTGCCGACTTCGCCATCAGCGCCAGAAACATGGCAACTTTGAACGCCACCATGCTTTGGGCAACAGAAAACAGAGCCATTCCCGCCGACGTAAGCAACAGGCCGATCGCAAACGTCTTCCGACCACCGATGAAGTCTGCGGCCAGGCCGCCCACGAACTTTCCGCACAGTGCGCCCACCGTTCCGATGGCCGTAATCTGTGCCCAGTCGCCATTGGAGAATTGCAGTGGACCCGACTTGATCGAGCTGGCAAATGCTCCCGGGGCCGAACGCAGAACCATGAACATGGCATAGCCCACATACATACTGACCAGCACGTGAACAGGAAACACACCAGAGTGACCAGTCACAGTCCTCGTTGCAGGTGCAGGGAAAGGATCCTGATTACTGCCTGAGTCTGTCACTCTGAAGTTCCGCAACAATGGAAGGGGGCTGGCCTGCCTGAACGCTGACTCCTCGAATCCAACTATGAGGATTTCGCTTCAATTTGCCAGTTCTCTTCGGCATTTGGCATGGATTGTCGCACTGTTGAGCGGGAACCGGAATTTTGGTTGCCGAATCTGGATGGTCTGACGTATGTTTTATCGGATCACGCGCGTCAACTCAGGACAGTCAGATCTGTTCTTCTTCCGGAGCTCCAGGATGTCACGAATCACCACACTGGCCACTGCGT
>CAJWGB010000289.1 GCA_913031625.1 uncultured Planctomycetaceae bacterium | reverse complement strand
TTTCGTACTGTTCGATCTCGACCTGCTGCTTACTGTCTTTCGCATCCGGGTCAGCGAGGTTTTGTCCATTCGGACCCATATACTTGAGATCGTGCAGTCCCCAGTTGAAGTGAATCACGTCCCATTTCCCATTGCCGATCCAGCTGTCAATCTCATCAAGGCCCTTGGTGGTTGGTCCACAGTTCGTCAGAGGGCGATGCACATTGGCCTTACCCTTCAGCGCTTCCCGAGTGGGCACTGTGTAACCGATCGAGATGGAATCGCCGATCAGGAGAACTCTGGGGAGGGCCGGATCGTCAGTGATTTTTGCCATCGCGGAATTCGGCTTGCGAACCGGAGCGGGCTGCCTGTTAGCCCCCACTCGCCATTTGACATTCGAACGAAGCACAAATGTGTGAGTATGAGGACGCAGGTCACGGGTACGGCCCGGCGCGTAATGAAAGACGACCTGTTCCGGAAATGACTCCAGCAATTCAAATGTCAGTTTGTCCTGCCCGGAACCTCGCCAGGCGAAGACCAGAACCGTTTGTTTGTCAAAGTCCACTGTGCGAGTGAGTCGCGCCAGATTGAGGTCAGTGAAATGCTTCGCGGCTTCCTCCCTGGACTTAATCTGCAGCGGCTTCTGCCGTGTGGCGGCCTGAAAGACGCCGGCCTCGGGGGTGACCCCTCGAAGCAACTTGATGGGCTCAGACTCGTCAGCGACCGCAGTCAATGAAGCCGCAACGAGAAAGAAAGACGCTATCAACGAGAAACGCATGTCCGGTTCCTGTGGTTTGAGGTTTGGAAGTGGTCTGAGGATGAATCGTAGACCCAACGAAACAAGAGCACAAACTGAACGGTGGCCACTACTTCTGCGGGACCTGTATTGTCTTCAGGACTTTGGGAAACTCGCTCCGCAGGCGACTCAATGAGTGCATGGGGAACTGTTTGTCGTATTTCGCATCGTCAGTCACCCAGTAGTTTCCAACTGCGTCGAACTTCCTGTCATACGGATCACGAAACAGCCCCTTGACCCTTCTTTTTCCCTGCCCGCCTGGACCCGGTGTGGGAGGGGCCTCCTCGGGAATTTCTTCCATCACTACATTTCCATAAAGGTTGAGCTTAACCGCGAGGAACGCTTCGCGCCGACCGGTTGGGCCCACGGGTAACGTGTCCATTCCAATTTCGTGATATCCCCCCTCAAATGGAATGATGCACCGTCCGAGATAGCGATATCCATTCAGCCGCGGCTTAGTGTTCTTAACGATATAGAAGGCACATGGACGATCGTTGATCTTCATGAACTTTGCTTCAATCATTCCGCCCTTCCATTCCTTTGCCTTTGCACGAACATGCTGCCGCAGCCTGTCCACGTCATCCATGGGAACGTCACATTTACCCGCGACAACTCTGACGTGGTAGGAGTTGCCTGGCCGCCCCTGCCAGACAGTCCGTGTGTCGGTGGCCGTTAACTGCTTCCAGCCCTTTGCTGCAGGGATCGTGACCTGAGCAGGCACGGGCGTTGCCCGTGCAGTTTTTTCCTGTGCAATCGCCGTTGCGGCGGATGCTGACCAGTAACCTGCCGACAAAACGACAAGCGCACGAAGAATACTGCGTTTCATGGATACCTCAACTCATTTGCTCAATGACATTTCGAGTCCCGAATCTGCCTGACGACAAGCACTCAACCGTCGTCTATAGTCTTCCCGGAAGCCAATCGTTCACATAATTTTATGAAACCATGTGTGTTTTGAATTCCCCCTGAATTCTGCGAAGACAGCTGAAGATCATGAATGCTCCCCATTTTCGTCAGGAGATTCTCGCACTGGAATCAAGTCTCTGGCAGGCAGTTACCAACCGTGACTCCGAGACGCTGGCAAACCTGTTTGCAGACGACTACGTCGAAATTACGCTGAACGGGAGCCGCGTCACTCGGAACGCCACCGTCACCGAATCACCTCTGGCTGACGAAATTGAATCATGGGCAATCACCGATGAAGAATGCGTTCAGATTGCCCCAGACGTCGTACTCCTCAGTTATCACCTGACACTTCACGGGCAGAGTCGCGGTCTACCCATCGCACCTCCCGACCGCTGGGCAACCAGCGTCTGGAGAAAGAACCGGAACACGTGGCAGCGTGTCCTTTTTCAGCAGTCCAGGTATGCGGGCCAAAGCCATAAACTGCAACCGTCAGACGAGACGCCCGCTATTCGCACTATGGAATTTGACGACCTGAACGACGTGATAAAGCTGTGGGAACAGTCCGAAGGCGTGTTTCTTTCGGACAGCGATACACTGCCGGCACTTCAGAACTACCTCCGGCATAACGGATTCATGAGCTACGTCGCAGTCGCAGACGATCGAATCGTCGGAGCTATCCTGTGCGGGCACGATGGACGTCGAGGGTATCTTCATCATTTGGCTGTCGCCGCGAGTCACCGTCGACAGGGGATTGGCGGGCAACTCGTGGAGTCCTGCTCAGGACGACTGCTTGCGGAGGGCATCAACCGCTTCAATCTCTTCCTGCTGAACAACAATTTCATCGGCCGGACATTCTGGGAAGACCTTAAATGCGAAGCCTGGGACCAGTGCAGAATTCTGTCGAAGACGATCGAGTCTGATTGAATCGTCCGCGAGCTGTAGCGGGGCTCTTCGAGAGAGCCGGCAGTCCACTCAATCTGCAGGCAGTAACGGCAACACATTCTCAGGAGGCCGCCCAACTGCTGCTTTGTCACCCACGACCACGATCGGGCGTTCAATCAGTTTCGGGTGATCGACCATCAGCTGTATTGCCTCGTCAGCCGCCGGATCTCCACCAGGACAGACCTCTTTGAAGATCTGCTCCTTCTTTCGTAACAGGTCCTGAGGATCTATCCCAAGTGCCTGAACAATTGACCGCAACGTGTCCTCGGTCGGTGGATCTTTGAGGTATTCAACGACCGTATGCTCGAGTTTGCGATCTTCGACCAGCTTCAGTGTCTGGCGACTCTTGGAACATCGTGGGTTATGGTAAATCGTCACGTCGGGCATCGTCTCTCCTTCGCATCAATCGCACGGAGACTGAAGCGCTGCTCAGGCAGGTTGTTGCATGCAGCCATCCGGGAGTCGCGTTAGTGATTAAAGATAAACTCGCGGCTGCTCAGGATCCCCCAGGCGATATCCTCAAGGACAACCCGCCGATCTTTCTCCGGAGTATCAGCAAGCAGTTTTGCCATCGCCGTGCGTTCCTGCTCCGTCGGGTAACGAGACAGTGAGCTCAGGAACAGCTCGTCCAGCAGGGCCTCAAACGCGTCCCCGTGCTGCTTCACGAGTCCATCCAGTGCATTATCTGCCGCTGCAAGTTTTCCGTTAATGGTGTTACCATTCGATATGTGCAGAACCTGCACCATACTTGGCTCATCACTTCGTTCGCACTCGCACGTAATCCGGCGTTGATTACGCCCAAACGTCTGCAGGAAATAGGACTGCACAGCCGAGTCATACAGTTGAATGGCGCGAGTCCCTTTCGGGTAAAACTTAGTGTCCCGAATGTCGGCCCCGGGGAAGGCAATCTTGTTGAATTCAGAGGGGACTCCTGTCACCTGCGAAATTGCATCCAACATGACTTCCGCCATCAGCCGACGGGGGAAATAGCGCGAGTAATATCGCCGATCTCCCGTGTTCGATTTCCGAACCGCACTGCTGCGTTGATAAGTCTCTGACTGCAGGATTTCTCTCATCAGAGCCTTCAGATCATATTTTTGGTCGACAAGGTAGGCCGCCAGAGCTTCGAGCAATTCTTCATTGCTGGCAGGATTAGAAGCCCGCATGTCATCGACCTGCTCGACCAGCCCCTTCCCCATAAAGACTCGCCACACTCGATTCGTGATTGAGCGAGCAAACAGTTTGTTCCGGGGCGCGACCAGCCAGTCTGCAAGGTACTCCCGTCGATCGGTACTGCTGTCAAAGGCAAGCGGCTCAGCGTCCAGCGGTGTCGGAGGCTGAGGCCGCCCAGTCCGCGGCTGGATCAATTCTCCTGAAGAAACCGTAATCAGAGTTCGCTTCCCATCCCCGTTTCGAGGGTCTCCTCCCCACCCCTTCGCGCGGACTCGAGAGAACAGATTCGCAAAGCTGTAGTATTGGTCGTTGGTCCATTTCTCGAGTGGATGATTGTGGCACCGAGCGCATCCGACGGACAATCCCAGAAACGCCTGACTGACATTCTCTGCCATATCTTCCGGTGACTGATGCAGAGCGTAAAAATTAGTTGCCCCGTTGACCGTGCTCTCACCGGAAGCCGTCACCACGCCCCGGACAATTTCATCCCATGGGGTGTTCTTCTCAACATGACCTCGGACCCACATATAGAAAGACTTTACCGCATCAGGCCTCAGGAGAGTGCCGTTAATCATCAGCAGGTCAGACCAGTGATAGGTCCAGTAGTCAACAAACTCAGGACGATTGAGCAACTGCTCAACTAACTCGTCCCGCTTGCCAGCCGAACCATCATTCAGAAACTTACGGACCTGCAGAGCAGTAGGCAGAGTCCCGATCGTGTCCAGATAAGCACGACGAATGAAGACCTCGTCAGAGCAGCGCTCCGATGGTTCAAGATTCAACTCGCGCAGCTGCCTCAGATTCAGGTCGTCAATAAAGTTGCGCCGCCCGGCGAGAACATACTTCTCAGGTGGAATCGACTGCTCGTACGGAGATGTCATGCGGGCAATGACGATTCGGCTGCTGAACCAGGCAGTCACGGCGCCCTCTCCAGGCCCGATGATTGTGACGTCACCGTCCTCATCCACTGTTGCAACGGCTTCGTTGGCAGAAGTAAACCGAGCCCAGTGTGTGACATCTTCGACCCGGCCATCGGTGTATCTTGCCTGCACGACCAGTGGCTGAACCTGTCCCTTTTTCAGGGTGACGGACTTCGGAAGTATTTCCAGAGATTCCAGGCGTGCGTCCTGCTCACTCGGAGCTGGCGCCCCGTTGGCCAGCCACTCGGAAACGACACGATAATGCAGCGATTCTTCGTCCAGCCGTTTTCCTCCTTTGTGAGGCACCGCCGCAGTTGGCTTGGTGAGGACGAGACTGTGAGCGGGACTGGCGAGATCGACTCGGCGGCCCAACTGCTGGGTGGTGATGTTGTAGTGATCACGCTCAGTATCGTAACCGCGTAAAGACAGCCGAAAACCGCCCTTACCAGCCAACGCCCCATGACAGGCCCCGCTGTTGCACCCAAGTCGCGCAAATACCGGTTGCACGTGATTCCGAAACGTCCATGAAAATCGCATACCAGTGCCACTGACAGTGACGCTGGCATTCGCCACCTCCTGATCTCCGCGAAATACTCGAATCGTAGTTGAACCGTCCCTGACAGCGGTCACCTTCCCATCATGGATGGTGGCTACATCGGGAGCATCGACTCGAAGCTCAACGCCTGTGGCAACACCCGTCAGAGCATTTCCCTGCGCTTCCATCACGAGGATTCTCTGGGCAGCACCGCGCCCGTCAAGGACCACTCGTTCAGGCAGCAGTCGAATCTCGGCCATTATTAATGAGGGCAAACTGCAGACCGCGAGAAGTGCTGCGAGACGAATCATTTGTCGGGGGCGAGAGTTCATAGCGTCACCGAATATATTGAAACAGGAAGCACATAATAGCGGCTTCTGGTGCAATCGTCAGCCATTCGTCATCGCTGGAAAGGACAACGAAGAGGCACTAAAAAGGACCCTGGCAAGTGCTCAGGCACGCAAAACATCTCCATTCGTCGCAACAAGAGGTCGCCATGCGACTGTTTATGCTTTTCATTGCATGTCTTCTGTCACCAACACCTGCTGTCCCTGCAGCAGACATCGACTTCGCGCACGATGTGGTTCCCGTCCTGCAGAAACACTGTGCCAAATGCCATACCGGGAAGGAATCCGAGGGTGGTTTTTCCTTCAACACTCGCCGACTCCTTCTTGAGTCTCAACACATAAACCTTAAGAAACCAAATGAATCTCGCCTCCTGCAACTCATCTCTTCGACCGACGAAGAGGACCAGATGCCACCGGCAGGAAGGGCTCGGGTACCAGCGAAAGAGGCGGATGTCATCCGGCAATGGATTGAGGACGGAGCCGAATGGGAACCGGGATTTCGCTTCGGAACGGCTGGATGGGAACCTCCACTCCTGCCCCGCAGAGTGGCCATACCACCGTCTTCAAAGAACCTGAACCATCCCATCGACAGGATTCTGAATGCCTACTACCGCCGCCTGAAACTTAAAGCTCCTCCACCGGCATCCGATGACATTGTCATTCGACGCTCCTGGATGGACCTGATCGGCCTGCCTCCGTCTTCCGCGGACGCAGAGGAATTCGCTCAATCCACTGACGCCAATCGACATGACCGTCTCGTTAAAGAATTGCTGGAGCGAAATAACGACTATGCGGAACACTGGATCTCATTCTGGAATGACCTGCTCCGAAACGACTACGCCGGGACTGGCTACATTGACGGTGGTCGTCGGCAGATCACCGCATGGTTGTACCGTTCACTGGTTGAGAACAAACCATACAACCAATTTGTCACAGAACTGATCGCCCCAACGAAGGACTCGAACGGTTTTATTAACGGCATCAAATGGCGAGGAAATGTGAATGCAAGCCAGGTCAGGGAGGTGCAGTTTGCTCAAAGCATCTCTCAGGTGTTCCTGGGCATCAACATGAAGTGCGCTTCGTGCCACGACAGCTTCATTGACCGCTGGACGCTGGATGAAGCGTATGGTCTGGCAGCGATTTACTCGACACGCGAACTTGAAGTTCACCGCTGCGATAAGCCAACCGGAAGAATCGCAAAGGCGAAGTGGATCTTCCCCGAGCTGGGAGAAATTGACCCGGAAGCAGACCAGCCCGAACGACTGCGACAGCTGGCAGCATTAATGACTTCCCCCCGCAATGGTCGCTTCTCACGTACGATTGTTAATCGGCTGTGGCATCGATTAATGGGGCATGGAATCGTGCATCCGGTAGATGCGATGCACACAAAGCCCTGGGACGCGGACCTGCTCGACTACCTGGCAGGCTATCTTCAGGACAACAATTACGACCTTAAGAAGGTGATCGCGCACATTGCCACCTCCAATGCCTATCGTGCTCAGGCAGCTCCAGCGCAGAACTGGGCCACTTCGGAAGAATTTGTATTCCGCGGACCGGAGGCTCGGCACCTGACTGCAGAACAGTTCATGGACTCGGTGTGGCATCTCACGGGGACCGCTCCTGCTTCCATTCAGGCGCCCGTTCCTCAGGATGTTTACCTTGGTGATGTTGTTGCTGCGGTCAAACCTCAAGGGCAGTGGATCTGGAGTCACGATGCAGCCGTCTCCGCTGCGGCCGGCGAAGAAGCAACATTCCGCACGACATTTGAAGTCAAAGGGAAGGTCACACGAGCGGCCCTCGTGATCACCTGCGACAATGAATACACAGCATGGATCAACGGGCGCAAAGTCGGTGCCGACAGGCAATGGCCGACAGTTGAGCGATTCAACATTCAGCGTCTCCTGAAGCAGGGGGCCAACGAGGTCCTGATCGTCGGTCGAAACGCGGGCAACTCACCGAACGCAGCGGGCCTGTTTGCCGAAGTCATCGTCGAGGCGAACAGCAACCTGCGGATTTCAACTAACGCTGACTGGGAATCCGC
>CAJWGB010000288.1 GCA_913031625.1 uncultured Planctomycetaceae bacterium | reverse complement strand
TGGAGTCGAAGGCCATATTCATGGGCTTGTAAATATCCGGTTCTGCCGCGACCAGTTCAGCATGAAATCCTGCAGGCAGAATAAAGGTGGCCGCTTCCTCCCTGGGGCTCAGTGGTTCAGCACTGCGAACGACTTCCCTGAAGTCATCGGTGCCGATACTGCGTTTGAGCGTTGACAGTGAACCAGGTGCAACGCCGGCTGTTGAAGAAACCATCAGCGTCGTGCCGAGCTTGTTGCCGATGACGAAGTCCGGCTGGCCATTGCCCGTCAGATCTTTGGCGGTCAGTTGTGTGCCGACTCCGACTCGTTCATGAATCAGATGTGGCTCAAATCGCACCGTGCCTTCTTCCCGAACGGTGCGGAACCAGTAAAGTGCAGGCAGCTGAAACGCTCCGGGGTCTCCCCCGCCATGTGCGAAGTATCGTTTTCCGGTAACAAGGTCTTTGACGCCATCACCATCAACATCGCAAAGTGCCACCGCATGCATCTGCGAAAGATTGACCTCCGCATCAGGAGTGAATCTGTCAGGCAGGATTGTGTGAGCGATAAAGGCGACTTCCTCTTTGCCTCGCTGTTCGAACCACTTCAGTCCCCATCCATGGGCGTTCTGAACAGAAACCACGTCGTTGTCGCCATCGCCATCAAAGTCGTAGGCGAACATCTGAGATCCACCGTTGGCGGCGAAGGGGAACTTGTGAAACAGGAACAGTTGGCCTGTTTCTCGCTGCTCCCACCAGCCATCTTTCTCCAGCAGGTCCGGCAGTCCGTCTCCGTTGACATCGCCGACTCCCATTCCATGAGTGAATCGCCCCCAATTTCTCTTTTCCGTGACAGGGACAAATCTCCATGGCTTTCGTGGATCCTCCCCCGGCTCTGCGTAGCCGTAGGCACCTTTGCTGATACACACCAGTTCCGGCTGGCCGTCACCCGTAATGTCCAGGAACGCGGGGGACTCATTGCTGACCTCATTGAGCGCTTCGTGTTTCTTCCATTCTCCTGGTTCGCCGGGGTTTTCGAACCACCACCCGGGTGCGCCCGGAATTGGAATTGCCAGGATGTCGATGTCGCCATCACTGTCGAAGTCATGGCAGAAGGTAAAGAAGTGTTCGGAGTAAGCTTTAATGGCGAATGGGCCAACCCTGGTGTACTGATGTCGGGTGCCGTAGTCGGGGCCTTCGTACCACCAGGGGCCCGAAACGATGTCGGCGATGCCGTCTCTGTTAATGTCTCCTGCGTCCGCTCCCTCAGAATAGAACTGTTCATTAAGCACGATTCGCTGCCACCGGGGTGGCTCTGCGAATGTCGACCGGGACCAGGTAATAGACAGCAGACACTGCGCCAGACAGATGCAAACCAGAGGCCATCCGGACACTGATCTGAGTTGCTTCGCCGGCACGGCATCTGCTGAATCTTGAATCCGCAGCGGCGGTCTCAGGATTGGTTCTGGTTGCATGTTCGGGACTCAGGCTAAAGGAGCAGGTGACGGTTGGATTGATCCTGCCGGGCGATAAGATTGAGTTCTACGAAAGGAAGTCAGGTGCAGGACAAACTCGGGACCATTTTAAACGGCGACTGTATCGAGGGGATGAATTCTCTTCCAGCAGGGAGCGTCGATCTGATATTCGCCGATCCGCCCTTCAATATCGGCTACAAGTACGACGTCTATGACGATCAGAAAGCGGCCGAAGACTACCTGCAGTGGTCGCGTGACTGGATGCAGGCCGCTCACAATGCGTTGAAACCCGATGGCACATTCTGGCTGGCGATCGGTGACGATTTTGCGGCTGAACTCAAAATGAAGGCGCAGGAAGTGGGCTTTCATACCCGCAGCTGGGTGATCTGGTACTACACGTTTGGCGTGAACTGTAAGAATAAGTTCACTCGCTCCCACACTCACCTGTTTTACTTTACGAAGGACAAAAAGCAGTTCACGTTTCGCGCTGCTGATCCGACGAATCGCGTTCCATCAGCGCGGATGCTTGTCTACAACGACAAACGAGGAAATCCCAGGGGGCGACTACCGGACGATACATGGATCATTCCACCGGACGTGGAACAGACGTTTGCGCTGCGACCGCAGGATCTCGAAGAGTGTTACCAGCCCGATGAGAGCGACTGGTACTTCCCGCGTGTCGCGGGGACCTTCAAGGAACGCGCTGGATTTCACGGTTGTCAGATGCCGGAACAGTTACTTGGTCGAATCATTCGGACGTGCTCCAGCGAAGGCGAGGTCGTCATGGACCCATTTTCGGGTTCAGCGTCAACGTTAGTTGTTGCAAAGAAACTGGGGCGCAAATTCCTCGGTTTCGAACTGTCGCCGGAATACACCAGGCTCGGCACAGAGCGGCTCGCCGATACAGCTGTGGGTGACAGGCTGGATGGGGCTCCGGAGCCGACCATGTCAGCACCCCAGACCTGGCCGAAAAAAAAGAAGAAGAAACAGCAGCTCGCGAAATCGGAAGAGTCCCCGACTGCGGCGTCCACGGACGTTTTTGATTGTCTGAACATTGCGACCGTCCGTCTTGATCCGCAGGGGCGGTTTACACAGGTCAGTGATCTCTACTGTCAGATGACGGGGTACTCTCCTCAGGAGCTGACAGGAGGTATGACACCTCTCGACCTCGATCACCCCGATGACGTTCAGGTTAATGCCCACCGCCTTCAGGGATTGCTGTCCGGTAAGGGGACGTCCAAAGTCGACAAACGGATTCTTCATAAAGATGGACGTACAGTCTGGGTCCGCGTGTCGGCCAACCGAATCACTGACAGCGACGGCAATCCTGTCGAGATCGTTGGTGTCGTTGAAGACATAACGGCTGCCAGAGAAGCAGAAGAGAAGCTGCGGCGCAGTGAAGAGCGGTTTCGTCTTGTGGCGAATGCTGCGGGAGACGCGATCTGGGAGATTGACCTTCCTAATCAGCAGGTTTTCCGGAACGATGTTTATGCCCGGATGCTTGGGATTCGCCCTGAGGAAACGGCCGGCTCATGGGACTGGCGGCTGACCAACATCAATGAGGACGAACGTGATCGCGTAGGCGAATCGTTGAAGGTAGCGCTTGACGACCCGGAAACGTCACACTGGGCGGCCGACTATCACATGCGCAGCGCAGCGGGCGAGATCCTGTTCATTCAGGATCGTGCGTTTATCAGCCGAGATGAAGAGGGGAATGCACTCCGCATCATTGGGACGATGCGTGACATGACCGAGATCGAGAACGCTCAGAAGGAACGGGAACAGTTGATCCGCCGCGTGCAGGAAGCTCAACAACTGGAAAGCCTTGGGATTCTTGCCGGGGGCATTGCACACGACTTCAACAACATCCTGACAACCATTCTCTCCAACACGAGCTACGTGCGGTCAGACCTGCCGAAAGACTCGCCGCATCGTGAACTGCTAAGTGATGTAGAAATTGCCTCTGCGAGGGCTGCCGACCTGTGCCAGCAGATGCTTAAATACGCGGGTCAGGGGCGGCAGCAGAAGACGCAGTTGGATCTCAGTTCCGAGATCAGCAAGGTTGCTCCATTGCTTTCCGGCACGATCGGAACCAATACACGGCTTAGGCTGAATCTCCATCCAGGGCTGCCATTGATCGAGGCAGACACGTCCCAGATCGATCAGGTCATAATCAACCTGATTATCAACGCTGCCGAATCACTGAATCAGGAACAGGGCGAGGTGGTGGTGACAACAGGGCAGTCTCATGTGTCAGCCTCCGATCCGGATATAAACGACTGGCTGCCGCGCCCTGAACCTGGGTTCTATGTAACACTGGATGTCAGAGATACGGGTTGTGGGATGACCCCTGAGTTGATTCAGAATGCATTTGATCCGTTCTTGACCACCAGGTTGACGGGTCGAGGTCTGGGGCTCTCATCTGTTCACGGCATTCTGCGAAGTCATTCCGGCTCGATACAGATACAGAGCGATGGCAGATCCGGAACGACATTTCGTGTTTTGCTGCCGGCGGGGGCTGACGGATCGCCCTCAGGCACCGATTACGTAAGTGACACACCTGCGATTCTGATCGTCGATGATGAACCAAAGGTACGATCAGCGGCCGCAAGGATCCTCGAACGTGCAGGTTTTGATGTCCACACAGCGGTCGATGGAATGGACTGTCTTGCCGTCCTCAGGAGTCATGAAAAGCCGTTTTCGCTCCTGATTTTGGATTTGATCATGTCGCAGATGGACGGTACGCGGACATTCGAACAAATCCGCGACGACTATCCAGACATTCCTGTTCTGCTGATGAGTGGGCATCACGAATCCTCAGCGCCGGAGTCGAATGGTCATCAGCCGGTTGGATTCCTCCAGAAGCCGTTTGATACCGAAAAGCTGACCGATGTCGTCACCCGTGCACTGGAGACTCAGCATTCTACCGAGGAGCGGATTTAATGATCCACTCTTCATTGGTAAGATGCAGTGCGACTCAGACGTCCGCTACCGGGCAGGTTTGATGCATCTGAGGAACTGAAATTGAGCGAGCAGCAAGACACAATCCGAATCCTTCTGGTCGACGATTCCGCCACCGACCGGACGCGAGGCGCAGGACTGATCCGGCGCCATGACGCTCACTGGGAGGTGACGGCAGTTGGGTCAGCGGCGGAAGCACTGGAAAAGATTCAGGCTGAGTGCCCCGATATTGTCGTGACCGACCTTGTGATGCCTGAGATGGACGGGCGTGAACTGCTGAAAGTGATTCAACGAGACTATCCAGTCGTCCCGGTGGTGCTGATTACTGCGCAGGGCGACGATCAGATTGCTGCGGAATGTGTTGGACTGGGGGCTGTCAATTATGTTCCCAAAAGGGATCTGTCCGATCGCCTGATTCGTGTTCTGCAACAGATTGTGCGGGCGGAGAGTGAGCAAAAGACCACGCGACGTGTTCTGCAGCACATCCTGCACAGTTGCTGCCGATTCGATATTGAAAGTGACGTTGAACAGATTCGCAATCTGGTCAATTATGTGCATGAGCGACTTCAGGCGACGCTGCGGTTTACGCCTGAGAGAGTACAGCAGCTCAGTTTCGCACTCCGAGAGTCACTGCTGAACGCTCATTTTCACGGTAATCTTGCTGCCAACGAATATCCTCTGCAGCAGTCACGCCGGGATTATATGCAGTCAGCGGCCACCAATCGCGAAGAGTCCCGGTTTCATGGTCGCAAAATCTCAATGACGATGACCGTTCGGCAGAACGAAGTTGAATTCGAGGTGACTGATGAAGGAGGTGGTTTTGATCAGCAGGCCGTTGCTTCCCTTACCGGCCCTCCGGAGGATCACAACCTTCAGGGGAATGGCATTCGAATGATGCGAACCTATATGGATTCCGTTCAATGGAACGATTCGGGTAATAAAGTCACACTCGTAAGCTCTATTGAGCAGGGCTGATCGAGTAGACCGTCTTCCGAATACGACAGTAAAGGGCAGAGATTTGAAGACGATCCTCGTGGTCGACGATTCCGCAACAGACCGTGTCAGAATCACGGGACTGCTGAGACGTAATCCAGACGGAAACGAGCCTCTCTACGAAACTGAAGTGGCAGCGAATGGTGCGGAGACGCTTTCCCTGCTTGAGTCGACAGCCGTTGACCTCGTCCTGACAGATCTGAACATGCCTGAGCTTGATGGGCTGGAGCTTGTTCGGAAGATGAAGGAAGACTGGTCACACATTCCCGTCATTCTGATGACCGGGGCTGGCAGTGAAGAGATTGCCGTGAAGGCCATGCAGGAAGGCGCAGCCAGCTACGTTAACAAGACGAGCGCCTCATCGTGGCTGCATGAGAATGTCGAACGTGTGCTTGAGTCACGGGTGGAGGATCTTGCCTACGCGGCGCTGTGTCGTCAGATCGTTTCCGATGAATACCATCTGTCATTGAATAATGATCGAGTCCTGATGTCGGCAACCGCTCGGTTTCTTCGCCAGGCAATGCAGTCTGTTGGAGTTGTCTCTGATTCTGAGCTGCCGCGTGTTGGCGTTGCGATGGAAGAAGCACTTCTCAATGCCTGTCTGCACGGAAATCTGGAGCTGGATTCACGGCTCAGGGAAGGAGACGGAAACGAGTTTGATCGGTTGGCACGTGAACGGTCGGCTGCCGAACCGTGGACGAAACGACGTGTGACGGTAGATGCGTCGATCTCGCCGCAGCAGCTCAAGGTTCAGATTACGGATGAAGGGACGGGTTTCAATCCCGAGAACCTGCCTGATCCGACAGACCCCGAGAACCTTCTGAAGCCACACGGGAGGGGCGTCATGATGATGAAGCTGTTCCTTGATGAGGTCACGTGGAACGAGCAGGGCAACAGTGTGACGTTGATCAAGAATGGACCAGCCGCATGAATCTGTCTTCGTCTGATTCTCCGGAAGAGGCACTGCGAAAGACGCAGGCAGACTATCAGATGCTGGTGGACAGTCTCCCGGTCTGCCTTCTGAGAAAGGATGTTGATGGCCGGCCTGCATTCGCTAACCGACCGTATCTTGATTTTCACGGAATCTCACTGGACGAACTTCTCCAGCGGGGCGAACCAGACGAAGACGACGAGGCGCGTCGTGTGTTTAAGGCGGAAGATCAGCAGACACTGACGACCGGGAAGGTATTTCAGGGGATTGTGCAGCAGCGACGTGCTGACGGGACCGAATGCTGGATCGAACGACTGAAGGGGCCTCAGCATGATGCTGACGGCAACATCGTCGGCATTCAGGTGTTGTTCTGGATCGTCAATGAACGCATTGAAGCGCAGCAGGCACATCAGCGTGAAAGTGCACTTCTGCAGACTCTGTTGAGTTCAGTTCCTGACTCGATCTATTTCAAGGATTCAGAGAGCCGGTTCCTTCGCATCAGCGAGAGTATGGCTCGAATGTTCGGATTGGAGTCGGCAGCAGACGCAGTTGGCAGATCCGACGCTGACTTTTTTACTGATCAGCATGCGACAGAGGCCCGTCGTGACGAAGAGCACATCATGTCAACGGGCGAGTCAATCGTTGGACGTATTGAGCGTGAGACATGGCCTGACAGGGCCGATACGTGGGTGTCTTCAACCAAGCTGCCTCTGCGAGATGCCGAAGGAGCAATTATTGGGACGTTCGGCCTGTCCCGGGACATCACTGATGTGATGCAGGTCGAGGAAGAGCTTGGACGACAGCGTGACCGTTTGCAGACTCTGATGGATCACCTGCCGGATGTAATTTTCATCAAGGATCGCGAGGGCAGATTCCTGATGACAAATCCCGCTCTGAATGAGCTCTATGCGTGCGAATCATCCGAAGAGCTTGTGGGCAGAACGGACTTCGATTTTATTCCGCGAGAGATTGCTCAACGGTTCGCGGAAGATGACCAGCGGGTCATGAACTCGGGCGAGCCTTTGATCGATCGGGAAGAGTCCAATGTCGATCCCGGTGGCGAAATCATCTGGATGCTGACCAGTAAGATTCCGCTTCGTGATTCGGACGGCACGGTCACGGGACTGGTCGGTATCGGTCGTGATATCACTCGTTTGAAACGTGCTGAGCAGGCTGCGAATAGAAAGGCGACAGAAGCCCGACTCCTCTACGAGGCGACCAGTCTTGCCCGGGATACAGATTCCCTTCGCGATGCACTCCGCGGCTGCCTTGAGATTGTCTGCCGGTTGACAGGATGGGATGTCGGGCACGTTTTGCGGCCTGGTGACGATGCAGATTACCTTGAGTCCGCACAGGTCTGGCACCCGGAAGTGGCAAAGGGACTGGACTCGTTTATGGATCTTGTCGGATCATCGCGTTTGCCGGCCGGCAAAGGGATGTCCGGCTCCGTCTGGTCGTCCGGTGAACCACG
>CAJWGB010000287.1 GCA_913031625.1 uncultured Planctomycetaceae bacterium | reverse complement strand
CGGAGGAGGGACTCGAACCCCCGACACGCGGATTATGATTCCGCTGCTCTAACCAACTGAGCTACACCGCCAAATCATCTAAAACTGCATCCCCGATCTGGCTGATCGGGTTCGCAGGCGGGGAAGTTTAACAAAAACCATTCGGCTCTCAACCAGATGCTCAACAGGTGGCACATTTTGTCGGTTTCGGTTGAGCATCCTGCGGCGCAACCCAGAAGACACGCAACGTCAAAGAGAGGCGGGTTTGCCGCGGAGGCCGCAGGCGGTGCGACACCGTTCCACTACTTCCTGAGCTTTCGCCCGTGCTTTGGCGGCGCCGGCAGCCAGAATGTCCTCCACATCGTCGGGGCGACTCTCCAGTTCTGCTCGCCGCTCAAAGGCCGACCCAAAATACTCCATTGCCGCATCGTGAAGCGTTGACTTAGCTTCGCCGTAACCCATGCCACCTGCGCGGTATTTCCCGGCCAGGTCCACCTGCTGCTCCGGAGTGGCAAACAACTTATACAGATCGAAGACAGGACACGTATCCGGATTCTTCGGATCCTCCAGGGGAGTGGAATCCGTCTTGATCTTGTTGATGAGCTTCTTCAGTTTTTTGGGTGTGTCAAACAGCGGGATTGTGTTGTTGTAGCTTTTAGACATCTTCTGACCGTCCAGCCCCGGTACTTTGGCTGAGTGATCAAGGACGTGCTTATCAGGAAGAACAAGGAACTCACCTCCGTACGTCGAGTTAAACCGTTGCGCGATATCACGAGTGACTTCGATGTGCTGGACCTGGTCCTGACCGACAGGCACAACGTCACTGTCGTAGATCAGAATGTCAGCTGCCATCAGCACCGGGTAGGTGAACAGTCCGGCGTCAGCAGAAATCCCCTTGTCTTTCTTATCCTTGTACGCATGACACTTTTCGAGAAGGTGCATCTGGGTCAGGGTCATCAGCAACCATGTCAGTTCCGAAACCTCGGGAACATCTGACTGCCGAAACAGAGTCGCCTGCTCGGGTTTCAATCCGAGAGCCAGCAGGTCGATCGCCGCGTCTGTAATGTTCTGCTGCAGAACATTGGCGTCTCGCACGGTGGTGAGCGCATGCAGGTCAGCTATGAAATAGAAGGCCTGCTCATTGTCCTGCAGAGAGATGTACTGGCGGATTGCTCCGAAGTAGTTGCCCCAGTGGAATCGACCGGTAGGCTGAATGCCGGAAAGAACCTTCATCTGTCTGTTGAGTCTTCTGGAAAAATGACGAGGCGGGGCGGTTACCGAGAGACCTGCAGCGTGCCGGTAAGTTCGGAGATACTCTGTAGATTCTCCTGCACAACAACAGCTGCGAGTTCACTCGCAAGCTGACCTGCGAGACCCGGATTGTAGAAGCTGGCGGTGCCAATCTGCACGGCCGAGGCTCCGGCGACAAGGAATTCGAGCACATCGTCACAGCTCTGAATTCCTCCGACCCCGATAATTGGCACGCGACACGCCTGAGCCACCTGCCAGACGATCCGGAGTGCGAGGGGTTTGATGGCAGGGCCGCTCAGCCCGCCGAGAACATTTCCGAGGATCGGTTTGCGGCGTTTCCAGTCAATGGCCATGCCCTGAAATGTGTTCACCAGAGACACGGCATCGGCGCCAGCTTCTTCCACCGCCTGCGCGATGGGCACCACGCTGGTAACGTTCGGAGTCAGCTTGGCGATGACGGGCAACTCACCGGCGGCGCGGAAGATTTTCACCACATTGGCGGCCAGTTCCGGATTCGTGCCAAAATCGACGCCGCCGGAAACATTTGGGCAGGAGATATTCAGCTCGACAGCAGCGACTCCCTCTGCAGCATTCAGAGTGTCTGCCATCCGCTGGAATTCATCCGAGGTCTTCGCGGCGACATTCACAATGACGGCTGTGCCCAGGTCCCGCAGATACGGCAGTTTCTCTGCCATGAACTGGTCGAATCCATCGTTGTCGAGCCCAATGGAATTGAGCATGCCTCCGGTCGTTTCCACAGTTCGAGGCGGAGGATTTCCAGCCCGCGGCTGCGGTGTCACCGTCTTGGGAATAATCCCTCCCAGAGCGGTAAAGTCGATGAACGCTGTCATCTCGCGGGCGTAGCCGAACGTGCCGGAGGCCACAAGAATTGGATTGGCCAGGGTGAGCCGATTAAGTTGTACCTGAAGCGACGACATAGATCACAGAGGTTGAAGGTGCTGAATGGCCGCACTGTAGCAGGAGGCCTCGAATTTGCGATTCAGTGCTGTCGGATCCGGACCGAGGAGCCGCCAGACTGAATTCTGGCCGGTCCGTCACCTGAGTGGCTCCCGCACACGGTAGCCGAATTCCTGTGGCAGGGAACGCAGCGGATCCGGTGGGGCACCGTTGTGAGTGCCTGTTGGCTGACCTACACTCCCTGCCGAGCCGTCCGTGGGACGGACAGGAATTAATATCAGCAAGACGCTTTGTTCAGCAGGTATCACGATGGCAAACTTCTTCTTTACCAGCGAATCCGTCAGCATGGGGCATCCGGACAAGGTTTCGGATCAGGTCTCAGACGGAATTCTGGATGCTCTTCTCGCTCAGGATCCGATGTCTCGCGTTGCCTGTGAAACGCTCTGCACGACCGACCTGCTGGTCCTGTCCGGCGAAATCACGTCTTCTGCAAAAGTCGACTACGTGGAAGTCGCCCGACAGGTTGTCCGAGAGATCGGATACACGAGCGACGACATTGGATTCAATGCCGATTCGTGTCAGGTGTTCTGTGCTCTCCACAGCCAGAGCGGTGATATCGCTCAGGGTGTCGACCGTGACGGGGCAGGGGACCAGGGCCTGATGTTCGGTTACGCGTGTAACCAGACTGAAGAACTGATGCCGCTGCCAATTGCTCTGTCGCACCGGATCATCAACCTGCTGGCAAAGAAGCGTCAGGACGGAGACGTGGACTGGCTGCGACCAGACAGCAAGAGTCAGGTTACAGTCGAGTATGATGGTTCTACTGCTGTTCGCGTTGATGCCGTTGTCGTTTCGACTCAGCATTCTGATGATGTGTCTCAGGAAGACATCGCGACCTACATCAAGAGCGTCGTGGCAGAAGTCATTCCAGCTGAGTTGCTGGACGACAACACAAAGTATCACATCAATCCCACCGGACGATTCGTGGTTGGGGGCCCGCACGGTGACACCGGATTGACCGGACGCAAGATCATTGTTGACACCTACGGCGGCTGGGGCCGACACGGTGGAGGTGCATTCTCCGGGAAGGACTCAACCAAGGTCGACCGATCAGCAGCCTACATGGGTCGCTACGTGGCCAAGAATATCGTTGCCGCAGAGTTGGCAACCGAATGTGAAGTTCAGCTGGCCTATGCAATTGGTGTTGCTGATCCGGTAAGTGTCCGTGTCGACACAAACGGCACCAACACGGTCTCTGAAGAACAGATTCAGAAGGCTGTCCAGGAAATCTTCCCCCTTAATCCCAAGGGCATCATCGAGCACCTCGGACTACGACAGCCAATCTTCCGCCACACGGCTCACGGTGGTCACTTCGGACGGACTGAAAAAGAATTTCGCTGGGAAGCCACTGACATGGTTGATCAACTGAAATCAGCCGTCGGTTAGGGCCCGACCTTACACCGAAGTTGTTGGACTGACTCGAGTCAGTCGACTCCGAAATCATAAACGCGGCGTCAGCAAATGCTGACGCCGCGTTTTTTATGCGCCGGTCAGGCAATCGAGATGCCGGCAGGTTCACGGGCAAACCGATTCGTGCGATCTCTTACCATGCGGTCCAGCCTCCATCTACAAGCAGGTTCTGGCCCGTCAGATAACTGCCAGCATCACTGACCAATAGCAATAACGGCCCTGCGAGCTCTTGCGGCGCCCCCATGCGTCCCATCGGACTCTTCTTCTTCAAGCGGTTTACCATCTCACCAGGCGCTGCGGAGGAGGGAAATGGTCCTGGACTAAGACAGTTCACCCGGATGTTGTCGCGTGCCCAGTAGACGGACAGGTGTCGCGTCATATGCACGATGCCCCCCTTTAACGTGTGATACTGCACGGGACTGGCCAGACAGACATCTTCATAAGCATCCGGATAGGATCCCACAACACCGTACATGGAGCCGACCATCACGATCGAACCCGGGACTTGCCGTTCGACAACATGATTTCGGAAGTGTCGAGCCAGCAGGAAATAGCCGGTCGCATTATTGAGGTCACTTCGGAATGCTTCGGCGGTCACGTCCGTCAGGTCCATAGCATGCCCCTGCTGGCCGTTATTCACCAGCACCTCGATTCCGCCAGCTGATTCAACGGCATGGGCGAATCCAGCCTGAACGGAATGCTCGTCAAGCTGATCAAGTTCGACCCCGAAATGCATCCCGCCAAACTCTGCCCTGAGCTCCTCGGAAACTGCCTCCGCTCGCCGTCGTTCCCTGCTGCCAACAACGACTGTCGCTCCAGCTGCAGCAAGAGTCTTTGTCATTGCGGACCCAAGATGTCCAGATCCACCCGTGATCAGGACACGTTTTTCACTCAGATCAAAGAGAGTTGAGGGTGCCAGTTCGTGCATCACAGACTCCTCCATACCTGAGATTCAGCCGCTTCGAGCGCGGTAAGCATGACACGAAGTGTCTGCGTCGCCTCGTCCGGCGTACAGACTGCATGGGCGCTGCCTTCAACCTGATCAAGGAAGGCATTCGCCTGGACAACAAACATATCGTCACGTTCCAGAGTGAACTCTTTCTCGACAGACCAGTCGCCTCCCGGACTACAGGCCGTCAGGACGACATTCCTGCCGAAATCAATACGCACTGAGCCCTTCTGACAGTGAATTGTGAGCCGCCCCTCATTCACTGCCTGATGCTGATTCAAAGAGTAGCTGCCCATGACGCTGCTGTGGCGTGTGAGCACATGCACCGTGTCTTCCACCGAGACACCGTCAAGCACCAAACGATCCACATCTGCTGTCACACTGGTCACCGGTCCCACAATCCACTCCGCCACATTCATCATGTGCGTGAGGGCATCCTGCATGGCTCCTCCACCGGTTTCCCGGCGCCCACAATAAATCCTCTGGAAATCCGGTCGATAAAGGGGGAAGTGCTGACCGCCCGCAAACACCAACTGGACTGGACTTCCGAAACGCTCTTCCTGAATGATCTGTCTGACCAATCGGACGCCCGGGTGATGCCGCATCACGTAGGCCACGCCGCAGATCCCCGCTCCCTCCTCAGCAAACTCTATCGCTTCTTTCGTCGATGTGCTGATTGGCTTTTCTATCAGCACTGCAACGTCATGCGATACCAGTCGACGCGCGAAAGCAAGGTGCAGGTGGGCCGGAACACAAACCACAGCTGCGTCTATGGTTGTAAGGTCAGCGTCGTCGAGTTGCGCGAAGTCAGATCTGGTCGCATATGAAGTCCGAATGCGCTGACGCACTTCGTCTGACACGTCACAGAATGAAACCGTTCCCCGTCCTGTCTCAAGGAAACACCGCAGGTGACGTTCCCCAATAGATCCGGTGCCGATGATGAGTACGTGAGTCACGCGAGTGCCGCCGTCTGCGAATCATTGTTCGTTATATACTGCTGCAGCAGATACAGCGTCTATATTGTAATCAAACGAAACGTCACGCGACGACAGGCACAAATGGACCTGAGAAAATTCCACTCAGCTTACTTGTCGGCAGCGATTCGCGGAGAAGCCTTGGCCGTTCCGTTCTCAGGAGCTGGAAGGGCATCCACTCCCCGCTGCAAATTCTCGAGCAGGAGGTCCTGTTGCTCTCCAGCGGTCATGATGCGACGACGCAGATCGTCAATTTCCAACAACAGCTGCGCCCGCTCTTCTTCAACTCGTTCCGTGACAGTCTTCAGCCCCTGGGTAAACTCAGGTCGACCATTGACAGGCTCCCGATCCGGATCACCCAGCAGTTCTTTTTCACGAGCATCGAGCGCGGCCTGCGAGGCTGCGAGAAGTGAGTCTGCTCTTGTCTGAGCTTCTTGTGTGGCCTCGAGCGAGGCGACTAACTCATCAAGGTTGCGGAAGAGACCATCGATTCGGGAACGAGGAGACTCGACGGATGCAAGGACATCGTCCACCACCTTCTCATTCTTCCGATTGATCTGCGAACGGATCATGGTTCGAACACGCCATGACGGGTTCTGGACGCTGCTGAGTCGTTCAAAAGCCTGGGGATCTGTGTGAACCGGGTTCAGCACGTGGAAACCGTTCTGATTCAGAGGCGACACTGTGAATTCGCCAAGGTACGATGTGGCCTGATTGTTGGCGCCGGCTTCTGAGTAGAACAAAAAGACCTGTGGAATCAGGGTGCCGGACTGCACACCCTCAAGTCCGACAGCATTGGGTATCTGAACCTGCTTGTTGGTGATCAGGTTTACGACATCGTCAATCGTGTCGGGATCGTTGTCTGCGCTACCGGGATAGAGCGCGACACGGTTGCCATTCACAGCGATAAACGGCTTTCCACCAACCTGGGCACCACTGACATTCCACGTGCGGTCCCAGCCAAACTGGAGGGCCTCCATCTCCTTCACCTTTGCTGCATACTCCTGGCGAGCCTCCAAATTGGCGGTCTGTGCCTTAACGACGGATTCTTCACCGGCATAGAGCTGCTCTGACCATCCGTTGTGGATGACGAGCAGGCCTGGTCCCCATCCACCATAAGGGAGGGGAATCGGTGTGACTGCGGCCATCAGCAGCAGTATCGTGATAATGAGGCAGACTTTACCGATAGTACCCATAGTGCTCCTCCGAGCGTCAACCAGTGCGCTCATTGCAGAACAGACAGACTCGTAATCAGGAGATCGGCAGTCACAAGTCAGAAGCTCACCTGGATCCGGAGGGCACTCAAACTGCGACGTAACGCGTCTTCTGCTGCCTACATGAACCTCACAGATTAATCATCTGGAACACATGACGCCATTGGATAACTCTGCCCAAGCCTTTCATACTCTTAATTTTTTGCGACAGAGTGGCGGACCCGCAATTTCTATTCGACGCGACGTCGCCAAATTGCGACTTTCTTCCGGATATGCTGATTATGCTGCCGTTTGACTGTGTGGCGTCCTCTGGCATCAGCACCCGCCGAGCTTCAAAATCTTCTCGCACATTGGGCCGGGGACGTTAGCATGCAGTCAACTGGGGCCTGAACGATGTCCAAAATCTCCTCTTCTGCAAACGTTCTTCTTTCGCTGTGCGTTGACTGCGGCGGTTCTCATACTGCTGCCAACGCCACTGGCGTTGAATGTATCCAGTGTGGCAAAACGTGTGCGGCTGACGGCAAGGATGACGGGGCACCCTCAAAAGGACGGCAGTATGCAGCAGCTATGTTCAGCGTTCTGCTTAGTGCCAGCCAGTGCTGTCGAACCTTAATCCGCCGTCGGAGAAGCAGCTGGATCTTATCCTGCGTGGGCTCGATCTCGTTCAACGTCTCCGTCCTTCTGGTACTGATGCTCGCGTGGATCGGTTCGAAGCCGAGCGAGAATCCCGTGATCCTGCAGGCCGGGTTCCTTGCGGCCGGCCCCGAGAACACGTTCGAGCAGCTCACTGATCCCGATTCCGGTGCAGCGGCCTCCCTGAGTTTCGTTACTGTTACCGCGCTTCCTGAGTCGCTTTTGAAGGGGCAGTCTGAGTCGGACGGGATGTCACTGCTGTCAGGAGATGGTATTGGAAACGGGCTTAGCCTGGCAGGAAAAGGTGCGGGCGGTGGCGGCATCTTTCAGGGCTCACCCGATGCTGGTTCCTTCGCCTATGTGGTCGACGCCTCTGGAAGCATGTCGGGGCCCCGAATGCAGCTTGTTCTTAAGGAGCTTGTCAGGTCAATCAATGCGCTCGCCGATCACCAACA
>CAJWGB010000286.1 GCA_913031625.1 uncultured Planctomycetaceae bacterium | reverse complement strand
CATTGCTCCCTTGTGTCATCCACTGCGGATTCGGAACCCCTCGCACAACTGCTGCAGTGAGCAACAAAAAACAGTCCACCACTGCTATCACACGGTAGCCCTGAACCGCGGAAACATCATTATTGGGATCATTGATGCAGGCATCACACAGATTGCCCAGCCCATCACTGTCCGAGTCAGTCTGATTCGGGTTCGCGGTCGTCGGGCAGTTGTCGACCACATTGGGGAGCCCGTCTCCATCGGAATCCGAATTCGTTGGGTCCGTTCCAGTGCCCTGCACCTCCTCGCCGTCCTCGAGACCATCGTCGTCGAAGTCGATGACGAATTCCGGCTGCTCCCAGGTTCCTTTCGTCACCCGCTGCCACTCGATGCGCTGGCGACTCCGTTGCTCATACAGCGCGGCATCGGTCGCGACGATCAACGAGCCATCCGGATCCGCCTTGTCTCCCACCCCCCAGGAGATCACCCGCTCTCCCGGCCGGATGCCCACCCGATCACGAGCCTCCGCGTCGAGTCCGCTTCGACGAAGCCTCACGCGGAGCCCACCGCTTCCTCCAGCAGGCTTCGCCGGTACTGCTGGAGTGCCTGCAGATCGTGCCCGAGGCGCTGCGGGCGCGCAGCCGGGTGGAAGTCCTCGACGACCACGACGCCTTCATTCCCATTGACGTAGGTGTACACTCGGAGGAACTGTTCTTTCTTGGTCCGACTGATATCAGTGATCAGTTGAGTGGCAATCTTTCCAAAGTTCTCGGAAGCAACAAGGTCTCGGCCCCAGCGTGTCGTCATGTCAGATGTCCACGCCGCAGTCTTTCCAAGTCCGTAACGCCAGACAGCAAGCACGGGATCAAGATCAGCCTCATCCTGCACGAGATCCTCCTTCCTGGGAGGCACTGCCATGAGCAGTTGAGCACGCGGATCTTCACGCGGCGACGTGAGCACGTATCCGTGAAGCTCTGGAAAACCGTCGATCCCTTTCAGGATCTGGTGGTTGGAAATGATGTTGGGCGTAAACGTTCTTTCCTGGACCTGACTGCGGCGCAGAGTCTTCGCTTCCTTGATAAAGATCTTGGGCAGCTGCGTGGGGTCAGGCGGGAAGTAGTACCGGCCACCTGTCGCATTGGCGATGGAGTACAGCACTTCCGTGTCGCGACCTCCGTGAGGAAATACGGCAACCGTAGAGATCGAAGTCTTGGTATCCTGGAATTTCTGAAGTGTCGTTGGGGGCGGCAGTGGCGGGTCACCGTCTGAAATAATGATCATGTGCCGCGTTGCAGCATCGCTCTTTAACAGGCCACGGAGTCCCATTTCCATGGTACTGGTGAAGTCCGGCATGTCGCCGATTTCGGCCTTGTTAATCTGACGTGCCAGCTTGTCGTACTCGCCCGCGGGCGTCAGTTCAAAGATCCACTGGTTGCCGGAAGACCCGTAACCAATTGCGCCGACATCGTCTTCGCTGTTGAGAACTTTAATCGCCTCCTTGGTGATTCGCTTGGCCCAGGTGTTGCCCTGAGGGAATTCGCACGTATGCAGGATGATGACCAGTGCCCCTTTGGGCAGGACCTTGCGTTTGCTGATCTCCATGGAGACCGGCAAACAGTCTTCGACGGGTGAATTCTGATAACCGCCTGGACCAAAACTGTTTGGGCCTCCCAACATGGCGAACCCAATGCCCAGATCTCTGACTGCATCGTGCATCGCTCGAATCTGACTTGGAAAGAACGCATCCGACGGAACGTCTGCAAAGATCACCACGTCGTAAGGCATCAGTGAAAGCGGATCCAGCGGGAAGTCAGTCGCGACAGCAATTTCGACTTCCCGCTTGCCATCCTCCAGCGCTGCCTTCAGCGGTTCATACTCCTGAGAATCACCGAGCGGGTCCGTCACGATCAGAATCCGCCCTGGCCCTTCGATATACAGGTAGTTGCGAACGGCATTATTTTCTTCCCGGCCATCATCTTTCTTCGTGGCGACTTTAATCCGCGCTTCGTATTCGTAGTAGCCGGGTGATTCCACCTGAATCGGAACGGAAATCCGATTCTTACCTTTGCGGAAAGACACAGACTGTTCAGCGACGATTTCGCCGTTTTGGGTCAGAACCAATGTGCCATTGCCATCATAATTGGAACTCAGGATGGAAGCAGTCTCATACGACTCCCCGAGACGGACATTGCGTGGCATGTCCAGCCGTTCCAGAATGACTTCACGCCGTTCACTCTCGTCATACTTAATCTGCAAAACGTCAACGGAGATATCACGTGACTGAAGCTCAGTGATCGCCTGCTTCAGGTCACCGCGAGTTTCAGTTCCATCACTGACGAGGACAACTCGCGCCTGGGCATCGTCCGGCAGCATTGCAGCACTCAACGAGAGTGATTGCTGCAGGTTCGTCGCATCCTTCCGAACCTCGGAGTTGATGAATCCTTCAAACGGCATCGTGGCCGTTCGCGGAGGATATTCCACGGCCGCCGTTCCCCCGAATACGACCATCCCCGCTTCGTCTGTGGCCTCCTTTGACTCGACCGCTTTCATCACCTGGCCAAATGCTTCGTCCTTCTGTTCAAGGACCGAGTCTGAAATATCCACGTCAAAGACGACAGCCACTCGATTGCTGGTCTTCACGGCGCGCGGCATCGCGAGGACGATGATCAGCAGACCGACAACGACCAATCGTACAAACGCAGCCACACTACTGCGGCTGGGAGCAAGTCCTGAGTGACCGGCAGCATGCATCCACCAGACCCATGGCGTGACCAGCAGCAACAGGAAGGCCCAGGGACTGTCAAACTCCATGTCCCCTGCGATCGTGACACGCAGCATGAAGATGAGCATCAACACTGCAAATACGGCCAGAGGAGTCGCGGCACGCCACGTGACAGGCCGACGTGGAGGCGGGAACACCTTTCGAATGATCTGATTCAGCCAGTTCGTCATGCCGTTCCTTTGGTCACATACCTGACTGAGCCGGAGTAAGTTCAACGATCCGATGATTACCAGTGTCGGCAACAAGAATCCGACCATCTGAAAGCACTGTCAGCCCCCACGGGTTGAAGAACTGCCCCAGTCCTCTTCCCGGATCTCCATACCGACCAACGAGTGTTCCATCCGTATTCAGAACCGTGATTCGTGAGCCTTTATTCTCCACCACGAACAACCGACCGTCTTCTGTCGCGCGAATATCATACGGAAAATCGAGTGCTACAGTCTCGTCCGGATGTTCCAGGTCAGTCACATGCAACACTGATTCAAACTCGCCGGTGTCTCGAAACACCTGAATTCGATTGTTGAATGCATCCACCGTGTAAATGGCCCCATCAATCCAGATGATTCCGCTGGGCCGCTGAAACTGACCTGGCTCGATTCCCTGTTCACCAAACTGCGTGATGAACTCCCCATTTGCTGTGAACTTCTGAATCCTCTGACGATCTCCATACTCACCCACATAAATGAAGCCGTGGGGATCCTGCTCGATGGCCACAGGATAAACGAACTGCCCTTCACCTCGCCCTTTCTCCCCAATCATAGACTCGACGGTCCCGTCCGGGTGAAAGAAGACCACGCGGTGATAATGAGTGTCCGCGACAGCAACGCGACCATCATGAAGCCGAATCACGCCCTCCGGTCGGCCGACATCATGCTCAGGCATATGCCACTTCTGAACGAGTTTTCCGTCCGGCGAATAGACGAGCACGCGGCCAGCGTTATCAAGTGCATACACCGTGTCGTCATCCGCCGTGGAAAGTGCACGAGGAGACGGGATCCGGGATCCGTCACGCGGCACAACCCACACGTCAAACTTCGAAACTTCGAGCTGGCCTGCAGGCTGATCTGAACATCCGGCCAGCAACAGAATCGACGACGCAACCAGAAAATGCCATCGCACGGCGATCAGGCCCACCAGAGGCAGCCTGTTCGTGGAACGAATTGTCGCGGGTTGCTTCATTTGAGATTCAGTCGAACTCGCTGCAGCGGACACAGTTCTTCGCACTGCCGAGTGAGGATTGTTCGTTCGTGAGTCGTACTATCGCAGGTGAAATTTAGAGTAGTCTCGGCAAAACTGCCAAAAAAGCGAAATGAACTGACAGTAAACTGCCCGCCCTCATCAGGAATTATCTCCAATCGCTCCGGACGCAGCCCCACTGGCCCGGACAATTCCGCAGCCGGATTCAGCCAAATCGCAGTGGCCTCCTCATCAAACCAATTGACTGCCCCAAGAAACTGGCCCAGCTCAAGCGTCGGTGGCTGGTGGTAAAGATCTCTGGTTGCCCCTTTAAACACAACAGTGCCGTTCTCCAGACAGACGATGCTTGTTGACTCTGCCACAGCTGCCTCAGGTTCGTGAGTGGAAAACACCAGCGAACACTCGGTTGCCCTGACTGCGTTCCGAATGGCCTGCCACCACGCCGGACGCCTTGCCGGATCAGTGTGCGCCAGAGGTTCGTCCATCAGCATGACTGCGGGTCGAGCAGCCAGACATCTGGCAACGCCAAGACGAGACAGTTCACCCCGGGACATTTGCCCCGGAAGAGCATTCGCTCGTTCCGCCAGATCGAAGTCAGCCAGCAGTTTGTCTGCCGAATTGGCGAAATCCTCTGGCTGAACCACTTCCAGGTGCTCTCGGACGCTCAAATGAGGCCAAAGCCCTCCGTCCTGAGGGGACCAGTACACGGGAAGCCGGGCATCCCCGGCCTGCAGCAGCGGGCCATCAACGGTGCCGGCGTCCGGCGTATCCATCCCGGCAAGCACATTGAGCAGTGATGTCTTGCCGGCCCCTGAGAATCCCACGATGGCGGTCACCCCATGCCCAATCGACAGGGACACATCAGCCAGTCGGTCCACTGAGTCTCCCCTCAGTCGAACCGATGCCAACTTCCAGAGCTCATCACTCACCGCTGCCTCCCGACACAAATCGAACACTTCGCTGCCAGACAATGGCCATCAAAGCAAACACACCGACTGGAATCATAATCGCCAGAAACGCTCGCGCCATGAGTGAATCGACATGACCGTAATGCATCTCGTCGTACAACCGAGTGACGACAGGCTCAAAATAAACGGGCCTCAGAGTCGAAATCACTGTCACGTCCCAGAAGCACCAGTGCGTCAGCAGCGCAGTGGCGAGCAGCCAGCGAAGCGATCCCAGTCTCCAGAGGAGACTTCTCCCCTGAGAACCCCGCGTGCCAGACCCGCCGGTCAACATGACTGCCGATTGAATCTGACTCGCAGGTCGAGTCACTCGCAGCACAAGAATCAACAGCCATGCCCGAGGCAGTGCATAGACAACCTGCCCCACAGTCATCGGGATCCAGGTATCCCACAGCCATGTAAAGGCAGGCAACTGAAACAGTGCCAGCAGCGACAGGCTGACGAACAACGCCCCACAAAGCCCAGGACATAACGCCACCAGCCAGAAGCGACTCCTGCATCGTTCCAGCACTCGAGCGATCTGAAGAGCAAGCAGCGCAGACAAAAGAGATGGCACCAAAGAATGCAGAATCTGAGCGACAGTCTCCTGAAACGCACCGGTACGCCATAACAACTGCAAACCACGGACCGCCGATTCGCCGTGTAACCAGACCGGCCGAACAATACTCAACAGCACGTTGACCCCAATGAACAGACTGGGCAGCACAATTGCGGCTGAGCCATTCCCCTGAAGCAGCTGACTCTCGGCCCCCTGACTGTCGGCCTGAGACCGACCGGAAAACAAAAGTAACGGAAGCAACAGAACGATCTGCGTCCCCGCTCCCTGAAGCATCCACGACAGACAGTGATTGAGCACCTCTCCTTTCCCCTGTGCATCAAACAACCATACGGTCCACGACACCGGATAGTCATCGACCTGCATCAGAGCCGCAATTTCGAATTCCTGAAAACAGGCCAGCATGCCAACCGTCCATGCGACCACAGGAGCCTTCAGCGGACCGGCGATCCACAATCGACACCATCCCCGCCACCATTTCAAATCCCGGGCCGGCTGCAGTTTCCAACTGTGGAGAGCTTCGGAAGACGCACTCGATCCAGGAAGAATAAGCAGCACGAGCAACTGGATGGCCGTCGCGCGGCAGAGCAGCAGACCAGCGTAAAGCACTTCAATCATCAGCTCTGACTGCGTGAGTTTCATCGCCGTCAAACGCCACATATAACCGACGGGCAAATCGGGAATAAACAGAGGAAGCAGCAGCATCCCCATCAGCGCGGGCCGTTCCGAAAGTCTCCTGCCCCTCCAGAGCCAGACCGCGAGAACTACTCCCAGTCCTGACACGATGATTGCTCGGCACACCGACCAGAATAGCACCGAATGAAAGGCGGACAGTGAGCCGATCATTTTTCAATGTACTCCGAAGTCAGCCACTCCAGCACATGCGAGTTGACGTCTGCTGCGGCGGAAAGATCAATCGCGTCGGCTGCCCAGTCCTGCAGTCCCCGGACCTCCTGCGGCACACTTTCGGACTCCACTTCCCCAAGTGGTATCTGTCTGGAACTGGACTTCGCGAGCCTCAACTCTGTCTCAGGTCGCAGCAGATAATCAATAAACGCCTTTGCCGCGTCAGGGTGAGGGCAGTGCTTAATCATGGCAACACTGTTGGGAATGCAAATCGTCTGACTGTCAGGCCCAACACGCACCGGCAGCATCTTCACCGGATGACCTGAATCAATAGCCCCAAATGCGTCATCCGTGTCAGTAAAGCCAAGGTCGCAGACTCCTTCAGCAACGAGATCGCGTGTCATCGAGTTTCCGCGAACAACCCGAATCCCGCGATCGATCAGGTCATGATGCCACGTCTGCAGATCCCTGAGCGAGGTGAGACCGGCAATCACAGAATAGTGCGAAAGCGTTGTGCCAAACTGCGCCTTTGCGATTGTGACACGACGAAGCGAGTCGCCAGCGAGAATCTGCCGGATTGTCTCCTCATTTGCCGGGGACACATGCCCCGTGTTAAGCAGCCACACTCGCAGACGACCGGCAAAGCCAGTCCAGTAACCGTCCGGATCCTTGAATCGGCTGCCGATGCGTTCTGCATTCGGACTCACGTAAGGCTGCAGCGTGCCCAGGGCCTGCAACCGCATCGTACCGAGTGTTTGGTTATTCCAGAATACGTCGCAGCGGGGATTCTCTTTCTCAGCCTCCAGCAGGCGAGTCAGCCCGAGTGACTTGCTGGCTTCCTCATCGTAGCGTACTTCAACCCGAATCCCGGACCTACGTTCAAACTCATCGATAATGGGACGAGCGAATGACGCGTCATGGGCGCAGTACACCACCACAACCTGTGACTCATCTGTCCCATCCGGAGGCTCGCCTGGCTGCATCAGTACCAACAGACCCACAAGCAGGAGGATAGTCAAGGCAATTGCGATGTTGGTGCGCATAGCGGCGAAGCGGAGTCTGACGTTCCAATAAGAGTATCAGGATACCCGGCTGAGCGTTCGAAGGCTCCGCTCAGTCTGACAAATTCGCTGTTAGATCAGTTTTGCGGCAATTTAACCTGATAAAGCCAGAGTCGTTACTCAGGCGGAGCGACGGGGCGTTTCACGACCGGAGTGCTGGTCTTCATGCGACGCCACAGATAGCGAAAGGGGGCAAACAGGAAACGCAGAGGAACGCACGGTCGCAAATACCAGGCAAAGCAATGCGGACAGAAATAAGCAGTCAGGCCAAAGAGGGAGGCGACACGCAACCAGACGGGCATTTCCCTGGCCGAGCACAAACGAAGTTTGTCTCGGCAGAATCTACATGTGAATATGCGTGGTATCCGCCACACAGAGCTATGCTCGCCGAATGTTAGAATTGCCGCGTCAGAGTCCACTGGTCAGCAGCCGTTGTCGTCAACCAAAGGGTGCATAGCCCGCAAACCTCGTGTCGGGAGCG
>CAJWGB010000285.1 GCA_913031625.1 uncultured Planctomycetaceae bacterium | reverse complement strand
AATGGGTTGTGGCACGAGCGGCCATGGCTCTTCGGTCGCATGTGGCAACTGAGCGGTGCTCAGGACTGGCTCGTTCCACTGTTGGTCGTTCCTCAGGTGACGCACTATGTGCTTGACGGATTCATCTGGAAACGTCGAGTTCGGGGAGACTTTGCGGTCGAATCGTGACCCGCGAGAGTCGAGATGGTCGGACACTACCCGGCTGTGGTTCGCATGCTTCCCTTGCTGCGTGGATTCTCATTTGCCTGAGCCGCCTGCTCATTCACCGAGAAACCAGTCAGTGAGTGAAGATCTCGGTTATTTGAAATTGGCGTCTCTCAGTACATTCTCAAAACCATTTCTGTTTTTTCGGGTTCCAGTGAGCACTGAGTGTCGTGTCTCTGAGCGACTCGATTCAATACGGGGATGGCCATTGGGTCCGCCATTCGCTTGTCAATCCTGAGTCTCGGGATGTCTCGCCTGTTTGAATTGCTGTTTGCTCGTCCGGTTGCCTCGCTGCTTGTGGTGGTAGGCATGGTGGCAGCGGTATCGGTTGGCGCCCTGCAACTGGAAGTCGATTTTTCGCCCGAACAGGTGTATTCGGGCCAGGACGATGCTGTTGCTTTCAGCGAAGAGCACAAGAAGCTGTTTCGGTTTGAAGACACGCTGATCCTGATTGTCCTCGAATCGACCGATGAACGGGACCTTGTTCGGAGCGACTGCTTCAAGTGGCTGACCCGGCTGGCTGATTCCGCAGAGGACATTGAGGGCGTTCGCAGCGTCACCTCAGTCGTGACTCTTTCGCGGCCAACCTTTCGCAGCATCATTGCAGGAGAAGCCAAATGGGAAACATGGCTTCCTGCGGAACTCTTTGAGAACGAGGACTACACCCGTCAGAAACTGGACGGCCTGCCTCTGCTCAATGACACGTTGATCAGCAGCAATCGTCGGCTAATGCTGACGCTGGTGGATATCGATCCCCAGGAACGGCAGATTCAGAAGGCTCGCGACCATCTCCGCCGGATCAACGAACTGCTGGAAACTGATCCTCCACCGACCGGAACGACCACGTTTCTATCCGGTGTGCCAGCGATTCGCGTGGACGTCATTGACAGCATCGTGGAGGACCAGATGCGCATGGTGCCCGTGTGCAGTCTGCTGTTTCTGGCTGTATCGTTCTTCATGTTTCGCAGCGTGAAGGTCACGTTTCTGTCCATGATCTCCTGTTTGGTGTCTGTTGGGCTGGCCAGTGGGTTGATGGGGTGGTTTGGTGTGACGTTCTCAGTGATGAGCAACATGATCCCGCCGCTCCTGCTCATCATAGCTGCCGCTAACAGCGTGCATCTATTGAGCCGATTTCAGGTGGAGATTGCTCAGTGCGATGCACCGGACTACGTGGAATGTGCCCGGAGAACAATGAATGAAATGAGCCGAACGTGTGCGCTGACTCTCTGCACGACCGGGGTTGGATTTGGCAGCCTGATTCTGGCGCGAGCGGACCTGCTCCAAAAGCTCGCGATTCAGGCTGCGACCGGGATGGCCTGCTGCTACCTTGGACTGATGCTGGTGATCCCTCAGACACTTGTGCTGTGTGCACCAGCACTCGCTGCAACCAGCAAACGTCTCAGGGAGACAAATTCCCAGACCCGGCTGGCGGCGTTCGGTCAGGTCATCGTCCGTCACAACCGTTTGATCTGCGTCGTGCATATTCTGCTCGCGATCGTGACTCTGTGGATGTGTCGCAACATCGCCATCAATTCATATATGTTCGAGACTTATGATGGCGATCATCCCACGATGCAGGCCGTCAATAAGCTCGATGATCAGATGTCTGGTCTCGTGTCGCTCGAGGTGCAGCTGCGTGGTCCGGTTGACCGGATGTTGAGTCCCGAGTGTGCCGCTGCGATGGCGGAGATCCGCCGCGAGATATCTGCTGACGAACGGGTCACGTTCTATCGGGACTACATCGAGATCCTATCCGTGCTGGACCATGGCCGGGTCCTCAGCGACGACCCGGAAGTGGTCAGAAGGTCTCTCCGATTCGTGGAACGAACCCTTCGCAAGGTGGACGTGAGCAATCTGGCTTCTCCCTTTCTGAATCAGGATCAGAACGCTGCCAGAGTGATGTTGCGCCTGCGGGATGTGGGCAGTGCTGGCATGAATGACCTGATTGGGAAGGTCACACAAATCATGGAAAAACATCTTCCGGAAGATATCGAATTCCGTGTCACGGGGGATGCCTATCTGCATGCAGTCTGTATGGATGCATTTGTGCGAGACCTGTTCAATTCTCTGCTGGCGGCTTCTGCTGTTATTTTTCTGCTGATCACGCTGCTGTTTCGATCACTGAAGGTAGGCCTGATTTCGGCGATTCCGAATCTGTTTCCGCTGGTGACAACTTTGGGTTACATGCAGGTTCGCGGATATGAACTCACGGCAGCCAATGTCATCGTTTTCGCGATCAGTCTTGGAATTGCCGTCGACGATACCATTCATTTTCTGGCCCGATATCGAGACGAGATTGCCCGCAAAGCGGTGCCGGATGCGATTAACGGCACACTCCGCTCCAGTGGTCGCGCGATCGTCCTGACGAGCGTCCTGATCGTCAGTGGGCTCAGCGTACTCGTGTTCTCGGAGTTTGTTCCGACTCGTCGGTTCGCCGAACTCACGGCCGTGACAATGTGTTCCGCGCTCCCCGGTGACATTCTGTTGCTCCCGGCGTTGTTGTCGCTGTTTGGCAAACGCAGATCGGAACCCGAAGGACAGAAAAATGCTCCTGAAGATCGGGTGTCAACCTGAGAGGCTGCGCGCGGTTGGCCGCTGCGAGCAACGCCGGGGGCGCGGTGCGAATCGTTTCACCGGTTAAATGGCTGTTGCACTCCGGCGGACTGAGTGCTCCGGACCTATCCGCGTTTCCTGCGGTAAAAATGGGTCGGTTGTCCGATCACGCTTTCCGCGGCTTCCATCACCGTTTCTGACAGAGTCGGGTGGGCATGGATTGAATCGGCAAGGTCGCGAGCGGTGGCACCCATTTCAACGGCAATGACTGCTTCGGCGATCATCTCTCCGGCCCCGGGGCCGACGATTCCGACGCCAAGGACCCGTTGATGTCTGGGCTCCACAATCAGCTTAGTCACGCCTTCCGTACGGGCCAGCGTCTGGGCCCTTCCTGAGGCAGCCCACGGGAATCGCACAGCCTGATATTCGATGCCCTGTGCCTTGGCTTCATTCTCAGTGATGCCGCACCACGCAAGTTCCGGGTCGGTAAAGACGACGGCGGGGATTGCGATGTTGTCGAATTCGGCCGGTTCTCCAAGCAGCGTTTCGACGGCGATCTTTGCTTCTCGTGTTGCCTTGTGCGCCAGCATTGGTTCGCCGGCAATGTCTCCGATGGCCAGCAGTTTAGGGTCGGCGGTTCGCTGGTTGCGGTCGATCTTGATGAAACCTCGTTCGTCCAGTTCAACCGATGTATTCTCCAGTCCGCAGTTGGCACTGTTGGGGCGCCGACCGATGGAGATCAGGACGCGGTCAAACGTCATTTCCGGATCAACGCCGTCCCCTTCGAGGCTGGCGACGATGCCTTCATCCGTTGCCTTCAGGCCGGCAACCTTCGTGTTGGTGTGAATTGCACTAAAGTGCTCTGTCAACACTTTCTTTAAAGGGTTGACAAGGTCTCGGTCAGCGCCCGGCAGGATGCCTGCGGACATTTCAACCACAGTGACTTCTGATCCAAGTGCGGCATAGACAGACCCCATTTCCAGGCCGATATACCCACCTCCAACAACGAGCAGACGCGATGGCACGTCTTTGAGTTCAAGGGCTCCCGTGGAATCCATGACCCGGTCGTCACCAATGTCAAAGAATCCAGGCATTGTGGGAATGGAGCCAATGGCCACGATGCAGTGGTCGAAGGTTAGCTGAGAGGTCTGTCCGTCGGCACTCCTGAGTTCGAGTGTCGTTGAATCGACGAATGTGCCACGAGCTTTGATGAGTTCAACACCGCGCTGTTTGCACAGTCCCTCGATGCCGCCACATAGGTTGCCTACGACGCCGTTCTTGAAATCACGCAGTTTGTCGATGTCGATTTCAGGAGGCTGGAATGTGACTCCCCATTCCGCCGACTCACGAGATTCATTGATCAGCTTGGCGACGTGCAGCAGAGCCTTGGAAGGAATACAGCCTCGATTGAGGCAGACGCCTCCGGGCTGTTTCCCTTCGTCGACAAGTACCACGTTCATTCCGTGATCCGCCGCAGCAAAGGCAGCCGGATAACCACCAGGACCGCCACCAAGTACAACCAGTTGTGCGTGTTTCATGACTTGCAATCGGATTCAGGGCCCGAAATGAACAGAGACGAACTGCAGTGCTTTTACAGTTGGTCAGAACAGTTCAAAGAAGTTAGTCAGGCTGCCGGACAGCTTCACAATAAATCGAGCGGCATCGGCCCCGTTAATGGCGCGATGGTCATAGGACATGGAGAGAGGGAGCATAAGTCGTTCGACAACCTTGCCGTCTTCCAGGTGCAATTCCTTCTGTCCGCGTGACATTCCAAGAATGGCAACTTCAGGAGGGTTTACGATCGGTGTGAAGTAGGTGCCGCCGATCCCACCCAGATTGGTGATCGTAAAAGATGCTCCCTGCATGTCTTCCGGTTTCAGCTTGCGATCTCGGGCCTTGATTGCAAGTTCCGTCAGTTCAGCGGCCACCTGCAGCACGTTCTTCTGATCACAATTTCGAATGACAGGTACAACCAGACCATTCGGTGTGTCGACAGCGACACCGATGTTGTAGTACTTCTTCAGGATCAGGCGGCCTGACTCAACATCGATGCTGGAATTCACTCTTGGGAACGTTCTCAACGCACCGACAACAGCCTTAATCATGATGGCAGTCATCGTGATCTTTGGCTTGTCAGAATTGTCCTTCACGTACCGCTTACGTGCGGCTTCCAGCTCAGTGATGTCAGCAAGGTTATGCTGAGTTACGTGAGGAATTGTGATCCAGGCAGTCGACAGGTTGGCAGCAGCGGCCTGATAAACCTTATTGAGTTTCTCTTCCTCAACAGGACCGAACTTCGAGAAGTCAGGCAGTGGCTGAGGGGCGGCAATACCGAGACTCATTCCGCCGCCCGAAGGGGCGGCACTCGTCATCCGACCGTGGACATAGGCTTCCACGTCTTCGATCGTGATTCGGCCTCCTCGCGCAGATCCGCTGACCTGATAGAGGTCCACTCCCAGTTTTCGAGCCAGGCGTCGGGTTGCCGGACCGGCCGGAGCAGGTGCTCTGCCGTCAGCTGAAGTTGCCGAAGCGTTCGGGGCTGCTGGTTTTGATGTGGCGGCTGGCTTTGCGGCCGGGGCAGGTGACGGAGTAGCCTGTGAGGGTGCTGCTGCTGCGGGTGCTGCTGGTGCAGACCCGCTAACCTGAGCATCAATCGTCACCAGCTTGCTGCCGATGGAAACACTATCGCCGGCAGCGATGTGGACTGCGGTAATCGTGCCGTCGTGCTGGCTTTCAATCTCAGCGACAGACTTGCCTGTCTCTGCTTCGCATATGACAGTGCCCACGCTTACGGAATCACCAACACTGACGTGAACTTCGACGACGTCGATCTGCTCGACACCTTCGGCAACTTCCGGAAGTGTGAAGTCGATGGTCTCAGACCCGGCTGGTGCGGGCGCCGGTTCCGGAGCTGCGGCTTCTTCAACAGCAGCTGCCGGTTCTGGTTCTGCTGCAGGCTCCGCGGGCGGAACTGCCGGTGTGGAACTGCCGGACTCGTTCACGGTAATCAGTGTCGCTCCGATGCCGATGCTGTCCCCAGGTGATACAAGGACCTCAGCAACTGTGCCCGCAAGGCCGCACTCAATCTCAGCGACCGATTTTCCGGTTTCGGCTTCGAGGATGATCGTGCCCTGTTCCACAGTGTCGCCGGGGCTCACGAGCACTTCGACAACGTCGACAGACTCGACGCCCTCAGCTACTTCCGGCAGTTTGAATTCCGTGGCCATATTTAGATCTCAGGTGAGAGTGTTCCGGGTTTGTTGATCAGGCGTCAATCGGGAAAATGGCTTCCGGATCGAGTCCGAGTGTGGAGATGGCGGAGGCCAGTTGTCCTGAATCAAACCCACCCATTCGTTCGAGGCCCTGCAGAGCAGCAAACGCTGTGGACTCGGCATCAATTCTGAAGTGACGGCGGAGTTCGTCGCGAGTTTCGCTTCTGCCGAACCCATCTGTGCCAAGCACGATGTACTCTCCAGGAACCCACTCGCGAATCTGATCGGCCACAAGGCGTACATTGTCACTGGTGGATACAAACGGACCACTGACTCCGTCGAGCACCTTTTCGAGGTAACTGCGACGTGGTGGCTGATCCGGATGGAGATCATTCCAGTGCTGACACTCCATCGCATTGCGACGCAGCTCGCTGTAACTCGTCACACTCCAGACGTCACAACCGATGTTGAACTGGTCCTGCAGGAGCTGCTGAGCATCAAGTGCTTTGCGGAGAATTGGCCCACTGCCCATCAGCTGAGGACGATGCTGTTGACCCTCTCCGCTGTCGGTGCTGCTGTACCGGTACATCCCGTTGATAATGCCGTCCTGAATACCTTCCTGATCAGGCATTGCGGGATGAGCGTAATTCTCGTTGTACACGCTGAGGTAGTAGAAGATTTCCTCTCCCTCACCGTACATCCGACGCAGGCCTTCCTGGACGATGACTGCCAGCTCATAACCCCATGCAGGGTCATAGGCCCTGATGACTGGAACTGTGCTGGCGATCAGATGACTGTGGCCATCCTCGTGCTGCAACCCTTCGCCATTCAGCGTCGTTCGTCCGGACGTCCCTCCGCAAAGGAATCCTTTGCATCGGGTGTCCGCCGCACACCAGATCAGGTCGCCAACTCGCTGGAAACCAAACATGGAGTAGTAGACGTAGAAAGGAATCATGTTCTTGCCGAGGTTCGCGTAGGCAGCTCCTGCTGCGATAAACGAGCTCATCGCACCCGCCTCATTGATCCCCTCCTCCAGCAACTGGCCGTCTTTGGCTTCTTTGTAATACTGAGTCTGAGCTCGGTCGACCGGTTCGTAAAGCTGGCCCTTGCTGGAATAGATGCCGACCATCTTGAAGAGGTCTTCCATCCCGAACGTTCGAGCTTCGTCCGGAATGATGGGGACGATGCGGTCCTTGATTTCCTTGTTTCGGACAAGACCACGCAGGATCATGCCGAGTGCAAATGTTGTTGAACCTTCTGCTCCGTCACTTCCAGGCAGCAGTGGCTTCGACTGGAAAGCGCGGTCGTCCAGCCCAGGAATTTCAAGGCGTTCCGGTGACGGCTGTCGAGACGGAACAAAGCCGCCGAGCTTCTGACGCTGTGTTTTCAGGTACACCATTTCCGGACTGTCGTCCGCCGGCTTATAGAACGGAACCTTGTCGACGTCCTCGTCGCTGATCGGAATGGAGAAGCGAGTCCTGAAGTTTCGCAGTTCCTGCTCGTTGATCTTCTTCTGGTTGTGGGCCACGTTTCGGCCCTCGCCGGCTTCCCCGAGCCCATAGCCTTTGACGGTTTTCGCCAGAATGACAGTTGGAGCGCCCTTGTGATTAACGGCCGTATGATAAGCCGCGTAAACCTTCTCCGGGTCGTGGCCGCCGCGTCGAATCTTCTCCATGACTTCGTCAGACAGGTGAGCTACCATCTTCAGGACGTCCGGATCGGCGCCAAAGAAATGATCGCGGATGTACTGTCCGTCTGACACGGTGTACTTCTGGTACTGCCCGTCGACGACTTCGCCCATGCGTTTCACAAGCTTGCCATCAACGTCGGCATCCAGCAGTGGGTCCCAGTCGCCACCCCAGATCACCTTGATGACGTTCCATCCAGCGCCTCGGAAGGCC
>CAJWGB010000284.1 GCA_913031625.1 uncultured Planctomycetaceae bacterium | reverse complement strand
ACGCTTTTTCGCGAGCATTCTTTTCCGGGCGACCCACCATTTCAATGTTAATGTTGGCTGCAATCTTTTCGAGAGGCCACAACGGCTTTTCAACGAACCTGGACGATCCGACAAGGCCCTTTTCTTCTCCCCAAAATGTGCAGAAGATGACCGAACGTGCCGGACGAGCCTTCAAAGCAGTAAATGCGTCAGCCATCGACACAACGGCCGTGACTCCTGTCGCATTGTCGTCAGCCCCGTTGTTGATTGGGTCTGCGCTGGCTGAGCTCATTCCAATATGATCGAGGTGAGCTGAGATGATGATTGCTTCCTGAGACAGCTGCGGATCCGAACCGCGAAGAATGCCAAGAACGTTGTGCACAGGTTCGTCAACTGTTCGCTGAGCATCGACAGAAAGTTGCACGGACTGCCCCGCCAGGTTCATCGACTGCGGCACAAGGACAACGCTGCAGGCTGGTGTCATGCCCCGGCGCGGCATCAGCGCCTTATCCAGAAGCCGTTCCGCCATTTCCGGCAATACGCTCTCGTCAGAGTATTCCACCAGCACGACTTTCACGCCCTTTTCGGCCAGTGATCGTACGTCACGCGCTGCCATCGCCAGAAGGTAAGCCGGGTTTCCGGCAACCTGCGGTGGAACTCTGATCTCCGGCATGATGGCAATAGCAGGCTTATCTGAAGATTGTGCTTCCTTCGCTGACAGGACCCTGCCAGAGACTTCCAGATCTTCATCCGAGCCAGTGACTACCAGCAGGTTAGTAACAGCTCCATCCTCAGCAGTCAGCCGCGCCGGGTTGCGTGGAGGCTGAGTCGTTTGAATCGTATGTGTCTGATAGAAACTGCCCTCCGGCCCCAGCCCCTCTAACCCAGCCCCACGCAGTCGAGCTGCCACGTATGCGCTGGCAATCGTGAGCTCTCTTGAAGGAGTGTCCCGGCCAGCCATTTCGTCGCTCGACAAAAACGAGACCGTCCCCAGTACCGAACGCTCGTTAATGCTCTGCATGGCCTCCTGTTCAGCATCCGTCAATGGAGCAGCGTCCTGAGCAGACGCCACAGAGGTTGCCAGAATGCACACGACCAAAAAGCAATTTCGCATCAGGAAACACCTTCTTCAGAATCGACTTCGGCGGTTGATTCGTCCACCGTCGGGTCACTGGATACTGCCACGCGTTCTCTTGCCAGGGGCAGTAGGAATTGAGTCAAAATGAACAGCACGAGTGGCAAAACCCAAAGGATCATGCCACCGGCAATCACAAATGAGGGCAACTGTTTTCGAATTGGCCTGACCGCCGCGATAATCATGATGCCGAGCGACATCCATGCAAGAACTCCACACCCAATGGCCGTCATCTGCGTCTTGAACACAGAACGCTCGGAGAGAGAATCCGCATGCACGTCGACCGTACGCCTGCGGCGCAGGGATTTGTCCAGTCCTTCCATGAGTTCCAGACTGGCGGACAGACGTCGCATCAGCAACTGACACTGCGCAGGATCATCGAGTGCCAGCAGGACAGATTCCACCCGCTGTGCAGACGCCGGTGCCTGGTCCGGCAGCGGTAAATCTGATGGATACTGTTGTTCCCCGTCATCAGAAACAACAGTGAGAGCCGCCACGTCAGCGCCTCCATCAAACTGAATTGTTGCCGGAGCTGCTGCCCCATCCTGTCGTGCCAGCGTGATCATTCTTGAAGTGCCGGCAGCAGCAGGAATATCAAGACCTGTCACTTGAGTGTATTCACCACCAGCGGCCGTCATCAGATCGATCGCATGAATCTGAAGCCGACGGAATCGCGCATCTTCCGTGGGCTGCCTCAAAGAGATTCTTAATTGGGTTGCCGGAACCTGATCCGGCACGTCACAGAACCATCGTCCGGAGACCGCCACAACTCCAGCTATTGCTTCATCAAGCAGCAGATGCAGTTCGTAGCTGAATGCAGTCGAAACCCCTTCCGGCAGAAAGACAAGGAGCGGCTTACCTTCCTGAGAAACGCGACGGCACGATTCAATCGATCGTTCTACGTCACTCCATGCCACGATGACAATGTCTGCGTCTTCTGCGAGAAACGTATCTGCTTCCGTGTCACTCAGGACATAGCTGTGACCGCTCGTGGAAAGTTGTGCGGCGAGTTCCGGAGACACGCAGCAGTGGGTCAATGAATGCGTATCACACTGCAGCAATCCGTCCGTGAGCCAGACAGCCTCAGGCATGTCTCCAAGAAGGGCGAACTGCATAGGAACAAGCGGACCAAAAAGAGGGAGCAGAAAGGAGCAGCCGTCCGTGAAGTCTGCATTTGACATCTCGGACCCGGCTGGCATGATTCGGGCACATCCTAACGCTGCCCGGAAGCCGTCGGAATTGTCGCGACCGGACTCTGCCGGAAAGACACCGAAATCATGACCGCTCCCGTCAAAGAACTGGCTCACTCAGCCGTTTCGCATCACCTCGCTCGCCTCCGATCAGTCGATACTGATAGCGCAGCATTCCGACACCATATCCACGTGCTTTCGATGGTCCTTGGAGTTGAAGCTACGCGAGACATTCCCGTACAGCCCTGCCGGGTCACCACACCACTCGAATCCGTGGAAGCATGGGAACTCGCAGGCCGTACGGCTGTTGTCCCTATTCTTCGGGCGGGACTCGGCATGGTGGAACCGTTTCTAAATCTGCTCCCGGACGTGGAAGTCCGCCACCTGGGAATCTATCGCAATGAAGAAACCGCTGAACCAGTCAGCTACTACAACAAACTACCGGATGACAATCCGGTTGACGCGGCTTTTGTGGTGGATCCGATGCTGGCAACCGGAGGTTCTGCATCAGCCGTAATTGAGACACTGAAAGAGTGGGGCGTGAAGGACATTCGCATGCTGGCAATCATCAGCGCTCCCGAAGGAATCGCACGGCTACAGAATGAGCACAATGATGTCCCAATCTGGACGTGCGTCATTGACCGCGAGCTCGACAGCAACAAGTACATCCGCCCGGGCCTTGGCGATGCCGGTGACCGAATCTTTCGAACGTAGGACTGTGGGTTCGCAAAAACACCGCACATGCAGTGCCAGCAACATGCCTGCCATTGCAGGGGCGTGCTCCTCGACCTCAGCGTGATCCAAGCCCGCAGCGCAAGCAGGGGTCTGCGATTCTCCCAGTTCAGGATTCGGCGATTGACTCGATAGAACTTCTGGGCAAGTTTATTACGAAACACTCAACCTCCCCAACACAGCGGGGAGGATCGCAGATAATCGGCGTCCAGCCGATCGAGTCAGATCTGCACTACCTCAGCGTCCAGCCACGACTCAAACTCAGGGCTTCAGGCGAAGTCCACTCCACTTCGAATGCGCACGCGAAGACCACGCTGCACTCAATTTCACGCCGGCCAGCTAATCAAGCCATGCAAACTCGTTGGCATTGAACAGAACCAGGCACACATGAGCGAGCCCCCGCACTCGGGCAGAGACCTGACTGGGCTGCAGATCTGAGACATAGGTTTCGTAAGCCGGACGAGTTTCCACGAACGAATATGGTTCCCCAGTCTTCTCGGCCATGACGGTTCGCTCGATCTTCACCTTCCACGACACTGGTTGATAGACCTTGCCGTCCTCCTCCTGAATCGCCTGTCTCCAGTGCGTTACACAGGCACTGAGCTCACTCGCAGAGGGCGGCCGGGAAAGACATACTTCGAAAGCGCGCTGAATAATGGCTTCATCTTCGCCATCGTTCCTGAGCAGCCGATCGGCAAATGCCAGAGACCGATCATGAACCTCGACAGTGTTGAGCAAAGTCAATGCCTGAGGAGCCACAGTAGACGTCTCGCGCAGCTCGCAGGATTTGTCCGGGCCTGGCTGGTTGAACGTCTCCATGAAAGGGTCTCGCAGACCTCGGCACTTCTCAGCGTAGATTGTTCTTCGGTTCCGTTGGCGGGGAAGTGCATCTGGCTCATAGACGGAGGCAGTGCCCCCCATGATCTGACGAGGTTGGTTGGCAACCTCCGGATGCATGTCCGGTCGACAGGGAATACCGCCTACCTGGCGATTCAGTTCACCGCTGCTCGCGAGCATGGCATCCCGGAACTCCTCTGCCGTAAGTCTTCGGGGCGCGAACACTGCATAAAGCCGGCCAGCGGGGTCAGCTTTCGCGAGAGTGTCAGCATCGGGGTGCCTTGAACTGCGTCGCCAGGTGGCTGAAGTCAGAATCAACTGATTGAGTTGCTTTACTGACCAGTCATGTTTCATGAACCAGTCTGCCAGATAATCAAGCAGCAGGGGATGAGTCGGCAGTTCTCCCGTCGCTCCCAGATTGTTGGGATTTCCGGCAATACCCTGTCCAAAGTGCCAGGACCAGACCCGGTTGACCATCACGCGTGCTGTCAGTGGATTCCGCGGATCGACAACCCAGTTGGCGAGCGCCAGTCTTCGCTTACCCCGACCCGCCGGAAACTTTCTCGGCATCATCCCGCCAACTGCTTCTGCTGCACTCAGTGGTCCCGGATACACAGCGTCACCCCGGGCGTATGGATCCCCTCCGGTGAGAATCAGATCCTGCTCCAGAACTCCTTTGCCCCACGGATCCGTGGGCGGCTCAAGACGGCCGGCGACATTCTTCCGTTCTACGGTTTTGCCCGTAAAAACAGTGAGAGCGACCGGACGAGTCTTGTCGAGTTCCCATGAGTGACGTGAGAAATTTTTGTTGATGCGGGCGAGGCTGGCTTCATCGCCGGGATCAAGTCCATTGTCTCCAACCTTCGCATCACCAGTTTCCTTCTTCCGATTCTCGCTGATCCTCGCCTGAACTTCCTGACGATCGCGCTTGTACGCATCAAGTTTGGCCTGAGTCCATTGATTGGCCGCTTCGAATCCGGTCCTGTTTTCAACAGGCAGAAATGGCGTATCAGCTTCGGCAAACTGAGTCGTCGAAAACACGGCCATCATGCTGTAGTAGTCGCGAGTAGGCACCGGATCGAACTTGTGATCGTGACACTTCGCACATTGCAGAGCATGCCCAAGAAACGTCTGGCCAACTGAGTCTGTCACATCATCCAGCCACTGAACGCGTGTCACTCGAAAGACACTCATCCCAGTCTGTTCCCATGGCCCCATTCGCAGAAAGCCTGTGGCAATGCGTTTCTCAATGCCGTCCCCGTCCATTTCGTCGCCCGCTATCTGTTCCCTGACGAACTCGTTGTAAGGCTTGTCAGAATTGAATGCGCGGACGACGTAGTCGCGATAACGCCACGCATTAGGACGTGTAAAATCGTTGGCAAACCCGGCGGAGTCTGCGTAACGCGAGACATCCAGCCAGTGAAGCCCGAAGTGCTCTCCATAGTGCGGCGATGCCAGCAGTTCTTTGGCGTAGCTGCGTACTGCCGCATCAGGGTCTGACCGAAATGCCACCTCAAAGGCTCTCGCCCGGCTGTCTCCATTTGAGTAATCAGGAGGCAGTCCGGTGAGTCCAAAACTCAGACGACGAGCGAGTTCGCGTGGCTGGGCGGCGGGGGCAGGTGCCAGACTCGCGGACTTCAGACGCAAATCGATAAACCAGTCGATGGGATGCACGTCCCCTGGGGGCTGTCGAACATCGAGTGGCTTGTAAGCCCAAAGGGGTTTGGCTTCATAGCGACGATTGGTCCATGCCTCACTCAGCCCTCCTGATGTTCTGACAACTTCACCTTCGGCATACCGATTCTGAATGGCAGCCACCCGATCGTCCGATGGCCATGGTGCGCCCGCATCAATCCATTGGCGAATCCAGTTGGATTCCTCAACGGTTAGCTTCTCCGCCTCCTTGGGAGGCATTTCCACCCCTTCTTCGACGCGCAGGACAGCGCGATAGAGAATACTCCGCCGGCCTTTTCCCGGAAGCAGCACTTCAGCTCCAAAATTCTCTCCGCCTTGCAGCACCGACGCGCGGTAACGCATATCAAAACCAGATGCAATATCCTGCGGGTCACCTCCATGACAGGACACGCACTTATCAGCAAAGAGTGCCTTAACCCTGAGTGCAAAGAGCTTTTCGCCTTCGCTTACATCATCAGCCAACAGTGTTGAGCTGGTGACAGCCAGAATGAAAGTAAGAATAAGCCGCATAATCTGTCTACCAAATGACTGGTCCCGGATGTATGTCCTCCGGCTGGACGAGGTGCTCATATTGTTGCAGCAACGCAGGCGGACTTCGAACCTCGCCTTCAGGATGGAATGTCACTGCATAGAATTTCAGGTTTCTGACGGATGAGCCGGACTTCAAACCGTTTATATCAGAAGAGCAGTCACCGAGACCGAATGAGTCTCATTTTCAACTCTCTAAACAGCGCCATTCGCAACGTGACCGCTCAACCGAAACTGCCCGTCGATTGATGGGCAGTTTCGGTTTTGCCTTCATCCGCTGCATTCTGCAGCGGCGAATCCGGGTAACAAGTACTTCCTTGTGCCTCTCCTGCGGAGTCCGTTGATGATTCGCCCGCTCTGCCAGCGGCCGAGGAAGGCAGCAGCACGCCTGACATCACGGTGCTGAACATGCCAGTATCCCCCGCGCATCGACGCACCGCGAAGATTTCGATCGGCTAATCCAGGCATCGGGCCTTACGGCAGGCCGCAGCATAGTTCAGGTTACCAGACTCGCCAGGTCTGCGGTCCTTCAATGCTCTGACTGTCATTCGGCGTTCCTGTCACAGAATTCCATCTGGCTGAGTTGCCTTTTTACATCTTTGCGGAACACTTCTGTCAGCCGACACCCGAGACTGTGAAATGTATTGACCAGGCCAGAATCACAGCCGCGGACATGGCGTGTCGGCAATTGTCTTTCGCAGGACGCAGGAACACAGAGAGGACCAGCCATGCTACGCATCGTTTTAGTGATACTTGCCTGTTGCCAGTGGACTGCAACGGCCGTTGGTCAGGACGAGAAGCCGAAAGAAGCCCCCAAACAGCTCCTTGGCGGTTCCGTGGATCTGAACGACCCCAAATACAGGGATGTGACTGATGCAGTGGCTCTGTTTCAGCTCAAAAAAGGGGCCGAGGCAATCGAGAAGTTGCGTCTGGCCGTGAAAGAGCACCCGGAACTCCCTCCTGCTGAAATCATGTATGCGCACCTTTGCTTTGCCTCCAACCTTGTAGAGAACGGCTACCAGATGCTGGAGGCAGCTGCAGTCCGACATGAGAACGATCCTGAGGCATGGATCATGCTCGGGGACCTGGCCGTACGTGGGCAGAGGTTCGCGGAGGCAGATGTCCTGCTGCAGCGGGGGCTCCTGCAGGCTAACCTGTTGCCTGACTCCGACAGAAAGCTGCGATTGCGAACAAACGCGATGGCTGGCCTCACGACAGTGGACGAGAAACGCAGACTTTGGGATCGCGCGGCAGGACACCTGAAACAGCTGCTCAACCTGCAGCCTGAAAACCACAACCTCATGCACCGCCTGGCGGTGACAGATTTTCACCGTGGTCGGGTGCAGGAGGCACTGCAGCTGCTAAATGAGGTTCAGGAACTTGACCCCAAACGAGTATTACCTGAGGTCGTTCTGGGACTTCTTTATCAGCAGACGGGGCAGTCCGAGGAAGCTGAGAAGATGATGCTGGATGCTCTGAAGCGGGCTCCGGACGACGTCGTGACTCGTCTGTCCGTGGGTGAGTGGGCACTGTCGCGCGGTCGCACAGCCCTCGCCGAAGAAAATGCAAACTTTGTCATGACGCGAGTCCCGAGTTCAGAGCGTGCCCGAATCATCAAGGCGGGCGCGTTTCAGTTTCGAGGAGACTATCTGAAAGCAGAGACTCTTTTAAAGGAATTTGATGGAGTAATGGTTGGCAGGTTAATTAAGAATAATCCATTCATATTAAAAGAGGTTGATAAAAAAATTTTTAAAGAAAAAAATAAATTAATTGATGAATCAA
>CAJWGB010000283.1 GCA_913031625.1 uncultured Planctomycetaceae bacterium | reverse complement strand
CGAGCTGACTGACGCCTCCCTGCATGAAAAGGAAGATGCAGTGCTTTGCCTTGACGGGGAATTGCGATCCTCGCGGCGCAAGCGGATTCGGATTCGGGCGCGTATCTGTTGCCTGGGCGGTGTTGAAGAATCCATCGGCAGCCAACAGGCCGGCCATGGCGGTGCCGGTAAAGCCACCTCCCATCTCCCAGAGTGCTTCCCGACGAGTCTGCCCACATGGAACGTGATTCTTCATGACATCATGATACCGTGATGGCCGCGCAGGTTCCAGACGGTGAATCTCTGACTCAGACCTGTGATTGTTTGCCAATCGATGCGTCCACGCAATCGTTTCACCGCCAGCCGCAGACCCCCGGGTTGTACATTCGTCATCGCAATGTATGGTCGCGCGCCTTTCCAGACTTACGAAGCCGTTGGGCATGCATCCCCGCTGTCGTCGCTTCGCGGCTGAAGGCAGCAGACGACTGGTGAGCTCCAGCAATCGGTTTTTCGCAAGACTCCTGATCTTCTCCTTACCAGTGCATGACGTAGCCGCCATCGACGTTGATTGTCTGACCGGTAATCTGACGAGCGCGTTCTGAGGACAGAAACACGATTGTGTCGGCAATGTCTTCAGGCTCCTGCCATTCTCCCAGCGGCACCAGTTGGCCGATCTTTTCATCTGCCCATTGATCGTACGTCAGTTTCTCGGACTCCGGCTGCCGGTCATTCCATGACTGCCAGACGCTGCGGTTCAGAGGCGTCTTCACCATCCCGGGGCACACCGTGTTGACCCGGATACCAGACGACGCCAGATCCTTCGCCATCACCTGGGCAAAATTAATGTTGGCGGCTTTCGACGCGCTGTAGGGCGGATCCGTGGGAGACCCAATCTGACCGGCGACAGACGCCACAAACACCATCGTCCCCTGACCTGCCTCCAGCATGACAGGCGTTACAGCATGAGCCACATTGACCATGCCGGAAATATTGACGTCGAGCACTCGCTGCCAATGCTCCGGATCAAGGTTGGTGAACGGGAATCCAAACTGCCCGGATCCAATGGCGGCCGCGTGGACGAGGTGATCGATTCCATCCGCCATCGTCTCCAGTGCAGCCGCAAGCACGCCTCTGTCACAGATATCGACGGCAGCCCCCGAACACTGCTCCGCGGCTGCTCGCTCGGGAGTGTCTTCAGAAATGTCCCAGATCGTGACACGACATCCTTCATCGCGGAACGCACGTGCACATGCAAGGCCAATGCCGCTGGCGCCGCCCACAATCAGTGCTGTTGAGTTATCGAGTTTCAGGTCCATGAGACCACTGTTCCAGACTTTTAACAGAATCAGATAAGCACGCTCTTAAACTCAGAGCCCGCGCCGTCCCTCGCGAATCTGCCGCAATCGCCATTGAAGGACATCACGTCGTTTCTGATGTCGAGCGCCAGCAGCACGAAATGCGAGTGCTCGACGAATTCGAAGCAAAGACCTCAGCAGAAGCAACAGAATGACCCCGCCGGGGATGACGTAGCCCCACCGGGGAAGATCAAACGTCTCCTGAACGGCGAGCGGGATAATGGCAGATTGCAGCCCCAGCCGAAAGTGCAGCCAGAATGCTTCAATGAGCAGTGACGGCGGCCATGCCCGGCCTTTGCAGATGGCGTAACGCTGTTGTTCCCACGAGTCATTCAGCTGACCAATTTCTCGGTCTGCCTCCTGAAGTACGTCGCCGCTTGAGCAATCCGGCGTTTCTTATATGGTGCCTGTTCGACTGGGCAGATCTATCACCACTCCTCCTGGAAAACACGACAGATGAAAGCCGCGTTTATCGAAACTCAGGGCCCCCCTTCAAACCTGCAGTTTGGAGATCTGCCTGATCCGCAGCCAGCCGCCGACGAAGTCATCGTTCGGGTGGGAGCTTCTTCGGTGAACCCCATCGATACTTATATTCGCAGTGGAGCCGTCGCAGCCGAGTTGCCTGTGCGCTGGATTCCAGGCTGCGATGTCGCAGGAACCGTGGAATCCGTCGGTGCTGACGTCACTCGCTTTCAGCCGGGAGATCGCGTCTGGGCCAGTAACCAGAGTCTCTTTGGCCGGCAGGGAACTCTTGCAGAACTTGTCAGCGTGCAGGAACAGTGGCTGTATCCAACTCCGAACGGAGTCTCTGACGAAGACGCGGCAGCGGCTTCGCTGGTCGGTATCACGGCGCACCTGGGACTCTATCTGCACGCGGGACTTCAATCAGACGATGTCGTCTTCGTGAACGGAGGAACGGGCGGAGTGGGCTCCTCCGTCGTTCAGATTGCTCACGCGGCAGGAGCGAGAGTCATCACAACGGTTGGCAGTGATGAGAAAGTTGCGGCGGCCGTCGAGCTTGGCGCGACAGCAGCCATCAATTACCGCAGAGAGGACGTTCAACAACGACTTATCGCGCTGACGGAGGAACATGGAAAAGTCAGTCTGTGGTTCGAGACACTTCGCAATGCATCTCCGGAAACAACATTTCCTCACCTGCGCAAGCGAGGACGTTATGTCCTGATGGCCGGGCGTGATGCGCGACCCGAGTTTCCGGTTGGCGCCTTCTACGTGAATGACCTGCGAGCCTTCGGCTTTGCTATGTTTAACGCATCTCCGGAAGAACAGCGGGAGTCAGCCGGTCACCTGAATGAATTGCTGGCCGCCGGAAAGCTAAAGCCACTCATTGGCGCACGTTTCACTCTGTCGGACGCAGCAGCCGCTCATGCGCTGCAGGAAGACAACACGCTTCAAAGTGCCGGAACATTGTCCGGAAAAATCATTGTCACCCCGTGATCGCCAGAAACTGAATTTAAGGCAATGCCAGTGCATTCAGCTTCATTAGGGAGGGCATCGCCCACCGCCGCAATCTGCAGAGGTCAATCGGGTTGGTTCCAGATCCTAATCAGGCGTGTTCTCTTCTTCGGTAGGCTGTGCCCACCCTAACTGCTCTGAACGACAACTAGTTCTACTGCAGACACACCAGGCATGATATACTCTGACTGAGTAGCTGACGTGGCCTGGCGTCGCTGCTGCTTAGTGACCTCACCTGGGAGCCGGCTGATGTTGAGCCTTCACGATTCGAGTACTCGCCGCCAACTACTGCAGATCGGCGCGATTGGTCTGGGAGGCCTCTCCCTCCCGTCGCTGCTGCAGGCAAAGTCGAAGGCCCCTTCATTTCTGCTCGACCGTTCTGTTGTTGTACTCAACCTACAGGGAGGTCCCACACAGTTTGAGACGTTCGACCCCAAGCCTCAGGCTCCCCGGGAAATCCGCAGCATCACCGGACACATTCCCACTGCCCTGACCGGCGTCGAATTTGGCGGGTCGTTCCCGCTGCTGGCAAAGCTGGCAGATCGCATGGCGATTATCAGATCGTACCGCCACGGGATCTCCAGTCATGGCCCGGCCGCCATGCATGTCATGGCAGGAGGAAATCCCACCGGTGCGATGATGGGCGCGTTATTTGCCCGAGTTGCCGGTTTAACGGATCCGACGACTGGAATGCCCAACAACACACTGGTCACGCCTCCCGGCATGGGAGAAAAGTACAAAGGGCTGTATGTCAGTGTGGATCGTGTTTCTCAGACCGGCAGTCTGAATCCATCCTACAAGCCGTTCGACCCAAGTGCCGGGGGACAGATTCTCGACAACATGAAGCTCAATGTGGAGAACGGCCGACTTGATGACAGACGATCATTGCTGACTCGGTTCGATGACCTCCGGCGGCGGCTGGACACATCTGGAAGACTCTCAGCAGCCACTGAATTTCAACAGCAGGCGTTCGACGTCCTTGCACGAGGTGTGTCCGATGCGTTTGATCTGAACAAAGAGTCTCCGGAACTGCTGGCTCGCTACGAAACAGGCGAGTTTGAGCCAACGGATGCCGTTAAGAAACGCAACGCTTATGCAAAGCAATTCTCTCCGATCGCTCTCGGACGCCAGATGCTGCTGGCTCGTCGCCTGTGTGAAACCGGTTGCGGATTCGTGACTGTTACCTGCGGTGGCTGGGACATGCACGGCGGAGGCAAGGAATTCACAATGCGTGATGGGCTCGATTCTCTGACCCCCGCGGTAGACCGAGCGGTGTCCGCATTTATCGAAGATGTGGAGGCGCGAGGACTTTCGAAAAAGATTCTGCTCGTGATTACCGGGGAGTTCGGACGGACGCCTCGCATCAACAAGAATGGTGGCCGGGATCACTGGGGCAATCTCTGCACACTGGCATTTGTCGGCGGTGGTCTCAACATGGGCACGGTCATCGGTCGGTCTGACCGAACGGCAAGTGAACCGGATTCCAACCCCATCTCGAGCAGCAACGTCCTGGCAACAGTTATGCATTCTCTTTTCGACATCGGTGAATTGCGGGTGCAGACCAACATTCCTCGCAATGTCGAGCAGATCATTACGTCGGGCAAGCCAATCGCCGGCCTCGTCTAGAAACCGTTCAATCAATCGGCGGACGGACTCCAACTGTCGTGCTCACCCGTGAAATCAGCCTTGCGTATGAGATTGTTCCACAAATTCGACGGTCTGTTGTCGCAGGATGCAGGCACGGTCCTTAAGGTATCACGCGCGGGATGCGGACCAGGTGAGTGACACCTGCATCTACACACGCACCGCCTGCCTCCACGTTAGAAATGTTAATAGTTCACTGATCCAATGATCTGCGTCAGTCTGGGACGGACCCGTCATTCTGCATTCCGAGAAGGCCATCGCGAACTCGCGGAGCGTAAGGCAGAGCTCGTCGAACTCCGACTGGACTGGCTCCGAAAAAAGCCGGACATTGGCAGCCTGCTGAAAGATCGCCCCACCCCCGTGGTCGTGACCTGTCGACGCGAGGAGGACAAAGGTCGCTGGACACGCCCTGAAGACCTGCGACAGACAATTCTGCGACAGGCAATTATTGGGGGAGCCGAATACGTCGATCTTGAAGAGGACATCGCTGCGTCAGTCCCGCGCTACGGCGACACGAAGCGAATCGTCAGCTATCACAATTTTGATGAAACACCGATTGAGCTGTCCAACATCTATGAACGGATGAAACGCTGCGATCCGGACATCATCAAAATCGTAACGATGGCCAACCGTCCCAGCGACAACGTGCGACTGCTGGAGCTGGTGAAGTCAGCCGACATCCCAACGACAGGATTCTGCATGGGCGAATACGGAACGATCAGCCGTATTCTCTGCGGGCGGATGGGAGCACCGTTCACGTACGCCGGTTTCAGCCGCGAACGTGAGATGGCACCTGGTCAGTTGACGTATGCTGAAACACGGAACCTCTACCGTTTCGACAGGATCACAGACCAGACAAAGGTCTTTGGTGTCGTGGGAGATCCAATCGCTCACAGTCAGAGCCCACTGCTGCACAACGCCGCATTTCGCAAGGTTGGATTTGACGGCGTATACCTGCCGCTGCGAATTCCTGACGGCAACCTGAGGGAAACACTGGAAGAATTTCAGCAGCTGGATGTTGCAGGCTACAGCGTGACGATTCCTCACAAACTTGCCGCTCTGGAATTTGCCGAGAAGCCCGATGTCCAGTCAGACCTGGTCGGTGCCTCCAACACTCTGTTCCAGAAGGATGGAGCATGGCATTGCACAAACACAGACTACGATGCGATCGTGGATACTGTAGAAGAAGCACTCAACGGTGAAGATGGGCGTCGCGGTGAGCTCAAAGATGCTCGGGTCCTGATCCTCGGCGCCGGAGGAGTGGCTCGTGCTGCGGTGGCAGGCATGATTAACAAAGGAGCAATCGTCACCATCTGTAATCGTACGGCAGCGAAGGCGAAAACGCTTGCCGAAGAGTTCGGTTGCCTGTCGACCGTCTGGGCCAATCGCGGTGCTGAGCAGTGTGACGTTCTGATTAACTGCACGGCAGTCGGCATGCATCCGAACGTGAATGATTCGCCTTACGAACAGCATTGGCTGCATGAACGAATGCTGGTGTTCGATACAGTCTATACACCAGAAAACACACTGCTGCTGAAGCACGCTCAAATGCGGGGATGCGCAACCGCGACGGGTGTCGAAATGTTCGTCCGCCAGGGCGCAAAACAGTTTCAGATCTTTACCGGTCAGGAACCACCGGTTGACTACATGATCGAGACCCTGCGACAGGCACGCCGCCAGGCGGCCGTTGGGTAGGCACTGTTTCGCCGCTCTGTTTCGCCGCTCTGTTTCGCCGCTGACTGCGCAATTCGTTAAACCAGTCGCCGCAGTCGCACGCTCGAGCGATCCATCCGTAGAGACGGCGCGGGGCCCTGCGGGCCTGCAGTTAAACGATCGATCTCCTGATCATGCATCGAGCAATTGTGTAGCTAAACTCTGATGCAACTGCGCCGCCGGGCAGTTTTTCCTGAGAACCGACTCAGGAACGACCAAACCAGCCGTTCATCCGTTGTTCGTCAGACAATACCGTGTCACACTCCGGTCGTATTCAATGATGGACACTCAGAGACAAACATGAAACTTACGTTGATCGGATATCGAGGGTGCGGGAAGTCGAGCGTTGGGCCGTTGCTGGCTGAGACGCTGCGACTGACGTGTATCGATAGCGATGATCACGTTGAAGATGCGGCTGGAAAATCGATTCAGCAGATTTTCGCGGATGACGGCGAAGCCGAGTTTCGGCGACTGGAAAGTCAGGTGATTGCAGACCTGCTGGCTCAGGACGATATTGTCGTTGCTGCCGGTGGTGGAGCAATCCTCGCTGAAACGAACCGAAAATGTATGCAGGACGCCGGTTCGGTCATCTGGCTGCAGGCGACCGTAGAAACTCTGGCATCGCGAATCGCACGCGATGAAACGTCCACCAGCAGGAGGCCAAGTCTGACCGGAAAATCGATCCAGGAGGAAATCGCCGAGGTCCTTGAAGCCCGACGCGAACTTTACCAGAAGGCTTCGACCATGACGGTCGATACAGACAACAGAGCCCCGCAGGAAATTGCGGACGAAATTGTGACCCGACTTGCGGGAGTAAGCGAGTGATCAATCTGTCGGAATATATGCCAGCATGGCTGATTCTCTCGACATTGTTCGTGCTGGGTGCCTTCGTTGGCCGCTACCTCAACATCTGCATTCGCCACTTCCCCGAACATGACGAACTTCTCGAACAGCTGAAGCTGACTCTGGGAGGTCATCCCGTCTGCCGCCGCTGCAACGCTGACGCGTCATTCGTCCAACGCCTGCCCATCATTGGATGGATGTCTCAGGGCGGTCGCTGCTCCAACTGTGGCAGTCGACTCACGCTGGAACCGATCTTTGTCGAACTGATCACTGCCGTTCTGTTTGCGCTGACGTATTGGCTCCACATTCCGATGGAGCCCGGGGCTCGCATGACTGCCAGTGGATTGTATTCAGTCGATGGTCCGGCCGGGCCCGGGGTCGCAGGACTGTGGGAACCGGTCGTCTGGCTGCATGCTCGATATGCCCTGCACATGTTCATGATCTGTGGACTGATCGCCGCCACGATGATGGCCGGCCCGATGGCGTTCAGTAACTTTTTCATGGATGAAACGATGCCGGCCGGACGAGCCCGGAGAATTCAGTGAACTGGTCCGGACTAGAGGGAGTCTCCCAGTCGTTCGATGATGCAGTGCATGGCCTCGAAATATTCCCGGGCTTCCTCCAGGGGCATGGTCAGGGGGGGCGCAACCCGCAGCACCTTGCCGGCCAGCGGGCCCAGCAGGTGGATGGCGCGCTCATCCTCATCCCCCATGTAACAGGCCTCGACGATCGCGTTGGCCACATCCTCTGCCGCGTGGTCTCCCACGGCCGCGCATTCGATACCCCAGACCGTGCCTTCGCCTCGAATCGCATGGATGGCTGGAAGCTCGGTGAGCTTCAGCAGGTGTTCCTCGATGACCTTGCTCAGGGCCAGGCCCTGGTCCAGGACATCGGTCTGCTCAAACTC
>CAJWGB010000282.1 GCA_913031625.1 uncultured Planctomycetaceae bacterium | reverse complement strand
TAGCGATGGAAGTCGTAAACCCACCTCATCGGCCCTCCGTTGTGTCCATAGGACCCAGTCTCTCGAGTGAGGCGGCGACCTTCTGGCCCTTGGCCACTTCGCCCGGCTCCTGACAGGCAGCAAGGCGAAGCTGGTCTACGAGGTCGAGGACGTTCAGGCGATCTTCTTCAAGAAGACCACAGCCGGCGCCCTGTTCCGCCGCCTGGAAGGCTGGATATGGGGACTCGCAAACCAGCGGACGGATCGCCCAACTGGAGTGGGGAGACGCCTGCTCCGAAGCGTGCCCCCGGAAAGAAGGCAGCTGTACCTGCTTCTGAAGGTGTGGTCAGGAGTCAGGCGGGCGCTGACACGAATGTGGCGACTCCTCAGCAGGGCAATGCCACGGTGCTTGTTCCCCAGGCAGAACGACCTGCTCCGCAGTCAACTGAGAGGCCTTGGAGCATTGTGCCGGAAAAACACCAGAAGCCTGTTGCCGGAGGGCAGACGCAGGGCGAAAATGCGCACCCGGTAAGGCCACAGGTTCCGGACAGGCCCGGGTTCGCAATACCCTCAGAGCAGCAGAACCCTGGTCGCAAGGCGACCGAGTTGGCTCCACATTCGAGTCAGCCCATGGTGAATTGGGGCACTCGACACGGGCATTCACTCGGACAGGCACACGCTCCTGCTGAGCGGAGGTCTGGTCCGCATCGATCGGGTCACTCAATGCAGTTTCGGCCCGGCACATCAGGTTTTCGTGCGACCATTGAATCAGATGCTCAGCGGTGGATCGGACCGTACCAGAGCCGAGCTGAAGCTTCGTCAGTTGGATCTCCCACCATCATTCCTCCGCCAGTGCCACAGGACTTTGAGCCCTGGTGGCAGAGTGCCATGGCCCATCCTGTGTCTGACCGGGATTCACGGGTTTCGGTGAGCGTGGAGACATTGATGGAGGACGCGTTGCTGTACTCGCCGCAGGTCATTGCAATTAAGGCGGAGCCTGAGATTCGGCATCGTGTGATTACGCAGGAAGCTGCGAAATTTGCTGGACTGCCTTTCTAAATACGACCTACGACGATCTCAATGATCCGGTGAGCAACTCGCTGATGACGGGTAACGATGAGGACCGCCTGGAGATTCGGAAATTAACGTGGCAAGCAGGCATTCGGCGAAGAAACATGACCGGTGGAGAGACGGAACTTAGGCACCAGGTCAGCCACGAGAATCAGAATTCAATCTTTTTTGTTCCTAACAATCAGGGAGCCACTCGGCTGTCACTGAGTTATCGGCAGCCGCTCCTGAATGCATCCGGACAGGCGTACAACGAGAGCCGGGTTATTCTTGCTCGCATTCAGGCCAATTCGTCAGAAGATGAAGTTGTAGATGCCCTTCAGGATCATCTGATCGAAGTTACTCGGGCGTACTGGACTCTTTATCGATCTCGCGCGGCTCTCATGCAGCGGGAGAAGCTGCTTGCATCGACATCTGCGATTCTGCGACAGCTCGAAGCGCGCCAGAATGTGGATGCAGTCCCACGTCAGATCTTTCGTGCTCGTGCGGCCGATGCAAAGGCACGGACTGCTATCCGGCGGGCTGCGGCACGCGTTCGTGATGCTGAGGCTCAGCTGAGGCTGTTGGTGAACTCACCGGACATGTTAAATGGTGGTGCCGCCGAGGTCCTTCCTCAGGAGGCTCCGCAGCTCGTGACGGAAGCAGCTGATTTGCGAAGCATGCTGCAGACTGCCCTCATTAATCGTCCGGACATCTCTGAGGCTATTCGAAAGATGCGGGCCGCAGGCGTGCGTCTGGGAGTGAGTCGGACCGAACTTCTGCCGAAGCTCGACTTCCTTGTTGAGACTTATGTTGCGGATCTCTCAGGCAGCTCAGATATTGGGTCTCCACTTCGCCGACAGTTTGTCGACAATCGTCCTGGCTTTACGGTCGGATTAGAGTTTGAGGTTCCCCTCGAGAACCTCGCGGCTCGCGCTCAGATGGAACAGAGACAATGGGAACTGAAGCGTGCTGTGAATATCTTTCGGGCAACGGTGGAAAAGTCTCTGACGGATGTCGAAATCGCGAGCCGGGAAGTAAGGACTGCGTGGTCTGAGGTTGGCAGTCGTTATCAGTCGATGCAGGCCACCGAGACAGAGACGAATTATCTACAGGCACGATTTGATGAGGTGCCTGAGGCTCAGGACAATCAGATTTTGCTGCTCGAAGATCTGGTTGATGCTCGAGAACGTCTTGCGGATGAGGAAACTGCGTTCGTGCAGGCCCAGGTAGATCATGCTTTGGCACTCATCAAGCTGAAACGCGAGATTGGAATTCTGCTGCAATCGCGGCACGCTCGCCCTGATATCCAGCCGAATCATCAGCAATGGATCAATGAGCGACTTCAGACGATGAGTTTCCGTGACAATCCGGACCAGAAGCCGCCCGTCAGAGCCACACCTGCAAAGCCCGTTGCAAAGGATGTTCCGGCGCGGAATGTGTCAGCACGGCGGACTGGAGACACAGGGATTCGGCAGAGCTCGGCACGTTCGGCAACAGAACTTGGTGACGGAAAGGTTTCACGGGCCTTCATTCGGCCGATTCCTGCAACGCCAACGACATGGTCGAGACGCGGTGCCAATGCGCCCTGACGATGAACCTCCTGAGTCCGATTTCCTCAGCGCTCCGCTGTCAGACAGGAGTACCGGATCTGCTGCTCCAACAGCAACGACTTTCGACATCACTTTCCGCGCTGAAAGACGCACTGTTGCTCATCGAGTCGGAACGCCGAGCAAAGATTCAGGATTCGCTGCAGGAAGACCGGATTCAGGCCAGCTGTTGCTGAATCGCTGAGGATTCTGAATCGAGGACGGCTACAGAAGGCCTGCTCTTTTTCTGAGCCCCCATTCAATTGTCAGCAGGGTGAGGATCACTGCAAACCACCAGTAGCTATCCCATAACGGGGTATCACCCTCTTCCACTCGACCGCCGCTGAACGGACTCAGGAGACTCGGAAGGCTGCCGATTTCTTCTTCTCGCAGGAATTTGCCCCCGGAGGCGTCAGCGACCTGTCGCAGCAGGGCTTCATTGGCCCCGGTCTGGCTCATTTCACCTGTGTCTGGTGGCAGAACAACGAATTCGCCACGGGCCTTTAAGGCAGATTCACTGTAACCGGCCGCTCTGACAGTTACTTCGTAGTTCCCTTCGATCAGACCGGCAGACCGTCCGCGGTAGATACCAGGTACCTGGCTGTCCGCTGGCAGGTTGACCGTGCTGACAACCTTGCCGTCTTTCCACAGCAGTGCTTCAACCGACGCGTCGACAGCAGGTCGCCCCTCAAGGTCCAGCAGACGGACTCGAATATCGACACTCTCCCCGGACTGATAACTGATTGCTCCGGTGTCGACGGAGACATAGTCGTCACTGGACGCAAACGGCCTTGGCATGACGTAGCGAGCGATTTGATTCCAGAATCGCTGGTGCCAAGTGTCTGCTGTCTTATACCTCCAGCGCCATGATTCATCGCTCGAAAAATACAGTACTCGGCCGGCACCGAACAGGCGGGTCACCATGAGTGGATGGTTCTCTGAAGCGAACACTGCTTCGGCAAGAACTTCTGCACCCGGCAGAGCAGTCACGCGTGTGACTCGTCGTGGCGGTGGAAGTTCTGTCCAGAATTGCTCGTTGTCTGATTCGTCCGTAGAAAGTTTTAAGGCAGGGTTCTGAATCCCACGTTCTGTGAGTTGGATCCCGGTTGGACGTGTTAAGAGTGAGTCTGCAGACCATTCCACGGGGAGCATTCCCGCGACCGCAGTCGACTCCAGTTGCTCAAGTCTGCGACGATTGCCGTCTACAAAGATCACTCCCCCGCCTCGGACGTCTGCGAAGTCGCGGATCCACTCAAGCTCGTGTGGCTGAAACAGATTGGGATCGACTTCGCCGAGAATGATCAGGTCATATGCAAACAGCAGATCCCGCCGTGACGGGAACTGACCGGTTTCTTCCCCCCGTGGCAGGTCTGGTTGATCGGTCCCGACACCAGCAACAATACTGCTGACGGCCCATTGCTCGTCTCGAGTGAAGACGTTGCGAAGGTATCGAGTTTCCCAGCGGGAGCGTCCATCCAGAATGAGTAAACGATAGCCGTCGGTCATGACCGCCATTCGCATTGATTGCTGATTGTTCGAGAGTTCAGATTCGTTCGGCGCTGCCGAAACGCTGGCCTCAAGCTCCAGCGGAATCATGTGAGCGTCGACATCGGTGTTCTGCAATTGCCTCAGATCTTCGACAACCTGATCAACAGAAAAGTCAAATTCGACCCGTCGCTCCGGGATATTCATCGCTGAAAGCTGCTCTCGCCAGAGAACTGTGTCCCCGTGCCGAATCTCCGCAACAAATTGAGTGCCCTGCGTGACCTTGTCTCGAATCACCATCACGCCCCGAACACGATCCTTCTGAAATGTGAGATCCGGATGTTCCAGATCGACCACGGCAAGGTCCTGAGCTTCTCTGCTTGCTCCGGTTGAGACAACGAAGAACGGAATGCCCTGACTTCCGAGAATCCTGGCTGTCTGGAGTGGTGTTGGTCCGGAGTTGTGCTGGCCATCGGTCACCAGAACGATGGCTTGGTGACCATGCCCTCGCTCTGTACCGGACGTGACTTCCCCTGTCTTGACAACGCCTGTGCTCAGATCTGTGATTCTGCTGAACTGTGATTCCACTCTGTCGCTCGGCGTCAGGCTCTCCCACTCGGTTGCGGGCCGTTCGGTCGCTTCTTTACCGTTCAAGACAAAGAGGCGAATGTCGTGTGCCTGGCGAAGTTCATTGACGACGCCGGAAGATGCGTCGACTTCCTGGTCTCTGATACCTCCCGTGAGGCCGGCGACGGCACGCTGCCAGCGGGGCGTATCGTCAAACAACGCTAATGCTGTCTCCATCGTGCTGTCTCCAGCGGTAATGGACTCCTGAATCTGCTGTTCAAATGCGTTTTGGAGTTCCAGCTCGACTGCTGTAGCCGCGGCCATGAGTTCGTGGAGTCGAGCGACACTCTTTGCAGCGTCTGCCGGGTTGTCTGTGGGAATTGACTCCAGTGGTGTGAGCACCTGTTCCATGAGCTGCTGCTGCAGTGGGGCGGGCATTTGGTTTGTCAGCTCGGAGAGCGTCTTGTGGACCGAGTTTCGAATCTGATCGAGCTTCCCAAGGTCAATCACCGGACCATCTTTGCTTTCCGGCGGTGGTTCCTCATTATTATCAGGGCTATCCGCAGCGTCTGGAGGCAGCGTAATGGCACCCAATTGGGAATGCCCGGTCTCACATGCCCCCCGCCATTCGTCTGCGATGGTGAGCAACCCGGTTTCAATTGTTCCGGGTGGTATCCAGCCGAGCTTCTCCGCAATCAGGAGTTTTCGGCCGGATGACATATGTTGGTCCAGCATGGTCATGCTGGCAGAACTGTCGAGATAGATTCTGACCTGCCCTAGCTCGCCCGTCGTCTTGCGATGGTGCAGGGCGGGACCGGTCAGGACCAGGACACCCAGTAGAAAGGCCGTTGATCGCAGCAGTGGCAGAATCCACCGCAGAGAGTGGGGTAACTGATGACTCTCGCGGCGATAATAGAACCAGGAACCGACAGCGACAATGAATGCTGCCGTTAGACCCAGCCACAGTGGAAGATCTCCGTTGAATTGAAGTGTTGTCAACGCTTCACCCTCGCAAACTTCTGCTGCAGGATGACTTCCAGAAACAGGAAGATGAGAAATGCCGCAAGGGCGTATCGCCAGATGCCGCGGCCGTGGCGCCGTAGCTGATCCTGTGCGATCCATGATTCGACTGAATCAACTGCAGAACCGCCAAGCTGGTCGGCAAGATCCTGGATCTCGTCGCTGGCCATACGTTCAGAATCCGATTCGATTCGTGACGTCTCTGCAACGAAATGGACATTCTCTGCACTTGGGAGCGACATCGTGTAGACTCCCGGGCGCTGAGTGGCGTTGAACTCAAGGATTTGATGCCTGCCGTCGATTTCGGCGGTGACTGTGCGTCGGGAACCATCCGGCAGGATGACAGAGACTGTAGCTGGCTTTTGGCTCTCGGATTCGACACTGTCCCGCAGGATGGCAACTGCGGGCTGACCGGTTTGTATGTTGCGAGGTGGAGTGATTCGCGAGGCCATAGTGGTGACGAGCTGCTGCATGAGCGGCACATAGGCTGGTTGCACCGGCAGGTTGTTCCAGTCGGCGTCCACTGTCGTTGTCATCTGGAGCACGACACCTTCGCCGATGCTCTTTTCAACCAGCAGATGGTCGCCGGAGTCCAGCTGGGCGAGCGTTACCCACTCGCTCTGCGACTCGTCTGGACTGGCCTCATCTTCTTCGTCCTCTGATGCGGTGACTGCAGAATCCAGTGCATACCAGCGGCGAATCTCGGCGTTAGAGAGTGTGCCAGTGGATGGGTTGTTGAAGTGCTGAAGTGCCGGATGGTCAAAGTGCTGCGCTACAATACGCGCACTCTCACCCTTGTTGTCTTCGCTTTCTCCGCGAACGCTGCCGAATGCGGCGGGAAGCAGTCCCGAACCACCGGCGAAGAACTTTTCGCGGTACCATGTCAGGTCGATCCGATTACCACACGTCACGAGCAGCGCACCGCCCTGAGAGACAAACTGCGTCAGAGACCGCAATTGATCGTCAGTTAGTCTGGGAACGTTCGCCAGCACAACCAGACGTGTGTCTACGAGTAATTCAGGCTTCAATTCAGCCGGAGCAACGGTCGTGGTGGTAATCAGGTCGGTCAACCGAACCCGACCGAAGGTGAACGGGGTCAGGGCAACTGACAGGTAGTCTGTTTCTCCCTGCAGCGGACCGTTGCCGGGGTCCCCGTTCACAAGGAGAACGGGCACAGACTCCCAGACAGAGACTGCTGCGGCTGCCCGGTTGTCGGTTGCCAGGGAATCTTCGCTGACGACATTGACCTGCAGTACATGCGAGCCGGGTGCATCAAAGGAGATTGGAAACAGTGCCTGACTGTTGGCAGCACCTGGCAGGTCCATCTGAGTGACAGCCTGTTCCTGCCCATCGACCCGGAGCACGATTCTGGCGTTGTTGTAGTCGCTGCTGCCATAGTTGTGGAGATTAGCCCGAATCGCCAGCTGCTGCCCAACCCCAAGTGCTTTCGTCGCAAATTCAAGGCCATCGACGGTGATGTTTTCCGAGTACTCTTCGCCGACTGTCATGAGGGTGACGAACGGAGGAATCTCCATGGACTTCAACTGCGCCTGTATTCCTTGAGCATCAACCTTTGTGTCATCCCAGTCGGCCGGCTGAAAGTCGCTGATGACAATAAACTCTCTCCGCGGATGTCGGAGGTCCGGGATTACTTCCAATGCTTTGTTGAGGGCTGCCCCCATGTCACTGCGCCCATACCCTCCCTGCAACTGACTCAGTCTGCGGATGACAGCCTGACGATCTGTGACCGGCTGGTCAAAAAGAGGCACCGGACCGCCGCCCGTTTGTATGATGTGATACTGAGATCCCTTGCCGGTTTCCGCGATGATTCTGCTGGCTGCTTCTACCGCCTGTTCAAACCCACTTCCGCGGGGGCCAGTTGTATCCATCGAATAACTGTTATCCAGAAGAATCACCAGACTGACAGGCGCATCGCGTTCGAGTGTCCTTGAGCCTGTCAGGACCGGTTGAGCGAGGCAGAACGCCAGTAGCGCCGGAATGGAACAGCGAATCAACAACAGCAGCAACTGTTCGAGGTGGAACTTGCGATGGTTCACACGAATGACGGACTCCAGCAGATGCATGGCCCCCCACTGAACCTCGCGATATCGGCTGCGATTCAGAAGATGAATGATCAGCGGAATCGAAAACGCAAGGGCCCCCCAACCCAGAATTCCGTTCAGATACGTCATGGTGCACGCCTCCGGACGGCCATCCATGTCGCCAGG
>CAJWGB010000281.1 GCA_913031625.1 uncultured Planctomycetaceae bacterium | reverse complement strand
GACATCGCCTCACGCTGCAGCGGGCGAAACGAGTCGTATCCCCAGTACTTTCGAATCGCTGTGAGCAAACGCTCTGAATGATCGGTCGCCGCGTTCGTGAGAGTTTCAGACACTTGATTGGCCAGGCTGTAATGTGGTCAGCTGACAGACGACGGGCGACTCCTCTGCCGAAAGACTCAGTGTAATTGCTCGCATCTCAGCAGTACCAGATTCACGGAGCCATATTCACTCAGAAGCGCATGAAAAACGGCTGGTCAGCAAATGCTGGCCAGCCGTCATCTGCTCATGGTGCTGCCTTACGCAGCAGCCTTTGATTTTCGGTTCATCAGCCAGACAAGAACAGGGCTGGCGACATAGATGGAACTGTATGTTCCGACGATCACGCCAACGGTCAGGCAGAACGCAAAGCCATGAATACCCTCGCCACCGATTCCGTACAGAATCGCGACGACGAGGAACGTGGTGAGCGATGTCAGCAGCGTTCTGGAAAGAGTCTGATTGAGTGACGTATCCACGATGGCAGTGGTCAGGTCCGGATTCTTGCCGCGAACCTCGCGAATGCGGTCGAACACAACAATCGTATCATTCAGCGAGTAACCGACGATTGTCAGGAAGGCTGCGACCATTGGCAGGTTGATGCGGAAGTCGTTGAGCAACAGGATGTCACCGATTGCGTTTCCACTGAGGTACGACGCCAGAGCCATCACTCCGAGCACAATCAGGATGTCATGCACGAGAGCAACAACAGCCGCAAGGCCAAATGTGATCTGCTGGAATCGTGCCCAGATGTAGCACACGATCGCGATCAGGCTGATGAGAATCGCCATCACGGCTGAGGTCTGCATTTCGCTCGCCACAGCACTGGCAAATGTGTTGACTTCATCCAGCAGCGGGTCCTTCTTCTGCTGCTCCTGGAGGCTTTCAAGAGCGGCGACCAGCGTGGCTTCATCGACGTCCTTTTTAACTCTGAGTTTCAGGCTGCTGAAGGTCTCGACATCCTGCGTGCCGGAACCGTCCCTGACGTCGCCCTGAATAGCGATCAGCTGACCGGCTTCCTGAACACCCTCCTGTGAATTGAGAGCTTCTTCGACCATATCGAAGACAGTACCCGCACCCAATTCAACCGGTACGTTGCCGTCGGGTGTTTCACGCTCGAACTTAATGCTGACGATCTGTCCGCCGTCAAAGGAGGCGTACTGAGGTTCGTCGTCACTTTGCGTGTAGGTCGCAGGTTTGTCAAACGACATGTCGACCATCAGCAGATTGAGATTCTCATTCTTCTCGAACGCAGCAAACACCTTCTGTCGGACGCGTTGTTCGGCGGAGTCGCCTGCATCAGCATCGCCGGTCCCGGAATCACTTTCAGTTGTTCTCAGTCGGAAGTGACGGCTCTCAGCGGAGTCTTCGCCGGACAGAGCAAGTCGTTCAACCGTGAAAGTGCCTTTCTCAAACTGTTCTGCCAGAGCATCTCTGACGTTATCCGTTTCGGCCTGGCTGGTGAGCTGGAATGTCACCATTGTGCCACCAGTAAAGTCGATGTCGTAGTTGTTGTCTCCGCGTGACGCGAAGGCACCGACGCCGACCAGAATGAGTGCCACAGAAATGACGGCACAAAGACGACGTTTGCTGAGGAACTGCAGGTTGGTCGCTCCGACAAGACTCATCATTCCAACCTGCTTGATCCAGCCGCGACGCTCTGCCACGTCGAAGATCAGGCGGCCCACGTAGAGTGCCGTAAACATACTGAACACAATGCCGATAAACAGTGAGACGGCAAACCCTTTCACTGTGTCGGTTCCGATAGCAAACAGAATGGCCGCGGTAATCAGAGTGGTTACGTTGGCGTCAATAATCGTGGTGAAGGCCTTGCTGAAGCCGTTCTTGATACACATTCGCAGACTGGAGCCACGGGCCATTTCTTCTCGCATACGTTCAAAGATCAGAACGTTGGCGTCCACCGCCATACCGATCGTCAGCACCAGACCAGCGAGGCCGGGAAGTGTGAAGGTTGCGTTGCAGGCTCGCATGGCTGTCAGAACGAGCAGCATGTTCAAAGCCAGACAGAAGATGGCCACGACACCGGCAAAGCGGTAGTACACCAGCATGAAGAGTACAACCACGATTGATGCGACTCCGATTGCCATGACACCTTTGCGGCGAACGTCTTCACCCAGAGTTGGGTCGATCGTTGCTTCACTCAGCGGCTTCTTGTCAATTGGGACTTCCAGTGCACCGGCATTCAGAACACTGGTCAGTTCATTGACTTCCTGCTGCGTGAAGTCTCCCGTGATTTCCCCGCGAGTCGTGATGACCGCCTGAATTCGCGGAGCACTGTAGATCATTCCGTCGAGAACGATTCCAAGCCGACGTGTTGGACGACCAGCGCCCGGCTTGTACTTATTAGTCAGTTTGCCGAAGAACATCCCGCCACGACGATTGAAGCGGAATGACACCATCAGTTCACCCGTCTGAGTACTTCGCTCAGGTGATGCATCTACCAGGTATCGGCCTGTGACCTGCAGCTGAGGAGGTTCTACGAGGCACAGATATTCCTCTGTCTCCATTAAACGGATCTGTCCACCTTCCTGAACCGGACGCTTTACCTTTCGAATGACAAGCTGGTCGCGTGTGTAAGCATTTCCAATCTCGTTCTGAGGATTGATCGATTCTTTGCTCAGGTACTGAGGAACGATCTTGCCGTTGACTTCCTTCTGAAATGCAGGAACCCATTTCGCGTACGGCTGATCGACTTCTTCCCCGTCTTCATTCACGTTCTTCCGGGTGAGTTCCATCTCACTGTCGGAAAGAGCTCTGGCCTTTTCGATGAGTTGTCGATCCTGCGTTGGATGAGCGGGAACAAAGAACTCCAGACTACCGAGCTTGACGATACGTCGCTTGATGTCAGCAATCGTCTGAGCATCCTTACCCGGAACGATGACTTCGATTCTGTCAGCGCCCACCTGGCGGACGGTGATTTCAGAGGTACCGCTGGGGTTAATTCGTCGCCCGACCGAAGCCACCATCTTGTCCATGACATCGGACGTCAGGGGCTTGGCGGGGTCGTTGTCAATCACACGGAAGACCATGTTGGTACCACCAGCGAGGTCGATCCCCAGTCGGAACCCGGAACCAACACCTTCTCCGCTCACTAGTCGAGTGACGAACGGCATCACACCCAGCATCAAAGCAGCAAGGCAAATGACGAATCGCATCGTCCATTCGGTCATCTTGAGTGCATTGGCGAGGAAGTATCCGCCGCCAATCACAACCGCCAGTACGAGGATAAACATCAGCCAGCCAAGGAAGCCGCCGGCACCTGCCGCATCATTGGCCTGTTCGACCACTTCTGCGTTCTCGGTGGCTTTGTTCACAACATCCTGAAAAGCCAGCACAGGGAGAGCAGTCAACGTTTCAATCATCTCTGTATTCCTGAAACCTGATCCGGCCGGCGAAACGGCCGATTGGGTTGTAGATATCTCGATGCGTGGGTCTTTGCCTAGGAATCGGACGCGTCGTCTGATTCCTGATTCTCTTCATACAGCGAAGCGATCGCTGACCGCACAAATTTTACTCGTGTTCCGTCGTCAACCTTGAGGGTGACGCGTCGACCGTCGTTTGAAAAGTCGACGATTGTGCCGATGAGCCCGCCGATGGTCTGCACCTTGTCGTTCTTCTTGAGGTCATTTGCCAGCCACTGTTGATGCTGCCGACGCTGTTTCGTCTGAGGACGAATGAAGATGAAATAGAACAGCAGGCCCGCAACCGCCAGCAAAGGCAGCTGAGCCATCGGGTTCGGCGCCTGTTGCACCTGCTCGCCCGCTTCCTTGGCGCCTTCTGCTACCTTTTCGCCATTTTCCTGGGCGAAGAGCACAAGGCGGGCAAATCCTGTTTGAAGTGCTGAAATGCTCACTTTTAAGTCTCGCCTGCGGCCGAATTCTCAGCGGCAGCCTGAAAAGATTGGGTCACCCGGGAGATGACGGATCTCCCGTGCAATGAAGGACTTCCGGAAAAACGGGGTATGTTAGTTTCCCCCGTACGTTTTTCCCAAACCGCAATTCCGATGTTCTCAAATTTGCATCAAACAGGAAACCAGGACTGCAACGTGGCAGTCGGGCCTGCCGCCCCCTGTTCAGGGGACAGTCTCCGGACTGGTAAACACTCAAACGCGGATGGCATCCACGGATTTGGCGTCTCGCTTCTCGGGACCAAGGCGATTCTGAGCTCCCATGGCCGCCAGCATTGTGTTGTAAACGTCGATGCCCTCTGAGTTTACGTCAATAATGTTGCCGGTGCGGAATCTTCCGCCCGCACCACTAATCGCGTGGAACACGCCCGACAGCTCACGTTTGACATCATTGTGGCGGCCGTCTCCTGATTCGGTCGAGACTGTGACCATCGCATTCTCAAGGATCGTGCGGCCGTTCGGCTCCTGCGACTCTTTATTCGCCAGCAACGAGAGAAAATAGGCGACTTCACGCATTTTCATGTGAGCGTGAGCACGCAACTGCTCGTTCTTCTTCCCCTCGTTGAACTTGTGCCACCATTCGTGGCTGCAGCCCTTGTCACCGGACGCTTTCAGGTCCCTGGCATCATTAAACCGGTAGATCAGCCGGTCGTCGTACTTGTAGTCGCCCGTAATTCGGAGTCGTTCACCGGCCGCCAGAAATGTGAGGGCACCAAACCGGACGCGATCCGTCTGAATCGCTAGGGCATACAGACTGGCCATTAACCGCCATTCCGAAACCAGATCCTCGAGCTGCATATCGATTCCCTGGCCGCCGGGGTCGGCAGAACCTCCATGCGCCAGTTTTGAACGGGGCGGCAGGCTGACCGGGCCTTTCCGGCTGTCCGGCATTTCAAACGCTCGCTGTTCGAATTCTCTGATGCGCTCAAGGTGGTCAGCGATCCGCGATCGCGAAGCTTTCCCAAGGGGGGAACGTTCGCCTGTATAGAACTGGTACTGGTCGAGCACAGAATCAAGAACGCTGCGTTTGAGTCGTTGTTTTGCGGCGTCGGCCCCCGTTCCGGTCGACAGCGCCCCGAAGACTCTGTCGAACACTTCCCGAGGTCGCTCCTGCATTGTGGCAGCAACCGTTCCGTCCATGTTGTAACTGTGAACATACCGGCTCACGCGACTGCGGCGAAAGAAAGTGCCCGCATTCAGAGTCGGAACCATGCCTGACGGAAGGCCCTTTGCGTAGTGCGTCCGACGCACAACCTGATCGATCGACGGCCCGCCAGACTTTGCTTCTCCGTCCGGTGGTTCAGCAGTAAACGCAGCCGAAGCGCCGTCAAAGTGCGCGTTGATTCCACTTTCGTCCGCTCGAACGTGGTCCACGCCCCGCATGATCAGCAGCTTGTCTCTCAGCGGCTTGAGCGGCTCCAGCACACCATCAAATCCTTCGGTCTGCAGAGGAGCAGGAATTCCGAGACCAAAAAATACGTTGAAGGCTCTGACCGGAACCTGAGCGTCCTCGCTCACTGCGCGGGCAGGAGCAATCATCTCTTCGAGCAGAGGTAGCCCCACGGCAATGGTACCCAAACCCTTCAGGGTCGTTCGTCGAGGAATGTGAACGGTCATCGCTTGTTCCTATCTGAAGGTCAGTCGCTGCAGTACCTGAGCCGTCATTCTAGCCGGCCACCGGAACTTTGCCCCGCCAAAACAATCTTTGCCAGGCTTCAGCTTTACCGAATTCTTTTTTCCCATGAGGAGTGGTTCACGTCAAGTTGCTTCCAGACGCGGTCTGGAAGCACAGGCAATGAATGCGTGTCGTCTTCAAACACTATTTTGTGCAGCCTGATCTCGGATTCAAACGCGATGACACTCGCCGCACTGTCAATCGTGACATAGCGATCAGCCATTGAGAGTGTCCGAAGCACCATGTGCTGCCAGTCATTCCATGTGAACCACAACTCTAAGTCGTACCACGTTGGTGCGAGGTCTTGGTCGACTTGCTCACCAATGTCTCGGATAATTGACTCATCAGCCCCCCGGCAGTCGACGACGATGCACAGTTCATCGATCAACTCGTCTTCGTCTGCTTCCAGCAGTTCTGAAATTGTCACCATAGCGCTCGTCTGGCCGGCGTCGGCTGTCAGTTACTGCTCGGCGTCCACTTCAGTCCGAGTCTGCGTGACGAGTTCGCTCGTGACAATTGCTGTCATCAATGCCGGCCATGTTCCACCATTCATTTGGGCTTCTTCGTGAATCCGATCCACGATGGCAGCATCAGCTGCTCCCAGTGGTCGACCGACTGCATACTGCGTGACCTTCCAGGTCAGACTCAGCTTCACTCGGTCGCTCTTTGCCAGCAGATTCATCAGCGTCGCGGAAGAATCGTATTTCACGGGCGCTGCCGCACCGGGAAAGAGGATTTCGCCGTCGTCGCGGAGTTTGTTTCCATGCTGGTCCTGTTCGCTCCAGCGCCCAAGGCCGTCAAACTTTTCAAGTCCGAATGCCAGAGGTTCAAACCTTGAGTGGCATCCACCACAACTGTTGTTGTTAATGCGTTGCAGAGCGATCGCACGCTGGGTCAGGCCGGGGGCTGTTGGAACCGGAGTCGTATCAACACATGGAGGTGGGTCCCGAACAACACCTCGCAGAAGTTCGTGCATCACCAGTAGTCCGCGAGTGACCATCGAAGCATTATCGCCTCCAACTGTCAGCAGGCTGCCCTGGGTCAACAGCCCTCCCCGACCAGGCTGCTTTGTCAGTTCATACCGTTTCAGCCCGCGGACATCGGGTTTGCTCGAAGCGTTCGACAACCCATAGAACATCGCAAGCTCTGGAGAAGCAAAGGTCACCGGACTGTTCAGCAGTGCTGACAGAGGCTTGTTTTGGTTCCAGGTCACTTCTTCGAAGTACGCCAGTGTCTCAGACTTCATCGCACTTCCAAGGGCCGGGTTCCAGTCAGGAAACCGATTCTTGTTTGGACGCAGGTTGTCCAGACGTCCAAGGTTCAGCCAGTCGGACGCGAACCGCAACGACTGCCGCTTCGCACGAGGGTCCTTCAGCATTCGTGACACATGCTCGCGGATGTCAGCGTCCTGCATGCGGCCGCCGCTCGCTGCGTCGAGCAGGTCCTGGTCCGGCGGCCCACCCCACAGGATGAAGCTGATCCGAGCTGCCACTTCGAAGTGGTCGGCGTAGACCGAAGACCCATCACCGCGTTGTGTTTCCACACGGTAAAGAAAACGAGGCGACTGCAGCATTGCTTCGATAACCAGCCCCATCGCCTGGTCGAAATCTCCACCCGCCCCGGCAACGGTTGTCGTGATGCCCCGATAAGCGATGATTTCTTCTTCCGAAACCGGACCCCGCAGCAGCCAGAAACCGACTTTGGAGATCACATCTTCCATGTCACGGTCGGTGAACTTCCTGCGTTTGGAAAACCGCGACACGAAAGAACGAACATTCAGCTCCGAGACGACGATCTCAGCAAGTTGCCGCCACGCCGTAATGTGCTTCAGGTCGACGTTTAGGTTATACGCCGTGTTGGAAAAACCGTCTGCACGCAGTTCAGCCGGTAGCAGCTTTCTCGCCTGACCCTCGATGTCGACACCTGTCGCTGTTCGAACCGTTTCAATGTACTCATCGACGGTCAGGCGACGAACAAAACTCTCCTGGTGGCTGCCATGCTGATACACGGCGGGGTCGATCTGAGTAAGTGACCACACGGCCCCGTCATCGATCCACTTTCTCAGGGCCTGCTTTTCTTCGGCGGACAATGGAGTGCGTTCCGGAGGCATGGAATCAGATTCCACTGCCTCCCACAACGAACTGTCCCCACTCTGTCCGGCGACGATGACAGCGCCATCTTCACTTCCTTTCATCGCGGCCATTTTTGTGGAGAGGTTCAGTCCGCCTTTGTGAGTGGCTGCATCGTGGCATTCGAGACAGTGTCGAGCGATGATCGGTGCAACGGTGGATTCAAAGTGCTGAGTCGCTGCCTTCAGTT
>CAJWGB010000280.1 GCA_913031625.1 uncultured Planctomycetaceae bacterium | reverse complement strand
GAACTTGTCGATGGACTGCGTTTCGTGCAGACCCGTCAGACGCTTGTCGTTGTCATGTCCATAAACACTGATGTGTTCCTTAATTCTTGGTTCGAACGCCTGGCAGACCTTGTCGTAGGTCTCTTTGTTGCCTGCTTCTCGCAGAGTGGAGTTTGAGAAGTTGGCGTGCATACCGGAACCGTTCCAGTCCGTGGGACCGAGTGGTTTGGGATGCCAGTTGATTGCCAGACCGTACTCTTCAGCCGTTCGCTCGAGCAGGTAGCGAGCAACCCATGTCTGGTCGCCGGCCTGCTTGGCTCCCTTGGAGAACGTCTGGAATTCCCACTGACCGGCGGCAACTTCACCGTTGATACCTTCAACGTTGATGCCAGCCTGCAGGCAGAGTTCCAGGTGTTTCTCGACAACGTCACGACCGTAGGCGTTCTTCGCACCCACGGAGCAGTAGTAAGGCCCCTGAGGTCCAGGGTAGCCACCTGGTGGGAAGCCAAGTGGCAGGTTGTGTTCCGGATCCCACAGAAAGTACTCCTGTTCAAATCCGAACCAAAAATCATCGTCGTCATCATCGATGGTTGCTCGTCCGTTGGACTCGTGAGCAGAACCATCCGCGTTCAGAACCTCAGTCATTACCAGCCAGCCATCACCCAGACGACCTGGATCCTGAAACAGAGCAACCGGCTTCAGCAGACAGTCAGAAGAACCGCCTTCAGCCTGCTCGGTTGAGCTACCGTCGAATGACCATAAAGGGCAGTCTTCCAGTGTACCGCCGAAGTCATCAACGATTTTTGTTTTCCCACGCAGACTCTGAGTTGGCTTGTAGCCATCGAGCCAGATGTACTCCAGTTTAGATTTCGCCATGTTCCCGAAACTCCTCCAGTTGGACGTAACGACGTTGCAGATGGTGTGGCCGGAGGCCACGTGTATGATTCACCGTTCGCAAAACGGTGCATCCGTGAGGGACTGGTGAGAGGTGTCAGACGCTGACACCCATCGGGCGAACCCGCTTCAAATACTGCAATCCAGTCCGAACGAGGCAGACGCTGCCACGCAGATTCGCACCTGCGTGATATCTGAGCACCCCTGCTGACTCCTTCAGCAGAAACAGTGCAAAACCAGCACTGCGCACTCGTTGGAACCGATATAACGCATACCGCGTGCCAATCAATTGACAGGCAGGCATTTCGCGTAAATTGCAAGGCATGCCGGCATCCTGCACCACATCAGAGAGCTCATTCTGCGTCGCTTCACTCCGTCCCGACATCGCGAACGAGCGCCTCGCGGGCAAGTGGATTAGAGTAAATATAGAGTTCACGAGGGCAAAAACGGATGTTCAGCCGCCGGTGTCAAATCGACGACTCCCGAAGGAACGGCGCGGCCAGTCGTTGAATTAGCGGTTTCAGGCGGTAAAATCTACGCTCGGAAGGTGATTTCCCACTCACGTCGCGAGACACCGCCGGTTCGGAGGATCGGCAGCGAGTGAAGACGCACTGTGCGGTTCGCACAGACGTACAATGCAAAGTTCATTTTTGAGCGAAGGTTTTCTGCTGGGTGCGCGTGAGTTAGTAGTCTCAACCAGCGATTGGAGTCAGGATTATGTTTAGTGGACCTTGGGAACTTGTCGTCATTCTGCTCGTCGTATTGCTGCTGTTTGGCAAGAAGCTGCCAACAGCCGCCAAGTCACTCGGCCAGAGTTTTGTAGCGTTCAAGAAGGGCATTAAGGACGGCGCAGAAGACGAACTGCCAGAGAACAGCGGCGAAACAAACGCCTGACTCCTGCTGCCGTTGATGTTCATTCTTTCTGTCTGATACAGGATAAACCCTACTATGTTCTTCAATCCCGGCCCTCAGGAAATGATTGTCGTTGGGCTGATTGCTCTGTTGCTGTTCGGCAAGAGACTCCCCGAAGTGGCAAGAAACCTCGGCAAAGGCTTCTCCGAATTCAAAAAGGGGGTGTCGGGCATGCAGAGTGAAATGAGAGAGGCCACTTCTTCTGTTGATCATCAGATCAACTATTCAGGAAGCTCCGACTCATCTTCCGCAAATCGTCCGGACGTCCACGATGACGACGACGAGTTTTCTGCACCAACATTTGATGCCGATGCTTCTGCCGACGAAGAATTTGCCGCGCCACGGTTCAACGCCGACGACTAGTCTGCCGACACACCAATTCTAAGAGCCGGAGCGGTCTGCTCCGGCTCTTTTTGTTTACCGACATTCCCCGAGCCAGACCGAGAGCAGGCTGCCCCCGTGGGCAGGCTCGAAGAGGACCTGGTGGTCTGCCGGCAGTACCACCATCTGATTTCGAATTCTGCAGGTCAACTTTGGCTATGATAATTTTGACCGCGACATGGATTCCGCGAAGCAGAGCGCCAAAAGCAGACGAGGCCATTCCACAATCCATCCGTTTCCACAGGGTTCCTCGTACGTCACGCGCTCGCCGCCGGGCGAGCGAGGAGTCTCGACGATCGCCTCACTTAAACCACCATTGTTGCTTCAATCATTCAATTTCAGAAGTTGTTGCCGAAGGGCGGATCAGGACCTGATATTTCCGTTTCCTGTCGTGGCAACAACTTCAAATGCGGTTTGCTGATTTTCCGGGCCTCGTTATCGTATCTCACGTCATTGTGACCGAGGTTTTCATGTTCCGACTGCTTCATATTCTCGTCTTCACTTCTCTCAGTCTGGTCTCATCCGCCGCTGATGAAGAGAATCGTCGCCACGCGGTATTTCAGAAAAAACGCGTGGATCTGCTGCTGAATCTGCAGCACGAGATCTCGACGGTCGCCAAACGGTATCGCGACGGTGGCGAAACCACTGCTGCGGATATTCTAACCGCCGCTTCAGAGTCGCTGAGTACGCCACTCAGCGGTTTCGTGCCGCCTCGTTTCATTGCGCCGGACAATACTCCCGCGCAACGGTGGAGTGCAGAACTCAAGCGGCTGCAGACTGACGGTGCGCAACAGATGTATGTCCTCGCACGACAGACCCTGCGCGCAAAATTCCCGAGTCTCGCTTACTCAATGATCAACGATGTCCTGCGAATCGATTCTGATCATCGACTTGCCCGATCTGTCATGGGCCACCAGATGTTTCGCGATCCACTGCTTCGGGACGACCGAAAATACGCCGGAGAATGGGTCACGGCATTCGAAGCGAGAAAACGGAGTGGTCGGGCGCCCGAAATTCTTCATGCACGATTCGGCTGGATCCCTCGGGCGCAGGTCGAACGATACGAAGGTGGCGAACGTCTTTACCGAGGACGCTGGGTCTCGGCCGAGAAGGAACAGGAACTTCGCCGTGACTTCAGCAACGCATGGGAAATTCAATCAGAACACTTTCTCGTAAAGACCAACACCAGTCTGGAAGAGGGCGTCGAGATCTCACAAAAGCTTGAGACGTTCCATCGCTGGCTTCGGACGCACATGGCGGGATTCTTCGACACCCCGGCCGAACTTCAACGCCGCTTCGAACAGACGGGGGTACGCTTTCGCCGAACCGCAGACCCGATGGAAGTTCACTACTACGCGACCAAAGAGGAGTACCAGAAAAGAATGGTGGGCAAGATCCCGCCGAATCAGGACACCAACGGGCTCTATTGGGACGCAGACAAGACATGCTACTTTTTCCGCAATGACAAAGTAAATGCGAAGGGAACGGTCTTCCACGAAGCCACTCATCAGATCCTGGACCTCGCGACCAAAAGTCAGAGAGTCTCTGCTGCTCGCCGCCGCCAACAGTTGCTGCGAGAACGGACGCTGCGGCCCTGGCGTATCTGCGAGAAGTCAAACTTCTGGATTATCGAAGGGCTGGCGTGCTATTTCGAATCCTTCGAGATTGCCGAGGACGGTTCCTGCTCAGTCGGACGCCCAGACCACATTCGATTTGTGGGCGCACAGCACCGCCTTCTGGTGAACAGTTTCTTTGTGCCATTCCGAAACTTCATGGCGCTCGGACATGAGCAATTCATGACACATCCGAATCGTCGACAGTTCTACACCCAGGCATCCGGAGTCGCCCACTTCCTGATGAGCTACCAGGAAGGACTCTACCGCGACGATCTGGTGCAGCTATTATCAGCCGTTTACCGCCCGACTGTTGAGGAGATCCGTCGGGAGCCGTCTATTGCTCGCATCAGCGGTGTGGACTTTGCCGTTCTGGATCAGCAGTACCGCGACCATATGCAGGATCTTCAGGATCAGGTGTCGGAACAAACGCTGAACGATCAGTAACAGAGGCCTCAGGCAGAGGTTCGCAGACAGGGATCAATTGCCGGGCCCGCATTGCAACTTCGAGTGCAGCGAACCGCCAGATTCATTCGTTCGTATCAGCCTCAACTGAATCTGCCGGAGGTGCCGCAGGATTCAGGACGGCTCCGACGATAGCGACGCCAAAAACGCCCAGCAACATCACTCCCGAAATTCCCGTTCCGATTGCTGCCAGCAGGCGAGGCCGATTGGGAAGAAAGAGGCCGAGCACGCAGAGGAATGCTGATACAAGAGTCAGGATAGCAGCGGAGAATCCGACGATCAGAAGTCGAAGCTGAGCGGGTGTGTCTGCCTGCAGGTGCTGTCGGAACTGCTCCATTTCCGCCGGCTGTTGGGCCGCCAGAGCAAACAGAAGCACGACCAGTCCGACTGACACCCCTGCCAGGATAACCCCAATCAGTGCCACCGTGTTGGAAATGGTGGGAGGCGAATCGTGCGGAGATGATGTCTCAGCAGCGTCAGACATTACTTCTGAGGCTCTTGAGGTTGTTCGTCCTTCACGACAATCAACTGGTGATTGGCGACGTCGTATTCGTAGTGCATGCCAGCACCGGCGGGAGGCAGCTTAAGCTGATTCTGCTTGATGATCTTTGTCATGAATTCATCAAAATCTTTGGGGTAGCGGCCTTCAACCGCATGAAACAGATCAATCGCATGCTTGATCCCAATGTCGGTGACGACCTTCCGTTTGAGAGGGCCGTATGCTTCCAGCGGCCCCGTAATCGGGTTGGAGATTCTCACCTGCTCATCCACGACTTCCTTCCCGGCCCCCGGATCAAACTCACCGATTTCAGCACCTTTCTTCTGCCGGGGCAGAGGATTGGATTCGCTGTCGTTGACAACTTCATCAGCACAGCCGGCAATGGCAACCGAACAGAACGCCAGTGCGAGGGCTCGGCAAGTGATGGTATTGCGGAACATGAATTCTCCTGCTGCTGTCAGGCGGCCTCAGCGGTCTCACCTGTAACCTGGGGATCACCATCCGGTGCGGATGGTGTCATGGTAGGCTGCATCCTACTGAGAAAGAGACCAACAGCGGTGAGAATTGTGCAGAGAATTGGAAACCAGTCGCCCCACGCGAGATAAAGAGATGAGCGGCCATCCAGCGGAATCTGGCCGCAAAGCATGGCATTCATCTGCCGGCGACGATTCCCGCTGTCATCGAACATGGATTCAAGAGGAGTCATCTTCTTCGTCTCTGAGTCCAGCACCATGATCGTTTCCGGCTCTCGGATACGTCCGGAAGAATCGATGAACGCAGAGATTCCTCCGTTGACTGCTCTGACCATTGGTCGACGCGCTTCGATACACCGAAATGTGGATGTGATCAGATGCTGGTCGAGTTCACTGGACCCTCTGAACCACGCGTCATTAGTCAGATTGACCAGAACATCTGCACGAGGCCCGCTTCCATCGCCAAGGGCCACCTGTCGCATCAGATGAGGAACCGTATCTTCAAAGCAGATTACCGGAGCATAACGGACGCCTCGACTCTCGAACGTCCTGACTCCAGTCCCTGCGTCGAGGCCATCTCCCATCTCTGGTGGAACCAGTTGGGCAAGGAAGGGCAGCGTGTCCTTGAGGGGAACATACTCGCCAAACACAACCCGGTGAATCTTGTCATAACGCCCCTTGTAGCCGGTTTGAGGGTCAAACAGAGCCGCGGAGTTGTAGGACTGCATCCCTTCCTGATCATGCACTCGGGTAATCAGGCCCACCATCAGAGGAGTATTGGTTCCGCTGGCGAGCTCCTGCATGGCCTTCCTCGCCAGCTTCTGTCGCCAGTGGTCAACGATGCCTTCGGCTGCCGCGCTGTTACTGACGCGTCCGGGAATCTGCAGTCGATCATGGAGCTCGCTGTCGGAAACTCCCTCTTCGATGATCGTATCGGCGTGAGGGTACATCGTTTCGGGCCACACGATCAGCCTAGGGCGGTGCAGCGCAGCCTCCCACGTCAGTTTCAGGTGAGTGTCTTCCAGTTCAAGTCGTCGCTGTTGATCCGCCTTTTCCTCGGGTTCAAAGTTTCCCTGAACCACGGCCACCATTGGTCCCGACTCGTTCTCGGTTGGTGCGGTACGTAACTCGCCGTAGACACAGGCGGCACCGACCAGCATCAGGAGCACAGCAATGCCTGATTTTGCCGCCGCAGGCGAAACAGAGACGACCTCGTCCTCGGATTGAACCAGACGCAGTCGAACAAACCAGCGGTTTGGAATCATTGCCGCGATGGCACCACTGCTGAGAGCCACAATGAAACTGACTCCCCATGCCCCGGTCAAATCAGAGATCTGAACCAAAGATGTCCAGCGATATTGTGTATGCCCAAGGTAGTACCAGGAAAACCCGGTCATGATGTGAGCACGGGCGAACTCCAACGCGGTCCACGCAAGGGGGACCGCCAGCCAGACCGGCATCCGGCTTCTGACCATTCGACCGGACAGCACCACGAAGACCGGGAAATAGAGCGCCATGTAGACACTCAGCGCCCCCTGGGCCACAATCATTGCCGGGTGTCCAAGGCGAAGCCAGTGCAGCGTAACCATGGACCAGATAAATGCGGCCGACCACAGGGCGGCAAGCGACCTCCGGGGCCGAACTCCAATGCGAGCCAACATGGCGAGTGGAACGAGGGCCACAAACGCGAGAGGGGCCCAGTCAAGCGGTGTGAACGCCGCCCACAGCAGTATCATCGACGCCGAAGAGACACCAAGAACTGCAAGGGCAGAGCCGCTTCCGGTAGCGGTCACCTGGCCTTCGTCGATAATGCGACTGATATCGGAGGAAAGGGAACCGGACATGGGCACGGAAACGGGTTGTGGTACGGCCACAATTCAATCCTTTGAAAGGGTGGTCCCTGGATTCTGGTAATCCACATCCGGATAGTAGTGACTTCGCCCCCGAACCGGAACAGATGCTGAATTTCCAGCTCCGTTTCCCGACCACGGGCATTTTGCTGAGTTGTAGGACTGGGAATCCCACGCAGTCGAAAAAGTGTGGGCTTGCAGGGAATGCTGTCCAGGCAATAACTTGCATTTACCTTCGGTAGGCTGAGATGATGCACGGGTGAAGCCGGACTGCATCTCATTCAGCTTCCTCAGTCTGCGAATACACGAGAACAAGACCCTGGATAGATTAATGCTGTTAACGCATCGAACGCTTCTCCTGCCCCTTCTCTTTGGGATTTCCCTGGTGCTGACTGGGTGCGGCGGCGGCGGAGATAACACACCACCTCTCCCTCAGAATCTCAAAGAGAACGGAATCGACAACACCTCTTATGAGGAACGACTCGAGTCCGGCGACCTGAGACGTGGTGCCTTTGTGATGCGGTCCGACGGTCCAAAGTCGTTCGACCCGATTCGTGGGAGCACAGTCTACGAAAACCGGATGGCCAGTCAGGTTTACGAGACCCTCGTTCAGTACAAGTATCTCAAGCGCCCGTTTGAACTTGAACCACTGCTGCTTGAGGAGATGCCCAAAGTCTCAGAGGACGGGGCAACGTTCTCATTCAAGCTTAAGAAGGGCGTCCATTTTCAGGATGACGCCTGCTTCCCGGACGGCATCGGCCGCGAAATGGTCGCTAGCGATGTGATCTATTCATGGAAGCGTATGGCAGACCTGAAGTCGAATTCCAAGGTGTGGTGGATCGTTAAAGACACCATCGAGGGATTCGATGCCTACTACGACGAGCAAAATGCGGAAGGCAACGCCACCTTTGACTATGAGAAGGACGTCGCTGGCCTCAGGATCAAGAACGCCTACGAGTTCGACGTAACCCTG
>CAJWGB010000279.1 GCA_913031625.1 uncultured Planctomycetaceae bacterium | reverse complement strand
CACAGTGGCGTAACGTTGCCCCGGAAGCGGAAGGGTTGAAACGAATGTTCGGTGGCATGCGTGATCGAGTTCGACAGCTCGGTACCGTGATCGCCCCTGAGAGCACACTCAATTACAGTCGCCCCCTTGAAGTCCTGACAGCGTGGGAGCAACAACTTAAGACTCACGACCGCGATCGTGCTGAGCGGGAACGACTCAAACAGGAATCTGACGAGCTGCGCCGTGAATCACAGCAGTCGGCGAGTCTGATGGAGGGTGCGGAGTTACGACGCGGCGCCGTTTTTGCTCGCGCAGGCGTGCTCTCTCGTGAGGAACTGCAGCAGCAGGTCGAATGGCAGCAGGAGCGCGACTCCATCGAGCATCAGATTGAACAGACCAACGGTGAACTGATCGAGATCAGTACGTCGGAACCAGAGCTTGCGATTGTCGAGGATGATCTTGCCCGATTTGATCCTCACCATGGTCGGGAACGGATGATAATGCTCGAGGCCGAGCAGTCAGACCTTGAGAGTGAGCTGAATGAGCACCATGTTGAAATGGGGCAGCTCAAACAGGAAATCAACGTTCTCGAATCGAGCCGTGAATCCCAGACACGGTATTTCCAGAAGGCACATGTTGCCACGGACATCTATCGCGCGGCTGAAGAATGGCTGGCCCTCCAGATTGAAGAGGACGTGGTCCAGGAGATGCGGCGCCAATTTGAGAAAGAGAACATCTCCAGCACGCTGACGACCGCATCGTCGTATCTGCATCGCATCTCTTCGGGACGGTACCATCGCGTCTGGGCGCCTCTTGGGGAGGACTTTTTGTGTGTTGACGATGAATATGGACGCACATTTCGAGTCGAACAGCTGAGTGGAGGAACGCGGGAACAGGTGTTTCTCGCTCTGAGGTTCGCTCTGGTGAGAGAGTTTGCTTCCCGAGGCATCGAGTTGCCGGTCATCATGGACGACCTGTTTGTGAATTTTGACGAGGAGCGAACGCGTGCCGCGGCCGATTGCCTCATCGAGATTGCCGCAGAAGGCCAGCAGATTCTCTTCTTCACGTGCCATCAACATCTGGCCGAGCTGTTTCAGCAGAAGCAGGTTGAGCCACTGTGGCTGCCAGGGCACAAAGTTGCCTACGACCTGCACAAACCAGAAGACGAAGCGGCTGCGTTTTCCGGCGTCGACGAGAACGCGATTGAAGAGGCAGTGGCGGGCACTGCCGAAGCCGGATCATTGAAAGGGGTCTTTCATCCAAACGCTGACGAACTGTTTGAGGACGAAGTGGAAGACACGGACACAGCAACAGTGCACGCTGAATCGTCCGAAGACACTGAGTTGCGACGTCAGGGATAAGCCCGGCGAGCAAACCCGGGCCAGAGCGAGCCTTGCGAAGGCCGGCAGACTCACAACTGCTAGTGCTTATGCGCCGGCTCGAGGAATGTCAGGCCCCATGCGATTGCGATGCCGGCGGTCAGAGCCACGGTCAGACGGACTCGGTTGTGTGAGTGGAATTCCATCTCAGGAAGCAGGTCACTCAGCGAGATGCAGATAAAGACGCCTGCTGAGAACGCCAGTGAGGTACCGAGAATCTCCCGCTGATAATGAGCAAACTGCTGTATTCCAAGCACAAAAAAAAGTGCTCCGATTGGACACATCAACGAAAACACAACGTTCACAAGGCGGATTTGACGTTTGCTCCACCCCTCCAGCATCATGAGGGATGTGATTGATACAGCATCAAGAGGCTTGTGGAGCAGGATGGCGAGGAAGGTACCGCTGCCGGCGAGGTAAAACGTTGTGGAGCTGACAGGGAGTCGGGCACTCGCGGCGAGTGCCAGCCCGTCAATTATCGTGTGCAGGCACAGCCCGAATGCGATTCCAGCCCAGGTGATTCCATGTGCATGACCGTGATCGTGGCACATGGCGGGACTGTGTTCGATCCCAGTACCGTGCGAGTATTTGTGGCCATGACCAGTATCATGGTCGTGATCATGATCGCATTGCTCCGTCGCACCGGGTTCATGGTTATGAAAGTGAAACAGCCGCAACATGATGAACATCAACAGGATGCCAACCATTACCCAGTTCGTCGCCGACTGCGGCGACGCCATTTCATGGATTGCATGCGGGAGCAGATGCAGGAATCCAATCCCCAACATGAGTCCACCCACAAAACTGATCACCGTCTGCATCTGAGTATGGGAGAGCTTCACGCGGGACAGCAACAGCCCGCCACCAAGTGACCCGGCCATGATGAGGCCGCAATAGGTCAGCAACAACGGCCCGGACACACGCAATTGGGAGTCAGCATTCCGGACATCCCCGGACTTCATCGAGCCGGCACTCTCAGACCCAGCCTGGGCACAGACAGGTGTCGACAGGCAGACAAGTGCCGTCAACACAGTGAGCAGGATGATGCGTGAGGGGGGCATGAACTCTGTTTCTCGGGAGTTGTCTACTCCCGTGCCACAGAATGGTGGGATCAACCCTCACTGTTTAACAAGCCAAATTGCGTACTTCTATTGGGCGGCAACGCTAATTGCGACTTGATTAGAGAATCCGGGTCACTCGCCAGCCGCCCGTTGCCCTCCAATCCCTGAATTGGCTTGCGGATCGCGTGAGGGTATCTGCTACAATGAGGGTCTCTCCCCATTCGTGTCCCGTTGTGCTCCACGTCCCCCCATTCATTTCCAGGGGTTTCCCGCGTGAAACGACCCTCCCTGACTCTGCTGTTCCTCTTCCTCCTGAGTTCCGTACTTCAGGCCCAAAAGGTGGAGTTTTCGACCCAGATACAGCCCATTCTTGCCAAACACTGCATCGTCTGTCACGGGCCCGATAAAGCAGAATCCGGCCTGCGACTGACGTCCTCCGAATCTGCATATGCGGCTCTGGAATCTGGAGCCCACGCTGTTGTTCCTGGTAAACCAGGTCAGAGCGAGCTACTCGCGCGTGTGACGTCTGCAGAAGACGACCGAATGCCGCCTGAGGGGGATCCGTTGACGGCCTCAGAAATCAGTCTTCTGAAGCAATGGATTACTGACGGAGCAGAGTTCGACATTCACTGGGCCTATCGTCCGGTCGCAAACCCACCATTGCCGTCCGTGAATCTGGTTGGCACCGCGAACCCGATCGATGCATTTGTCATCGCTCGTCTTATGGAACGAGGTTTAAACCTGTCGGATCAGGCGGAGCCCGCAATTCTTGTGAAGCGACTCTACTATGACCTGCTGGGCATTCCCCCCACACCAGAAGAGGTGGATAGTTTCCTGAATGACCGAAGCGAAGGGGCCTACCTGACTCTCGTGAATAAGCTCCTTGACTCCCCACACTTCGGTGAACGCTGGGGACGGCACTGGCTGGACAAAGCGCGTTACGCAGATTCAGACGGTTATGAGAAGGACCGACCTCGCCCGAACGCCTGGCGTTACCGCGACTGGGTAATTCACGCCATCAACGAAGATCTGCCCTTTGATCAATTTACCATTCAACAGCTTGCGGGAGACCTGTTGAGCGATCCGACTGACCTTGGTCTGCTGGCGACCGCGTTCCATCGCCAGACCCTCACCAACACGGAAGGCGGCACTGATAAGGAGCAGTTTCGAATCGAGGCCACATTCGATCGCACAGAAACTACTTCCGCCGTGTGGATGGGCCTGACTATGACGTGCGCTCGTTGCCACACACACAAGTACGACTCCATCTCTCAGCGTGAGTACTACCAGCTCTTTGGGTTCTTCAATGATTCAAACGAAGGAAACACTGAAGTCAGCGCAAGTCGGGCAGCGCTCGCAAAATACAATCGTGACCTGCAAGAGTATGAGACAAAAACTGTCGACCTGCGTGAAGAACTCGAGGCTGCAAAGAAGGAGTTTGCTCCACGAATCAACGGCGTCCTGCAGGAACTTGAGCGACAGGTCTCAGCACCCGATTCAGTTTCCTTTGACGTTGCTTCCCCGGTCAGGCTTAAGACATCCGGGAAATCCAAACTCGAGGAACTTCCCGATCAGTCGCTGCTGGCGACCGGAGAGATATTGGATAAGGACGAGTACACACTGTTCTTTGACTCGCCGAAGAAGCCGCTGACCGGAATCAAAGTCGAATTGCTGACAGATGACAGACTTGCTTCCAATGGTCCCGGACGCGCACCAAATGGCAACTTCGTCCTTTCATCCGTTCGACTTTACCGTGGACGAGATGCTGAATTTAAAGACTATGAAGCCATCAAGCTGGTGAGTGCCGAGGCAGACTTTTCGCAGTCAAAATTTGAACCGGATGGCATTCTTAAGAAGGACGGTAAGAGTGGCTGGGCTATCGCCCCTGAGACCGGCAAGCCGCACCAGATCACGATTTACACCACCGAGCCAGTCGAATTGAAGGAGTTTCCGTACATTCAGATCGTGCTTGATCAGCAGTACGGCGGACAGCATACGATCGGCCGGTTTCGAGTGAGCCTGATGTCCGGGTTCAACCCGGCGCGGGCGCTCCCCGCCTCGCTGGTGAAGGGCCTGCAAACACCCGCGCAGGACCGAGATGCAGCGCAGCAGGATGAACTTGCTCGGTTTGCTGCCCATCGGATTCCTGCGACCGCAAAGCTGATTGGACAGTTGGCAAAGCTGGACTCAGAAGCGCCAAAAACACCGACGATGACAGTTCGTATCATGCAGCCTGCCACTCGAACTACGAAAGTCCTGCACCGCGGAGATTTTCTGACGCCCAGAGAGGAAGTCAGTAACTCCGCTCTGGCTGTGGTCGCTCGGACTCATCCACTCGCCGCACGGCAGAAAGACCAACGGCCTGACCGTCTCGACCTCGCCCAGTGGCTGGTCGACCCACGGCATCCGTTGACAGCGCGCGTCACAGTCAACCACGTCTGGGCACGGCTGTTTGGCAGAGGCCTCGTCCCCACAGTCAACGATTTTGGAGTGCGAGGTGAGGCCCCCACCCATCCGAAACTCCTCGACTGGCTCGCGTGGACATTTCCGCGAGAAATGGGCTGGAGCAGAAAGGAGTTGATACGCACCATCGTCACCAGTTCAACATACCGACAGTCTTCTCGTCACCGTGCCGACCTCAGGAAGGTTGACGCCACGAACCGACTGTTCGGGCGTCAGAATCGAGTTCGAGTTGAGGCAGAGATCATTCGTGACCTGAATCTCTCTGTCAGTGGCCTGCTCAGCAGCAAAATTGGTGGCCCGAGTGTCTTTCCTCCGCTTCCTCCGGGGGTCGCAGAACTCAGCTACGCCAACAACTTCAAATGGAAGACCAGCGACGGCGAAGACCGGTACCGCCGAGGCATGTACACGTTCTTTAAACGCACATCCCCGCACCCGACGTTGATCAGCTTTGACTGTCCCGACTCCAACACTACGAGTCTGCAGCGAACCAGCAGCAACACGCCACTGCAGGCGTTGGCAACTCTGAATAATGAAGTCTTCACGGAGGCAGCCCAGTCTATGGCCCGGCGGGTGTTGCAGCAGCAGGGCGAGGATGATGATCGACTCGTTTACGCGCTCCGCCTGTGTACCGTACGTTCGCCCTCAGAAAGGCAATTGGTTCGTTTCCGTGACCTCCTTGCAGCCTGTCGTAAGTACTACGGCCAGCACCCGGATGATGCCAAGGCGCTGACCAAACAGCATATGGCTGATGGGACCACGGTCGAAGAAAACGCAGCGTGGGTTGCGACCGTCAGAATGATTCTCAATCTGGACGAATTCATTGTCCGGGACTAAGGCAAAATGAATCCTATTCAACAACACTTGATTCGTTCACGCAGACAGTTCCTCAATACCACAGCAAGTGGCCTGGGACTTGCCGGCCTCGGATCAATGCTCACACAGGACGGACTGCTTTCCGCGGCCTCTGCGGCGGACTCAGATGTCGTCAACCCGCTTGCTCCACGTCAGCCCCACCACGATGCCAGGGCGAAAGCGTGCATCTTCATCTTCATGGCCGGTGCACCCTCTCACCTGGACCTGTTTGACCCCAAGCCCATCCTGAAAGAACGCCACGGTCAGCCCCTTCCGAAAACGATGCTTGAGAAGGTGCGGTTCGCGTTCATCAGCAAAGACAAGGCCCTGCTTCAGGGTTCCCCGTTCAAATTTCACCCACGCGGTGAATGCGGCATGGAATTGAGCGAGGTGCTGCCACACCTTGGAACGGTTGCGGATGAGTTGCTGCTGGTTCGTTCACTTCACACGGATCAGTTCAACCACCACCCCGGACAGCTTTTGATGCAGTGTGGCCGAGGGACATTCGGTCTTCCGACGATGGGTTCGTGGCTGACGTACGGACTGGGCAGCGCTTCACAGAACCTGCCGGGCTACGTCGTGCTCACGAGCGGCAGAGGCTCCTCCGGTGGTGCTACTCTATGGCAGTCTGGATTCCTTCCTTCGACTCATGCCGGAGTGCTGTTTCGCAATCAGGGAGAACCTGTCCTGAATCTCTCGAATCCAGGCGGCATTCCGCTGGAGCTGCAGCGGGAGGGTCTGAATACACTCCGAGACGCGAACCAGTCTCGTTATGAGGAGGTTAACGATCCGGAAATTGCCGCCAGAATTGCTTCGTACGAACTCGCATTCCGAATGCAGACGGCCGCGCCTGAGTTGATCGATTTGAAATCCGAGACTAAAGACACTTTGGACGCCTACGGCATCGAACGCAGGGAACCGGCCGGACTTGGCGGGCGTGGTAAACAGGGAGCCGACACGTGGAACAGTTTCGCTCGCAACTGCCTGCTGGCACGCAGAATGGTTGAGCGAGGAGTCCGCTTTATCAACATCATTTATGCCTCATGGGACCATCACAGCAACATACCCAAGGAGCTTCCCTACAACGCTGGATGTGTCGACCAGCCGATTGCAGCGTTAATTAAAGACCTGCGTCAAAGAGGATTATTGGACTCAACCATGGTCGTCTGGGGATCTGAATTCGGGCGTACTCCTCTTGGAGAGAACCGTGGCGGTAAGCGAGAAGTGGGGACCGGCAGAGACCATCATCCCTATTCTTTCAGCATGGCACTGGCAGGTGGTGGTCTCAAAGGCGGTCAGGTCTACGGTACGACCGATGAGATCGGTTGGCATGCAGAAGAAAACCGTGTGCATGTGAACGACCTTCATGCCACGATGCTGCATCAGTTTGGCCTGGACCATCTGAAGCTAACTCACAGATTTCAGGGTCGTGATTTCCGACTCACAGATGTCGGCGGCCGTGTCATCCCGGAATGGATCTCCTGAGTAACGCACCATGAGTAAAAACAATGAAATGATGCCATTTTCGGGCCTGACGTCACGGCGCGCGTCCCTTCAGCGTATGGGCATGGGCATGGGCATGCTCGGACTTGCCGGGCTTCTGAAGGAGTCCGCAGCCGGGGAGTCTCGCAACCCGCTGGCAGTCAGGGCGCCTCACTTTGCACCGAAGGCGAAGCATGTCATTCATCTGTTCATGAATGGCGGTCCGTCGCAGGTCGACACCTTTGACCCGAAGCCTGCACTTGACAAATACAACGGCCAGCGGCCGGACGCGGCCAACCTCAAGACAGAACGCAAGACCGGCGGCCTGCTCAGGAGCCCGTTTCAATTCAGGAAGCACGGCCAATCAGGAATCGAGGTCAGCGATCTGTTTCCCCACGTCGCCAAACACGTGGACGATCTGTGCATTCTGCGTTCCATGCATACCAATATCCCCAACCATGAACCATCACTGCTGATGATGAACAGTGGGGAGACACAGCCCACGAGACCCGCCATGGGGTCATGGCTACTGTATGGGCTTGGCACTGAAAACCAAAACCTTCCCGGATTCGTGGTCCTCTGCCCCGGCAAGCCGGTCGTTGGCCCGCAGCTTTGGAGCAACAGTTTTCTTCCGGGAATCTATCAGGGCACTCACATCAATCATTCCAGTGTGGACCCGAAGAAAGTCATCCGGCATATCAACAACTCGCACCTGTCACCGACAGCCCAGCGCGAACAACTGGACCTCCTGAAAAAGATGAACGAACTGCACCTTGAACGCCGAGGAGGTTCCGACAATCGGCTCGAGGCTCGCATTCAGTCCCT
>CAJWGB010000278.1 GCA_913031625.1 uncultured Planctomycetaceae bacterium | reverse complement strand
CCGAGTGATTGTCTTTGCCTTGCGTCGTGATGGCCATCCGTTCGGTGGTCGCGTCTGGATCGAGGAGCAGGTCGACGAAGCTCTGTCCCTCGAGTTTTTGCGGTGGGCTTTTCAGTCCGCAAAGTTCAACCAGCGTGGGAAACAGATCCAGCAGGCTCACGGGGTTCTCACATTTCGTGTTGGGTTTTGTGTGCTGAGGCGAGTAAACGATCAGTGGCACGTGTGTTGTGTTTTCCCACAACGCAAACTTTTCCCAGTGCTTTTTCTCTCCAAGGTGGTAGCCGTGGTCTCCCCAGAGTATGACGATGGTGTTGTCCGCCAGCGGCCCATCGTCCAACGCGGCGAGAAGTTCTCCGATCATGTCGTCCGCAAAGGACAGTGAAGCAAGGTAGCCTTGGACAGCCTTTTTCCATTGTTTGTTGGCAACAATCCATTCGTGCCATTGGCTCTTTGTCAATTCTCGGGCTGCCTCGGGAACATCCGCCATATCCTGATCGAGATGCTTGGGAAGCTGAATGGAATCGAGGGGAAACCGGTCAAAGTATTTCTGGGGCGCGTACCACGGAACATGGGGACGGTAGATGCCCACCGACAGAAAAAGCGGTTTCTCGTGTTCCGTGGCAAGTTGCTTTTTAGCCCAGTGGACTACTTTGGCGTCTGCCATCTCAGTATTGTCGATGGAAAGCGGTGACCAGTCGAAGTGGCCCCCGTAGAACTTCTTGCTGCTGTTGACGGGCCATTTTGCAGGAACACGCTCGGCAGGCATCTGTTGGGTCAGTGAGGGGTAATAGTCGTCCCATGCTTTCGGGTCGCTGAACCCCGAAAGATATTTTGGGTCAAAAAACGTGTGGGCATGAAAAAGTTTGCCTGTTCCAAGGGTCTTGTAACCGCTGTTCCTGAAATGTTGTGGCAAGTGCACGGCGGTATCAACCAGCGAAGTCTTGCGCCAATCATGCGCGTTCTGATAAATTCCCGTGGTCGATGGACGCAGTCCCATCAAGAGACTTGTGCGAGACGCATTGCAGCCCGGGGCTGTGCAGTGAGCGTTGGTGAACAACAGGCCTCTTTCCGCCAGCTTGTCCATGTTTGGGGTGAGTGCCTGAGGATGACCACCCAATGCACCGACCCAGTCATTCAGGTCATCAATACAGATCATCAGCACATTGGGATGACGCTCTTCAGCCGGCTGACCAGCCTGAGCTGCAGTCAATTGAGCCAGAAAAACACCAACAGCAAGCAGATACCGCAAAGCTATACCTCAATCGGGAGTTAGGGGTGATGACCGGGTGTCGCGCCAGGGTCTGAGATACAAGCAAGTGGCACAAGCCGGAGTGAAGGCATCCGGAACGATCATACCAGCGAGGACACGGCACGACTCAAGTATCCACTTTCGTCGACGCGCTCGCGCGTCGTGCTTGTATTGGAGCAAACTTCGATCACTTCTGAAACCTGTCAAACCAGCTCTGCACCTTGATCCCGGGATGCTGATCAACAGGAATCATGCGAGCCAGATTCTGCTTCGTCTGCTGGTGTTCTGTGTGACCCGCGAGGTTAGTCCACTCATGAGGGTCAACTCGATGGTCATAGAGTTCCTCTGACCCGTCTTCGTAGCGGATATATCGCCATTGCTCCGTGCGAACGGACGTGTTTCCCGCTCCGTAAGACGAGATAGCCGGGCCTCGAGCGATCGCTGGGTTACTCAACTGAGGTCGAATGGACCGGCCGTCCGCCCACTCCGGAACCTCAAGACCGGCAAGGTCAACGAGCGACGGGTAGACATCGATCAGGCTCACGGGCTGAGTGCACGTTGTTCCGGCTTTGACACCGGGACCACGCACGATAAACGGAATGTGAGTCGTCTGTTCCCAGATAGCACCTTTGCACCAGTGCTTCTTTTCGCCGAGATGCCAGCCGTGATCGCTAACGAGCATCACCCATGTTTCGCGTCCGCGTGGATTCTTCTTCAGGCTCTCAAGGAATCGGCCAATCTGACGATCCACGAATGCAATGGACGCATGGTAGGCCCGAATTGTGGCATCCCACTCCCTGTTGGCGACGATATATTCATGGTCACTTAATCCCCGATGCAGCGGCTTGTGAGCATGAGTCCTCGCCAGTCGTCTCGCGAACTCCGGCATATCATCCCAGTCATCAACGCCTTTGGGTTCCAGCGGTCGCCGGATAGATTCCAGTGGAAACTTCTCAAACCATGCCTTCGGCACGTGAAGCGGACGATGAGGACGAAAGAAACCGACTGACATGAAGAGAGGCTTGTCCGAGACTGTGTTCCACTGTTTACTGGCCCATTGAGCGATTTTGTAGTCCCCCATGTGCTCGTCCGTAGTTTCCAGCGCGTAACCATCGTTGGGGGCCTGCATTGCATTAAAATTGTTCTTACCTTTGGGGGGCCGTGGATCAGCGGGCCGCTGGAGTAGATCGTCCCCGACTTTGCCGGGCGTTCCATGAAAGACCTTGCCACCACTCACGACTCGATAACCGCTATCCATGAAGTACTGCTGAAGTGTGGGGGTCGTGATTTTTGTTTCCTGCCGGTACTTTGCATTGAAATAGGTACCCGTCTTAAACGGGTACACCCCGGAAAGCAAACTCGTTCGCGACGGTCGGCACTGAGGCGAATTGCAGTACGCCTGGGAAAAGAGCATCCCACTTTTTGCCAGAGCGTCGATGTGCGGCGACTGTGCATCCGGATGACCGCCCAGACATCCCAGCCAGTCATTCAGGTCATCAACAATGATGAAGACGATGTCCGGACGCGGCTGTTCGCCAGCCCGTGAAGTGCTCAGCAATCCAGACAAAACGAGCAGGATGACGAGGAGTTGCTTTCGGACCATAAGACTTGTGTTTCTGCTGGAGCTGCGGAGGTTCAATTTCAGAGAGGCGGACTTCGCACCAGTGGACTACCGTAAGTCCTTCTGCATCCAATTCAAGTCCTGGTGTTCGCTTCCCCGGACGCAGCATGGATGAAGTTGCCGTAGAACAGAGATCCATGGCATTTAACCGTGGCTGACTTTGCAGGTTGAACCGGACGCATGGGACGCAACCACCATGCGGGATTCAGGGAATCTCGCATGCCGATACCGATCCTGTTGCCTGTTGTTGAGGCCGCATTTAATTGCAGGGACGCCGTACTGTGAGCAAAGCAAGACCACTCGTTCTTTGGTTCTGTCTGGCAGTATGTGCCGGTGCGCAGAATGTACGCGACGTTCAGAAATCAGAAGAACTCTATTCGCCTCTGCCTCCCCCACCATCGGGACCAGTTGCACGAACAAATGCGAAACCCACGGGTGGCCTGACGTTTGCGTCGCTACGACAGATTGCCTTTCGTCATAACCCGGCTCTTGCGCAGGCGCGCGCTCGCCTGGAAGCCGCACGAGGCAAGCAGACTCAGGCCGGACTCTATCCAAATCCGACCATCGGCTACCACGGGATGCAGATCGGACTGCAGGGGACTGCCGGCCAACAGGGCATGTTTGCCAGTCAGCGAATCGTGACGGGAAACAAGCTGCAACTCGACACTGAGATAGCAGCCAGATTTGTGGACAGTGAACACTTTCAGTTCCACTCCGCTGAGCAACGAATTCTGACCGACCTGCAGATTCGTTCCTGGGACGTCCTGGCTGCGGAATGGCGTGTGAGACTCACCGAAGAACTCGCCACGATTGGCGAGGAAGTTGTGCAGTCCACGCAGCGGCTCATCGATGCCGGACAGGCAACTCAAAATGATCTGCTGCAGGCGCAGATCAAAGCAGACGAATCGCGGATCCTGCATGACAATGCTCGCAACAGCTCCACCGCAGCATGGCGGAAACTGGCTGTCACAGCGGGAGTCTCCGAATTGAGCCCGCAGCCACTCGCTGAAGAACTGGATGCTCGCCTTCCTGACTTAACCTGGGACCACGCTCAGGCAATTGTTCTGACAAACCATCCGCTTCTGAGAGCCGCTCGCGCCAGAGCCGTCGGAGCACGAACGGCCGTTTGCCGAGCAGAAGTCGAGCCGGTCCCGGATGTGAATGTGTTCGTCAGCCATCGACACAACAACGTGACGGATGAAGAAGTCACCAACGTTCAGGTCGGAGTACCCGTCCCCGTCTTCAATCGCAATCAGGGAAACATCCATGCCGCGCGTGCGGAATGGGTGCGTGCCTGTCAGGAGGTTCGACAGGTTGAACTGAGGCTGAAAGACCAGCTTGCGACATCATGGAAACGCTACCTTAACGCACGACAGCAGGTCGAGCGCTATCGCCAGCAGATGGTTCCGCGTGCGAAGCAATCGCTGAAGCTGGTGACTGATGGGTATGATCAGGGACAGGTCCAGTATCTTGCCGTACTCACGGCACAGGAGACTTTCCTGAGAGTCAACCTGCGTTACATCGACGCCCTGAGCGAACTAAGAGCGGCGACCAGCCTGATCGAAGGCAGACTTCTCTCCGGCAGCCTGACCTCGAACCGGGGTGACCTCATGCGAACACAGTGAAATTAGAATTTGCTCATGGTGCGCGTCCAGAGTATACTGGAAGAATGTCGCAACGTTTTCACGCCATTTTTCTCGCAGTCACCCTGTTGCTGTGCCCATTATCGTGCGGAGTTGAACTGTGCACGGGCCACGGTTGCTGTGTATCAGTGGAAGAATCGCCCTCAGCAGACTCCTGCTGCACAGCTACAGAGCAAGGCGAGGCGACTTCAGAGCCTGCTCCACCCTGCCCAAAACAAAATCAGGATCCAGAGAATCAGCACTGCCGTGGAATCTGCAGTGGAGCTCTGATTGATGGCGGACGGCAATTGAAAGAGTGGGAACCGGATCCGATTGATTGGATTCTGACTGGCAAAGAATGTGCATCAACTGGTTTACCGTCAACTTCGGAAACCAACGCGGTCAGGCCGGAAGTCTGTCTGGAATCAGGACGACGGATGCGCACGCGCTTTTGCTCCTTTCAGTGCTGACAGGCGAGCTGCGATACCTCTGCCTTGCGTCCCTGCGCTTACCGCGCAGATGATATCTCGCCACACTGCCTGAGAACCCCATGTTCTTTCGTCTGCTCCCCTGGGAGTATGCAATTCGCAATCTCTTTCGTCGCCCGCTGCGCAGCTTTCTGACTCTGGTCGGACTGACAACCGTGGTGACGATGGTGCTGGTGGTGGTCGGCTTTATTCGAGGGCTCGAACGATCACTGGCTGTGTCCGGGGATCCACGGACAGCCATTGTGTTTTCTCTTGGGATGGGTGAGAACCTTGAGTATTCGTCGATCCCAATGCGAACAGCTGATCTTGTTCCGGCAAGCATACCGGGCATAAGCAGGCGAGGCGACCAGGTATATGTATCGCCCGAATTGTACCTCGGAACTCAGGTTGAAGCAGGAGGCCGACCGCCGGAAATGGGACTGGTGCGCGGAGTTACTGCTCCAGTACGACTGGTGCGACAACAGGTGGAACTCGAGGAAGGCAGGTGGCCCGCAACAGGTGAAGTCATGCTCGGACGCATGGCAACAACCAAACTCGGAGCAACGGCTGAGGAAACTCAGGTTGGAAACGCGATTTCGTTTGAAGGCCGTAAATGGAAAATCAGCGGCATTTTCTCGGCGGGTGGTTCAGCATTTGAATCTGAAACCTGGTGCCGGCTGGATGATCTTCAGCAGGCGATGAAGCGGCAGGACCTCAGCGTTGTCGCCATGACGCTCAGTCCGGAAGCCGACTTTGCTGATCTGGATCTGTTCTGCAAGGAACGACTCGATCTCGAACTGCAGGCGATGCAGGAAACGGATTACTACGACTCACTGCAAAGGGACTACAAACCTGTTCGCTGGCTCTCGTGGCTCGTCGTCTTCCTGATTTCGGGCGCCGGTGTCTTTGCGGGTTTGAACACGATGTACGGCTCAGTTGTCGGACGAATCGCCGAACTGTCAACACTTCAGACGATGGGGTTCGTCAGACGTTCGATAGTCGTCAGCCTTCTGCAGGAGGGAGTTCTGCTTTCGTCTGCGGCAAGCCTGCTCGCCAGTCTGCTGGCACTCGTGTTTGTGCGGGGGGCAACAGTGCGATTCACGATGGGGGCCTTTGCGATGCAGTTGGATAACACGGCCATTCTCATCGGGTGTGCCCTTGGGCTGCTGCTGGGAATCCTTGGGGCAATACCTCCCGCGATTCGTGCATTGCGTCTGCCAATTGTGGAAGGACTTAAGTCGGTCTGACAGTAATAACAACAGGATTACGCTGGCCTCGCCAGCGTCAAACAAACTAACAACGACTATGGACATCACTATGAACAGGATAATATTTATCGGCCTGACCCTGATCACGGCATTCGGATGTGCAGACAGCGGATCAGAGGAACAGACAGCCAATTCACAGGAAACATCTCAGCCTTCAGTCGACGGGAGTCCTTACCTGCTCAACGCGGAGCCGGACGGAGTCCTTGAAGTGCTTGCTGCACGGGAAGCTGCGGAAGACGGCGCCGAAATTGTGGTCGAAGGACGCATTGGCGGCAGCGTTGACCCATGGATTGAGGGACGGGCAGCCTTCACCATCGTGGACAACTCACTGAAATCATGCAGCGACATTCCCGGCGACAAATGCGGGAAACCATGGGACTACTGTTGTGAAACGACAAAGCTGCCCACAGCAACCGCACTGGTGAAGGTTGTCGATGATGACGGCGAACTGATCAAGGCGGGTGCGAAGCAGCTCTTGAATGTGAAGGCACTCTCAACTGTCGTCGTCACCGGAAAAGCAAAACGCGATGAGGAAGGCAATCTCACCGTGCTGGCAACCGGCGTCTTTGTGAAGAAGCTCTGAATCGATGACGGACGAAGTGGACCTGCAGTCGCTGGCCGTGGATCGCAGCGCGTCTCCTCAGGGTACGCGAGGGAAACGAAATCTGGTGACTCGGTACGTCATTCCCGGCGTCCTGATCACTGGATTTTTCTCGCTGATCGGGTGGTGTGCGCGAGATCTGATCTTTGAACCGCGAGCAGTGACTGTCATGCCTGTCGTCGCCAGCGATGCGACTGTGCACTCGGAAGGCAGCCCGCTGTTTCAGGCGGCCGGGTGGATCGAACCGCGCCCCACTCCTGTTCGGGTCACTGCGCTTGCGCCGGGTGTCGTCGAACAACTTCTGGTGGTCGAGGACCAGGCAGTCCGAGCCGGAGAACCTGTTGCCCAACTGATTAAAGATGATGCGCAACTGGCATACGACCGGGCACTGGCAAACCTTGAACTGCGCAGAGCAGAATTTGATGAAGTTCAGGCTCGGCTGGACGCTGCCATTTTGCGGTTTGAGCAGCCGGTACACCTGGAAGCTCCTCTGGGCGAGTCACAGGCGGCGCTCGCGACGGTCGACACTGCGCTGAGCAATCTGCCTTTTGAACTCCGTCGGGCTGAAGCCAATCACGCAGCGAAGAAGCAGGACTATGAAAGCAAGGTTGCTGCAAGTGGCGTGGTCGCGGCAGTCAGGATTGACATTGCAAAGAACGATGCCGACGCCGCAGCGGCCATGGTGGAAGAACTGCGTGACCGAACCGAATCACTCAGAAAGCAACAGACCGCCCTGACTCAACGCCGGGACGCGCTCAGGACACAACTCGAGTTGCGGGCCGATGAAATCAAAGCACGTGATGCAGCCGCTGCAATGCTCAAGGCTGCACAGGCGCGAACAAATCACGCCACAATCGCGGTTGCGGAAGCCAAACTCCAATTGGACCGAATGACAGTTACAGCTCCGGTTGATGGTCGTGTGTTCCACCTTGTGGCTCAGCCGGGTTCACGAATCGGGTCCGGGATGACCCAGATGCCTGGCCATGATGGCAGCACGATCGTCACTCTTTACCAGCCGGATTCGCTGCAGATTCGGGTCGACGTGCGATTTGATGACATCCCAGGTGTTTCTACCGGACAACGCGTTGAGATCAGAAACCCGGTTGCATCAGAACCGATGGTCGGCACCGTTCTGTTTGTCAGCTCGGAAGCGGACATCCAAAAGAACACTCTGGAAGTTAAAGTCGCTGTCCCCGATTCCGAAGTCGTATTGCGACCTGACATGCTGATGGACTGTACGTTTCTTGCCTCGGCCAGCCACGATCCTC
>CAJWGB010000277.1 GCA_913031625.1 uncultured Planctomycetaceae bacterium | reverse complement strand
GCGTGCCATCCTTGCACATCGTGTGAGGAATGCCACTCTCGTCCGGACTGCCCGACCACCATGAACCCGAAACTGTCACGTTAATAATGTGATGATGAGGCTGCGGGCGTTTCCAACCGGACTCTCCGCCAATCATCACATGCTCATGATGGTGTGTATGGCCGGCCAGCGACACGCAGTGGTCACGCGACTCAAGGATTCGAAACAGGCGTTCACGCTTGGGCTTGAGCCATGCCGTCGACTTAACGAGCGGAATGTGCATCATCGCAACAACGAGCGTTTCCTGCGGGACCTGTTCAAGATCATTTTCAATAAACTCAAGCTGAGAATCACTCAAACCGCTTCGATAGAACATCTTCTTTCCGTCCGTCATCCAGTGAACATCATCCACAACGATGAAGTGCACGCCGCCGTAGTTGAAGGAGTAATACGCAGGGCCGTAAACCCGTTCAAAAGTTTCATCGCTGTCTTCATCCCGCGCAGCCTTGTAGTTAATGTCGTGGTTGCCAATCACGTTGTACCACGGGATACCAATCTTCCCGACCGTTCGATTGAAGCTATCGAACAACGACAGGTCGTCGAAAAGAATGTCGCCCAGTGTGACCCCAAAGGCCGCATCACTGCCGGCAAGACCTTCGATCACATCGTGAGCCATGAAGTCGATTTCCTGCTGAGTTCTGGGTTGAGGATCCCCAAAGAACAGAACGTCGAACTCTTCAGATTCCTTTTGCCGAGAGAGCGCGAAGTTCACCTGTCCGGGTAACGGTCCGGTCGGCGCGACACCGGGGAACTTCAATCCCTTCGGCGATCCGTTCGGCTTATGAATGTAATAGAACCGTGAAACATGATTCTCATCCAGCCGGGTTCGGTATCTGTCCGGCTTAATCACGAACAGGATGGTGTCATCGGTGACAGCGATGGAATACCGCCCGTCTGCGTCAGTCTTCACCACGGCACGACCATTGGAAACGCCCACATCGGGGATTCCTGATTCCCCCTGATCCAGACGTCCGTTGCCATTCGCGTCGTTAAAGACGGTCCCGGTGGCCGTCTCATCCGCACTGACGATCGAAACCATCGCGCCCAGCGCAACACAGAGGCAAACTCGATTCAGCAGTTTCATGGGTCACCCCGAAAGTTGAGAGAATTGTCAGCCAGCGTTTCTGTAAACCTGAACGAATGCCTCGGCATCCATCCTGCGCGGGTTAAATGTCCCCGTCCATTGCAGAGCTGCCTCATCAGCAAGTGTGCGAATCATCTCATCTGTCAGCGGTTCCGACACTGCATCAGATACTCTTGTTGGCATTCCTGCCGTTCGGAGCAGATCTGTAAAGCCGTCCGCAAGAGCAGCAGCACCGGACTCCGGGGTATCAACGCGCCCGGCCCATCCGGCCGCCATTGCCAGTTCCCGGTAAAGTTCGCCAACCGTTGGAGTGTTCCAGCGAATGACGTGCGGCAGCATGACACCGACCGCAATCCCGTGGACAGTTTTAAAGTGTGCAGATAGTGGATTCGCTGTTGCGTGAGCAGCCCCCAGCATGCTGTTTTCAATAGCAGCTCCGGCAAGATGAGCTCCCAACTGCATCTGGCCGCGTGCTTCAACGTTACCGGGGTCTTCCATCACAAGCGGAAAAGACTGCGAGAGTAACTGCCATCCCTGTCGCGCAAACATCTGCGACATGGGATTGCGTTTGATCGTGACGAAACTCTCAATCGCATGCGTCATCGCATCAATGCCGGTGGCCGTCGTCACCGAATGGGGCATCGTAACCGTCAGCTCCGGATCAAGAATCGCGACTCGACACGCTGCCTTCGGATCTCCACAGGGCATCTTCATGTGAGTCTTCGGATCAGCGATCACAGCGAATGACTGAGCTTCACTCCCTGTGCCGGAGGTTGTTGGGACGGCAATCATTGGCAGCATGGGCTTCGTCGCCCGACCGACGCCCTTGTAGTCTTCCATCCTCCCGCCATTGGTAAGCAGAAAGTTGGCTCCCTTTGCACAGTCCATACTGCTGCCACCACCGAGACCAACAATCAGGTCGATGCTCTCGGCCTTCGCAAATTCAACGCAGCGGTCAACGTCGTCCGTGGTCGGATTGGGCTCGACTGAATCGAAAACACTTACCCTCAGTCCGGCCGCGTCGAGGAGGTGAGACGCTCGATCACAGTGTCCAGCTTTACGCAGCCCGACGTCTGTCACCAACAGCACCTGTTTCGCGTTAAACCCGGTTGCTACCTCACCGAGTTGCCGAAAGCTGCCAGCGCCAAAAATCACCCGAGTACGGGGCTGATAATCAAACCCGGTTTCGGTGATTGGCAATGTCACAGGATCCGTGTCGGAGTGTGAGGATGGGGACATGAGAATATCTGACAAGCGTCGCAGTTACCCTGAAGAGCACACGACGGCAATGAATGTAATGTGCCGATGACCGCCGAATCCGTAAAGGCGGCAGATCGGCCTTCCGAATCATATCCAACGCTTCAGAAACGAACAACGATACGCACCACGCAGCGTGGTCGCCGCCCGAATCCCGGTCCTGAAGGACTTTGCCGAAACATGAGACCTCCTTCCGGGTTTAGGCTCTGCCCACGAATTGGCCACTGAAGAAACCAGATCATGGATGCTCATTTATCCGGCAGTCACAGTCTGACTGCCGTTTCGCCCATCAGACAGGCTGAGGGTTCCGTTGACGAGGCGTGAAATGACTCGGAGTGGGTTCGATGCTCGGTCGCCCCTCCCGAGAGAGGGTGAAATAAGCATTTACGTAACGCTCAGTCCAGCGACAGCATTTCGTCATCGTCATCATCATCAGCGACGCTGCCTCCCTCGGCAGGAGTCGAGTCACTGGACGCAGCTGGCATCGACGGATTACTGAAACCGGTTGAGCCGTCATCACCTGCGAGGGCAGCAGCGATATCATCGTCTGAAAGGGCGTTCTTGCGACGTTTTTTCTTGCGCCGCTTGCGGCCGGACTTCGTCGACTCAGACGGTTCAGATGCCTGACCATGCTCAGTTCTTGAGTCCTCTGGACCGACAGCCGGCATCTCGATCGACTCACCACCCGCTTTGTCAGCTTCAGTGGCAGAGCCTGACTTTTTACTGTTGTCCTGCTGTTTTCTCCATGCGGTTGCCTCCCGCACCAGCCGCCGCTCCACGCGGCGCAGTTCCTCGACCATTTCATCGACACACTGCCACCGGTCGGCTGGATTTGCTTCAAGCCCTTTCATAATGATTTCGGCGACTTCAGAATCGACTCGTGGCACCAGTTCGGGGAGAGGAATCGGGGCCTTATTGATGTGCTGCAGGACAGCATCAATCGTCATCGCTGCATCCCACGGATGCCGTTTCGCATACATTTCGTAACAGGTCACAGCCAAAGAGAAGACATCGATGCGCTGGTCGGTCGGTTGACGCTTGATCAGCTCCGGCGCCATGTAGTTGGCCGTGCCCGTACGGTTTCCCGGCTTCCTGTACGGCGGCGTATTGGGAACAGTCAGACCGAAATCGATCAGCTTAATGTGGTCATCTTCCGTTACCATGATGTTCCGGGGACAGATATCTCGATGAATCCAGTCGTTCTTGTGGAAGTACATCAGCGCTTCCCCGATCTGAATCATATAACGCAGCCGATGCTCTCGCATTCGGTCTGACTGCAGATCAACCAGCAGCCCCAGCCCGCAACCTTCGACGTACTCCATGACGAGAAACATCTCGCCTTCTGGTGTGTGGCCAATCTCAAATGTCTGCACAATGTTGGGATGACGCAGCGAGATGGCGATCTCGCCTTCCGTCGGTTTGTCCAGTCCCTTGAACCGGTTCTCAAATCGCTGAGTCTTCTCCTTGTCGAGAAGCTTGACGGCGCAGAGGCGACCAGACACATAGTCCTCTGCACGCCACACCTTGGACATACTTCCCTGACCGACTCGTCCGATCAGATTGAAGCGTTTGCTCAGCTCTGTGGTTTCGTGTGCAGGCTTTTTTTGAAACAAACTCATCCGCAACTCCCAGGAACGCACCTGTTGGAAGGTGCATCAGATGCCACACCAGAAAGGAAGTTGATTCACTGCAGCAACTCCAGCCTCTCCGGCACTCAACAGTTTCCCCGTGGCTAACGCGCCGAGTCAAGTCACGATTCAGAGACTCTGTCCTCAGACAATGTCCTCGCGTTGCTCTGTCACCTCCTGAGTTTCCCCCAGGGCCGAGCGGATCTGAGCGATATCCGCTTTCAGTGCCTGGCTAAACAGCGTGAGATCAGCGCTGTGCATGATTAGATTTGCACCAGCTGTCCTCGCCCATTCGATTTCCTGATCGATATCAGTCCAGAAATGGATGCCTGCTCCCACATGATGGCGTCGGGCAGTGGAAAATATGCTTCGAACAGCTTCATCGAATCGAGGGTGATCATACTGCTCCGGAACCCCAAGACTGCACGACAGATCGTGAGGACCAATCAATACGGAGTCGATGCCGCCCACTGCGAGCAGTTCATCGAGGTTCTCGATGGCAGGGACACTTTCGATGTTTGCAATGAATAGAGTACGGCCGTTGCGTGCATCCAGATAGCTCTTCAGTCCAGGCTCAAGTGATTCAGGCTCACGAACAGCCTGTTCAACTCGACGCCCTTTCAACGGCCGATACCTTGCAACCGCCGTTAATTCCTCGACCTGCTCGACCGTTTCAATGTACGGAGCAATGAATCCGGCGGCTCCACCGTCGAGAATTTTTGCGGCTTCAAACGCGTCTGGTTCCGGAATTCGAATGACTGGCGGCAGCCCGACTCCGTCAAATGCCCGACACATCCATGACAGGTTTTCGCGGTCCGCCGGTATGTGCTCCGAGTCGATAAACACGAAGTCGATACCCGTTGCCGCGACCGCGTTGGGCCACATTGGAGAGTGGCCGACCATGCACGAGGCATAGATTCTTTCCCCGGCCCGAAGTGCGGCTCTGATTTGTGTGCTGTTCATGAGATTGTTGTCGTGGATTTGCTCGTCAGCGTCCAGCAACTCAGGCCTCCCGATGAGAACGGGCAATTTGGAAATGGGCTGAGGGTGGACACCATTGCAGGGGGGCCGGGCTTTTCTGGAAAAAGTGATAAAACAGGGTGGGTGAGTAACATTTTCCGGTTATAGAGGATAGATTGCCCCGCGGTTGATCTGGCATGAGCCGGATCAGGGACTCGTTTCTGCCGCCTCACCGTGAGGCAGATTCGATTTTTTTTTGCGAGGCCGCTTCCGTGGGTTACGGTGGCCCGTTGACGTTCTTCTGAACAAAAGGAACAGAAATGCGTTATTTGATTCTGATGGCCGTTGTCGCTGTATTCGCGATGGCCCCAGCCGCTGAAGCCGGCTGCTGTGATTCCGGCTGCAAGCCATGCAAAGTTGCCAAGTGCAAAGTTGCGAAAGCTCCGAAGTGCAAAGTTGCGAAAGCTCCGAAGTGCAAAGTTGCAAAAGCTCCGAAGTGCAAGAAAGTTCGCTGCAAAAAGGCCAAGCCATGCAAGTCTGCATGTGGAAGCTGTGCTGCTGAAGCTGCAGCAGGCGCAGAAGGCGCAGAAGGCGCTCCTGCTGCAGAAGATGCTCCTGCCCCGCCCGCTGAAAGTGGCGATGGAGCAAAGAAGGAGTAGTCAACACTCCTGATTGATGATCAACGAACGGTGACCGAAGTCGGTCACCGTTTTTTTGTGCGCATGCCCATCGATCAGGTCAGAGGCTTACTCGATGATCTCCTGAGTGTCGCTGCGGACAACATTCAGAAACGGACCACTCACTGTTCGCTTCCTGAAGTTGGCGTTGGACTTCCCTCGCTGCATCCTGACACTCCTGTCTTTGATCACAACGTTGGGCACACACCCGGAATTTGTTGCGGTCTTCGTTTCGCACGCCCATCATCGACTCCCCCTCGCAAGCCCCCCTACACGGGGAAACAATCGGGGGAATCTGCTTAGAATGTCTGTCCGCTGAGCATCACACAGAGACAAGCCACACTGCCGCCAAACGAAGCTGAGACAGAAAGCTACTGCTATGGATGAGATTCCCCCCGTCAACGTGTCGCAAAAGCTTTCACTGTTTAGTGATCATTGGTCGCCGAGGGTCATCGCGGAACTCAACGACTATCAGATCAAAGTCGCCAAACTCTGTGGTGAATTCGTCTGGCACAGCCATGCAGACACAGATGAAATGTTCTACTGCGTGTCAGGGTCCGTCAGGATTGAATTGCGAGAGGGCAGCGTCACCCTGACCTCTGGTGAGATGTACGTCGTTCCGAAAGGCGTGGAACACAGACCGGTTGCCGACGAGGAATGTCATGTCCTGCTGATCGAGCCGCGTGGTGTGATCAACACCGGAGATACACCATCAGACCGAACGGCACCGAATGACAGGTGGGTGTAAATACAGCGTTCGAGCCCAGGCAATTGAAAATCATTGTCCGTTAAGAGGGCGGGCAGCTTAAACGGTGGATTCTGGCAAATCGCACGACAACGAGTCACGCATCGACCGATGCGTCATACAGAACCGCTGCGTCAGCAGGAACTGCGAACTACAGTGCACCATCACCGGTGATGACGACTCGCACTGTCCGGATCAGAATCTTGAGATCATTCCAAAGACAGCAGTTCCGCAGGTAGAGCAGATCATAGCCGACCTTGCGCTTAAAGCCGCTTAGTTCATTGTCGTAACCATTTACGACCTGTGCCATTCCAGTGAGCCCCGGTTTCAGCCCCAGTCGATTCACGTAGTCGGGAATGTCGCGTGACAGCTCTTCCATAAACTCTGGTCGTTCAGGTCGTGGTCCCACCATCGACATGTCGCCTCGGATGACATTCCAAAGCTGCGGAAGCTCATCAATCCGAGTTGGTCGAAGAAATCGACCAATGGCGGTCACACGAGGGTCGTTTTTCTGAGCAAACTGCGCCCCTGCGAATTCTGCATCAGTTCGCATTGTGCGAAGCTTGTACATCGTGAACGGCCGGCCGTAGTTGGACAGCTCTCTCCGGTCGATCTGCGTTCCACGTCGTTCCTCGGCACCATCCGGCAGGTCACGGCGCTGGCGACGATCACGACCTGCCTTCTTCCTGAGGTTCAACCCAACTCGAGTTTGTGAGTAAATAGCCGGTCCTGGAGAAGTGAGTTTGACAAGCAAGACACACACCAACAGCACGGGGACATGAGCACCAGCAACAAACTGGCCACAATGACATCCACAACTCGTTTGGTGATTCTCGTGACATTTGGGAGACACTGCTGATTTTCCCGAGGCCTGACCAGATTCAGTCGAGTCAGCCAGCCGGTCTTCGGCAGCTCGTCAGCGTATTCTCTCACCAGATCCGACAGATCGACCTGGCGTGTTCGAGCCTCTTTCGCCACTGATTGCGTGTGTGTCGCGGTCATCGGGATTCTACTTTTGAACGATTTATGCCTGATTCTATCTTACGTCAGGCACTGGGCGAGGATTCACCTTTGCGAAATTGCCGACAGTCTTGTGGTAGGCCTGCTCAAGGGATTGCGGATCGAAACAAATTGATGCATTTTCGCAACGTGATGATTGTCAGAATGAGAGTGACCGGAATCTCAATTCTGCGTTCGTGCCACCACGCCTGCTCACAGTTCTGAATGAAAGTGCAGTGTTTCTCAGGCGTCTCAACATGAATCAGTGTTCTGCGACTGATCCAGATCGCTGCCGAAGCCGGCCGGGACAATCGATGCGGAATTGCATCTCAGGCTGAATTTGCCGTAAGGATGATCGGGTATAGGATGTCCGAAAGTATCCCCACGATCCCCGTGATCGGAGAATTGAGTGACAAATCCCCAAGATTCCACCGCCACCCGGCGGGCAGCGTCCGACCCGGACACATGGGTGGACGAGCACGGCGATTACCTATTCAGGTATGCGGTTTCCCGGCTGCGCGACAATACTGCCGCGGAGGAAGTCGTTCAGGAGACATTCCTCGCCGGCATTCGTTTTCACGACCGGTATACGGGCGAGGGCGCCGAGCGGGCATGGCTGCTCGGGATTCTGAAACGCAAGGTCGTGGACTATGTCCGGCGTCGAAACAGATACGATCGTGACGGGTCATGGGACGATACCAATGACCCATCGGCTCAGCTGTTCGACCAGAATGGCGCATGGAAAGGAGAGACAACCGGT